>PLDF01000330.1 GCA_003135055.1 Bryobacterales bacterium | reverse complement strand
GCTGAGTTTTACGCCAAGGGTATCGGCTGGGTGCCGGTGGATGCGTCCGCAGCCGCCAAGAATCCGGCCAAGCGCGAGTACTTTTTCGGCGCGCACGACGAAAACCGCGTGGAGCTGAGCAAAGGCCGCGATGTAATCCTGACGCCGAAGCAGCAGGCAGCGCCGTTGAACTATTTCGTCTATCCGTACGTCGAACTGGATGGCCGCAAATACACCAGCGTCGACACCAGTTACTCCTACAAAGATGCGTCGCTTTGACGACTGCGGGAAATATGAAACTTCCATTACGTTGGGCAGCGATAACGGCGATGGCGTTGGCGCTGACGCAGTCGGTCGCTCCCCAGCCACCGCCGCAACATCGGCACCCGGACGACGAGGGGGCGCAGCCACCCACGGCCAAGCAACAGGAAGACATATTGAAGGCGGATCACGCCAAGGACCTGAAGGACGCGGCCCAACTCATCGAACTGGCCGAGCAACTCAAGGAGGAACTGGAGAAGAACGACCGTCACGTGCTTTCGCTCTCCAGTCTGAAGAAGACCGAAGAAATTGAGAAACTGGCGCGACGCATCCACGCGCGCCTGGTGCGTTGAGATGTCTCCCTCGCCGCGATTGCTGTTCGCGTTAGCGGTTCTGATGGCTCGCGGCGCTGCCGCGCAGACTCCGAAATCGCCGTTGCTGGTGCTGCTGGGCGGCGATACCAAAACCTGGCAGGCTGCGTGCGCCGAGCGCGGCTGGCAGTTTCTGGAACCTCCCGCCGACAGCGCCGGCAAGAGCGCCGATCAACGCATCAAAGCCTTGGCCGCGGCAGTGGAGGACACCGGGAAGCGGCTGCCGGTCGACGCCAATCGCGTCTATCTGGCGGCCCAGGGCGCATCGGTTTCCACGCTTTTCTACGTGGCGGCACGCATGCCCGATCTTTGGGCCGCTGCCGCGGCGATTGGAGGAAGTCCGCGCGCAGCCATCGACAGCAATCGCCTGTTCGCGGCCAACACCGGTAATCTGCCGGTCCTGTGGCTGTTCGCCAATAAGGACGAGCAGCCGCTGGGCAAGACTCTGCAGAAAGCCGGATTCAACCTGGAGTGGCGCGAGTTGTCCGCCGCGAGGCCCGCGGAGATTTTCGAATGGCTGGCCGCGCATCAGCGTAATCCGCTCCCTACCACCGCGGATTGCGAGACCGGCAGCCCTCTGTTCACACGCTGCTATTGGGTGGAAGTGACCAAGTTCGACCCGGCCGAGAGCAATGACGTGCTGGATTCCACGCGTGTGCCGCCGCTCGGCTCGAACGCGGTGCTGGGCATCGGTCCGTTCGGATACAATCCAGCCGAGCCGGGTCCGGGCGTGGTGGTCACGTCGTTGCCCGACAAATATGCGGGGCCGCTTAAGGTCAACGACCGCCTCGTGGAGTTGGGCGGCAAGGAACTGAAGAACGCCGCCGAATTCGCGCAGATCCTGTATGGGACATTCGAGGAGAAGCCTGTCGTGGCGATGGTGCACCGGGGCAAGGAGCATATCCGGCTGGAAACCAAGATCGAGATGGCGCCGCGCGCCGAACCGGTGACCGCGCGGGTACGCGCGCAATATCTGCCCGACTTGCAGGAGGTCGAGGTGGTCAGCCGCGCCATCGCTCAGATGAAGCTGACTCTCCCGGAGGCGTGGCTGCCGGTCAAGATCAACTGGAACGGCACGGAAGTGGCCAGCGCGACCGCCGCCGGCTGCTGGCTGCTGGATGAGCAAAAGGAGTTGCTCACGGCCAAGCGGTGTCCGTAGGTTCGCAGCCTAATGGTGCAGCGGAGGCGGTAGCTTATGCGCTACTATGAAAGAGTGGATGAACCGATTGAGCTTCGCATCTATCGCGGCCGGTTCTCTAAGTGGATCGATTCCAACAAGGATAAGCGCGGGGCTGCGATTATTCGCGCACGACTTAACCGCATCCGATTGGGCAACTTCGGCGATTCGAAATCGGTGGGCGGCGGCGTCGAAGAGTTAAGGATAGACTTCGGGCCAGGGTACCGAGTGTATTTTGGCAGAGATGGGCAGTCTGTGGTGATTCTGCTTGGGGGCGGAAGCAAACAGACTCAGAGCAAGGACATCCAGAGAGCGCGCGCGCTTTGGGAGGACTACCTCAATGGTAAAGACTGAATCATATAAAGAACAATTACTGGAGTCCTTGAAGGACCCGCAGGCTGCCGCCGAATATCTAACTGCATGTCTCGACGACGGAGACGTAGATGTTTTTCTGCTGGCGCTTCGGGATGTCGCGGAGGCTCAGGGCGGAATCAGAAGACTATCAGGCCGAGCCCGCCTTAACAGGGAGAACCTTTATCGTATGCTGTCGGGATCGGGCAACCCTTCACTAACCAGCTTGGACTCTGTACTTACCTCGCTCGGACTCCGATTGTCGGTTGCGGTGAGGCAGTAAGTTTGCCCATCAAAATGGACCATCCCAGAGCGAATCCCTACGCCAAAATGCCCTTCACCACATTGCCGGCGATGCCGGTCAGGCGCGCGTCCAAGCCTTGGAACTTCACCGTCAGCCGTTTGTGATCGATGCCCAACAAGTGCAGCATAGTGGCATGGAAATCGGGCACCGCCACGGCGTTCTCGATCGCGGCGTAGCCTAGCTCATCGGTCGCGCCGTAGGCTATGCCGCCCTTGATGCCGCCGCCGGCCATCCACATGGTGTAGCCGTAGGGGTTGTGATCGCGGCCGTCGCCGCTTTCGGAAACCGGCGTGCGCCCGAATTCTCCGCCCCATACCACCAGCGTTTCACCAAGCAGCCCGCGCTGCTTCAGATCTTTGATCAGCGCCGCCGACGCCTTATCCATATCGGGGCAGCGCTCGGTCAGATTCTTGTTGATGTGCGAGTGGTCGTCCCAGGGCTGGCCGGGACCGTAGTAGACGTGCACGGTGCGAACGCCGCGCTCGACCAGACGCCGCGCCAGCAGACAGCCGTGCGCGAACGGCGTGTCTCCATAGGCTTGGCGGACCGGCTCCGGCTCGTTGCGAACATCGAAAACATCGGTCGCCTCGAACTGCATGGCGTAAGCCGTCTCCATGGACTCAATGCGGCCTTCCAGATATTCGTCCTGCCCGAACTGCCGCTCATGCCCCTGATTCAGCGCCTGAATCAGATCCAACTGCCGCCGCTGCTCGTCCTTACCGAGATCCTTATTCCGCAGAAAGCGGATCATCTTATCCGGCTCAGTCACCGAATCGTCGAAGTGAGTGCCCTGATGTTGGGCGGGAAGGAAGCCCGCGCGCGCCAGTCCGTCGCCGCCGCTCTGGCCTGGGCTCAGCACCACGAAGCCCGGCAGGTCTTTGTTCTCGCTTCCGAGTCCGTATGAAATCCACGCGCCCATGGAAGGCCGCGTCGCCGCGATATTGCCGGTGTGGAACAGACTGCGCGCCGGCGTGTGCGTCGGGTTGAACGTGTACATCGATTTGATGACGCAAATGTCGTCGATGGTGGAAGCGAGGTTCGGCAACAGACTGCTGACGTGAACGCCGCCCTGCCCGTATTGCTTGAACTCAAATGGCGAGGGCAACATGCCGCCGGTGGTGCGCTCCGTCCGGAGATCCACCGCAGAGGGCCGCTGCCCCTGGTATTTCAGCAGCGCCGGCTTGGGATCGAACATGTCGAGCTGCGAGGGGCCGCCCACCATGAAGAGCACGATGTTGTGCTTGGCCTTGGGAGGGAAATTGGGAAACTTCGGCGGCGCGGCGCCAACCGATGCGGCCGCACGCGCCTGCTCTTCCGACAACATGCCGAGAAGGCCGATGGAACCGAGGCCGCCGGTCAGAGAGGCGATCCACTCGCGCCGGGAAAGATGGTTCGGCTTATTAGTGGGGAACTTAGTAGATATCATGTTAGTAGATCAATCACGGCCAGAAAATAAACTCATTGGTTGCCAGCAGCGCCTGCGCGTATTGGGCCAGCGTCGCCTTATCCAGATAGCTTTGCGCCAGGTCCAGCTCCTTCGGCGTGGGGTCGCGGCCGAGCGCATCGCGGTACATATCGCGAATCTTGACCGCGATGTCAGGTTCGGATTCCACGCGCTTGACCAGAGATGCCGCGCGTTCCTGAATGAACGGACTGTTCATGACGAATAACTGCTGCAGCGGCGAAGTAGTAAGATCGCGCTGCGGAGCAGTCATCATAGGGTCGGGGAAATCGTACAGCGCGAGCACCGTATTCAGACGCCCGCGGCTGACGCGCCCATAGACGGTGCGGAAATGGTTGTCGGCGGCGTCGAGATCGAAGGAGAGAGCCGGCTTCTTTTCATCCAGATCGCCGGATACCTGGAGAAGATTATCGCGATAAGCCTCTACGTCGAGCCGGCGCGGATTCATGCGCCAGATCAGGTTATTGGTGGCGTCGGCCGCCAGACCATCGGCGCGCGGATGACTCGATTGGCGATAAGCCGCCGACAGCATGATCTCGCGGTGCAGCCACTTGAGCGACCAGCCGTTGGCGATGAAACGCGCAGCGAGATCGTCGAGCAGCTCGGGATGCGTCGGTTTGTCGCCTTGCGTGCCGAAATCGCTCTCCGTCGCCACGAGCGGCTTCCCGAAATGCCAATTCCAGACGCGGTTCACGATCACGCGCGCAGCCAGCGGTGCGCCCTGCGTGAAGATATCGTCAGCGAGCTCGAGACGCCCCGAGCCCTGCTTGAAAGTGGTGTCGCCGTTTGAGAGCACCGTCAGGAACTGGCGCGGCGCCAGGGCCCCGGGCGCGGCCACGTTGGCATGCGGAAGGATGTTCATGTCACGCGGTTCGCCGGGTTTAATATCGACCACCGTGAGGTCCGGATCGGAGCCGTTGATCCAGATTCCCGCATCGAAAACGGATTGCGTGAACGGGAGATCGGAAGCTCCCGGCCGGCGTCTGGCGGCTGCGGCGGCTGCGGCTGGGGGAATACGGCGTGGCGCAGGCGCGGCTTGACCGACACCGGCGATCGGCGCGGCTGGGCCTCCGTCGGCGATGGTCGCGGCGGCGGTCGCGGCTGGACCTCTACCGGCTATGGGAGCTGCGGCGGCTGCGGCTTGGCCTCCACCGGCGGTGGGCGCGGCGGCGGTCGCGGGCGGACGTGGATTCGCAAACCGCGGCGCTTTGGCCAGGTTATCCAAGTAAGTCCACATCTCCGGATGGCTGTCCTTCAGGAACGCCATCGAATCGCGAACCTTGAACATTTCCTGTGTGAACTGGACCGATTTCTTCGCCGCCTCTTCCGGTTTGCTGCCCGGCTCATTGTTCATCAGGTTGGCGAGGTAACTCAGATAGAAGAGACGCACCGAAGTGGACATGAACTTCTGCTCGGTCTCCTTGTCCACATCGGCCATCGGGCGGGGAGCTGCCATGGTGGAGGCGAACACTCCCGCGAGCGCGTAGTAATCCTTGGTCAGAATGGGATCGAACTTGTGATCATGGCAACGCGCGCACGCCACTGTCAGGCCCATCAAGCCACGGCTGACGGCGTCGACGCGCTCATCCCAGGCGTCGGTGAAGATGGTTTCGGTGACGTCTTTGGAAAGACGCAGATCGGTGTGATAAATCGGCGCCGCACCCAAATAGCCGAGAGCGCGCAGGTCGTCGCGCGGCGTGTCCGGCATCTGATCGGCTGCTAGCTGCAGCTTCACGAACTGGTCGTATGGAACGTCCTTGTCGATCGCTTCAATCACCCAATCGCGATAGCGCCACGCGAACGGATAAGGCGGATTGGTGGCTTCCGAAGTGGGGTTATCCTCGCCGTAGCGCGCCACGTCAAGCCAGTAACGGCCCCAGCGCTCGCCATAGTGCGGCGAGGCGAGCAAACGGTCGATCAGCTTCTCATAGGCGCCGGGCGACTTATCCGCGACGAATGCCTGTACCTCCGCATAAGTGGGACGCAGACCGGTGAGGTCGAGCGAGGCGCGCTCGATGAGCGTGGCGGGGTCGGCCGCGGGCGAAGGCTTGAGCTTGTTTTGCTCGAGTTTCGCGAGAACGAACCAATCGATCTTTTCCTTCGTCCATCGCTGCGCGAATGTGTTGTCCTTCACTTTCGGCTGAGCGAGCGGCACGACAGGCTGGAAGGCCCACCATTTACGGCCGGTTTCGATATCCATACCTTTCTGAGCGGTGGGGGCCGGGGCCGCGCCTGCCGGGGCGTCCTCGCGAGGGTCGGGTGCGCCAGCCTTGATCCAAGTCGCAAAGGCGGCGATCTTGTCGTCCGGCAGCTTGCCGGTGGGAGGCATGCGAAGCTCGGTTTCGTTATAAGTCAGAGCCTTCCACAGACGGCTGGCGCCGGGGTCGCCCGGAACGACGATGGGGCCGCCATTGCCGCCCTTTTTTACGCCGGCCTTGGTGTCGAGCACCAGACCGCCCATGGGCGTTTTCAGTTTCGAGGAGTGGCATCCGTAGCACCTGTCGGCAAGTATAGGGCGGATCTGATTCTCGAAAAATTCCGTATTGGCAGGGGTTTGGGCGCAGAGCGGAGCTATGGCGAGGGCCAGCAGTCCAAAGCTCGGGAGCCGACAATACATATATGTTAACGGTATCAGGCGGGCGCCGATTCAGTCAAATGCATTCTTGGCGCAGGGCGTGGGGACCGGAATTCGACGCGGGCGCCGATTTTCATTTCACGGCGGTTGGCGTGGGCTTCGGGTTGGGCCGATAGGGAAAGTTTGACGCCTGGGGAGTGTTCGGAAATGGGACTGGGGTCGTTTGGTATATCGTAGTTGGGCTTCAGCGAAAGGAGGCTCGCAGGCGTTTCTGGCCGCGGGGGCTGGGGCGGCCGGGGATTTGGGGCGGATTTGGAGTGTTCGGAAATGGGACTAGGGTCGTTTGGCATATCGGGGTTGAGTGGGAGCGACGCGTGGCCGGCAGCGGTGGAAGCCGATGTGTCCGCTAGCGAAAAGAGCCGGCTGAAAGCCGGCTGCAGCCAGGATTGGCTGCCCCACAAGAGTGAAGAGATATGCACTAATACCAAGTTACTACGCGGGGAAGGGGGAGTTAGCCTAAGTTGAGCGTAAGTTCGTGTATCTAAGGCGGAAAGATTTTTTGATTTCGAGTCACTCTGGTTTTGGGTGAGCGCATAATCGGTAGGAAAAGACGCAGTTACAACACGGGCTCCGGCGGGCTTGTGCCGATGTCTTCCTAAAGAGCGGGCAGCCGGCGACGGCTGTCCGGCCGTCAAGTTGCAACGAGACCGTAGTCCGCGATGGCCTATCCGATGGTCGCGCCGTTTTCCCCGCCGCTCGGCTTCTTACGGCAGCTGTAGTTCGTTGAGTGCCCAATGGTCAGAGTTCGGTTTTCACGCGATCACCAAGAGTTTCGGCTCCGACGGGATCGCCTCTGCCTACTTTCGCAAGCCTAGCCGCGATCTTGGTGAACTGGGCTAACGCCGCCTCCAGATCGTCCGCAATCTCGGCGGCGATAACGGCGGGCGCGGGCAGCGAGTCGGTATCGGTCAGGCTCTTATCCTTGATCCAGAAGAGATCGAGGCTGAGCTTGTCGCGTTTGAGCAATTCTTCGTAACCGTAGGAGCGCCAGCGACCGTCCGCGTTGCCTTCGTTCCAGGAGGGCTTCCGCTTGTGCATCGATGCCGGTCTGTAGCATTCTACAAATTCGTCGAAGTCGCTCCGATTGATCGGCTTCTGCTTTAGCGTGAAGTGCTGGTTGGTGCGGAGGTCGTAGACCCAGAGTTTGTCGGTCCACGGTTTTGCCCGTCCCTCCTTTTTGTCGAAGAAGATTACGTTCGCCTTCACGCCCGGCGAATACCAAATGCCAGTTGGCAGGCGCAGCAGTGTGTGAACCCGGCACTTCTGAAGCAGGTTGCGCCGCACCTTCTCGCCCGCGCCACCCTCGAACAGAACGTTGTCTGGTACCACCATCGCGCACCGGCCGTCGATCTTCAGCAGCGTGTAAATGTGCTGGACGAAGTTGAGCTGCTTGTTGCTGGTCGAGGTCCAGAAATCCTCGCGCAGAACGACTTGATCCTCTTTCTCCGTGTCGCCTTCCTCGTTTACGAATAGCAAGCTCTGCTTTTTACCAAAAGGCGGGTTCGTCAGAACCATTGAGTATTCTTTGTTCCACGACGCAGCCAGGCTGTCGTGCCCCGCATGGATGACGACCTTGTTGCCGCCAATCGCGTGGAGGTAAAGATTCATGGCGCACATGCGCCCTACTTTAGGTGAAAGCTCCATGCCCTCGACCAACTCTTCCCGGAGCGCTCGCTTTTCGTCTCGGTCAAGGTCCTTCTCGAATTGTTCGAGGACATAGTTGTACGCGTTGCAAAGGAACCCGCCCGTGCCCGCCGCGGGGTCGCAGATCCGGTCCGCCGGGCTAGGCTGCATTACTTCGCAGATGGCCTGAATCACGGGGCGGGGCGTGAAGTATTGACCCGCGCCGCGCGAGGACTCTTGCGCCGACCGCTGCAGGAGTTCCTCGTAGATCGTGCCTTTGACGTCCACTGGCATTGCGAGCCAGTCCACTTTGTCGATCAGGTTAACGATGAGCTGTTTGAGAAGGGCCGGGTTGTGGATCTCGCAGCGCGCGCTCTTGAAAATGACACCGAGCATGCCCGGCTTGAGGGCAAGTTTTTCGAGGATGTCACGGTACTTGTCCTCCAGTGGGGCGCCGTCGAGCGGGAGCAACGCCTTCCAGCCGAGCGCGCGCGGTACGAGAGGCTCGCGATTGTGGGGAGGCTCGGTAAGCTGGTCAGCCATCTTGAGGAAGAGCAGCAGCGTGAGTTGCTCAACGTACTCGAAGCAGGAGAGGCCGGCGTCCTGAAGAACGCCAGCATAACTCCAGGCTCGTTTACCGATTTGGGAAGCGTCCATCAGATTACTTTCGTTGTCTTCTTGGGCCGCCCGCGGCGCGACGGGGCGCACCCATGATGATAGGCGCGCGCTTCGCGCCACCGACGCCGCAGGCGCGACTCTCGCGCTCCGCCGCGATGCGTTTGAGAAGCTCCGAAGCCGGTTCGTCGTCAGAATCCTGCGACACCAACTGGCCCGTAAACGCGTGGCGCAGGATAGAGTGCCGCAGCGCTTGCGCGGACTTAACCTTGGCGTCGAAGTCGTCTTCGAGGTGCTCCATCACGGAGAGTTCGTCCTCGACCGCGTCGATTATTGCCTCTTGTTCAGCGATGGGGGCCAACGGAACCGGGAGTTCCCTCAAGTTATCCAAGTTCAGGCCCGGTTTTCCCGCGCCATAGGCTGCGGCTAACAATCGTTTCCTCCCGCCTGAAGGCGCGATGGCGTAGATGTGAAGGAACTTTCCGAGCGCAGGATCGAGGAGCCGAACCAAACCCACGTGTTGGCTGACGTAAGCCTCTGACAATTCGCCTACGACGCGTGCGGCCTTCGCGACGTTCGCTCCGGTGATCGTCACGAGGAGATCCCCACTTCTAACTTGTGTGCGCACTCCTTCGGAGTTCTTCGGGGGAGACACGTGGGCAACATCACGAAGGTTCAGCTGATCCGTGCGGATATCCTGCGAGCGGATGAAGACGGGGCCGTTCTTTGCGTAGTACTCTTTCCAACCACGTGAACCGCTCGTAACTAGAGAAGTAAGTTGGTCGACCGTTGCCCAGCACCAGCCCTCAGGGAGCGCCGGTAGGATTCCGGTATCGGGTGCAGAAGGGTTACTGTATTTCGCCCTCCAGTTCTCTGGTGGTTTCTGGCCTTTCTCTTCGAATTTGCGGAGCTGCTCGTTCTCCCATCGGCGTCGGCGTTCGACGAGGATGCGCTTAAGTAATTCCGAGGCCGGCTCGGTGTGCGGGTGCTGCTGCCTCCATTCGGTGGTTAGCGCTCCTTCCACCGCGGCCTTCAAGACCGAGGCGCGGTAGTGGGCAAGCTTTGCTCTTACCCGTTCTAGCGCGGCTACGCCTGCGTCCAGGTCCGAGAATAGTTCGTCTATCTCGTCTGAGACGCGGATCTGCTGCCGAACTGGCGCGAGCGGGATTCGGATTGCCTCCAGAAACGACGACGGGACTCGCATCTGCCCCACGCCACCAGTCATTGCGCGCTGCGCTGCGCGGCGGGTCCCTTGTTGAAGGAGAAAGCTTGCGATCCAACGGGGCTCAATACCCCGTCCCGGACGGAGTACGTGAAATTCCGTTGAACCGAAACACACGGAGCCGGGCAATTCCGGAACAACAATCGTTTTACCATTCTCCATGCACGGCGTTATCTTCGCCATGATGATATCGCCGGACAGGAAACTTGTGTAGCCCTTCTTGACTTGTCCGTAGCATCTTACTTCCGGACTAGCCAAGCCTCCGCCTTCTGGCTCGACGGCGCGCATCGGTATGAAATTCACTTCGACGCCGTCGCCAAGCACACAGCGGTCGAGCGGGGGATTGATCTGCGCTACTTCCGCCAGCAAGGGATTCTCCCAACCGAGTGGCAGTTCCACTCGGGCGCCAGACTCGCTACTCACGCCGCCAACCTTTCATTCAACTCATCCATGAGCGGGGTGAGCCTGTCGCCAAACAGCCGGTGGGCGTGGCTCAAGCTGCCGTGTTGGCCGAACCACCCGTCCTCGAAGTCCTCCGGCTTGATGGCGAGGCTGGTTGCGATATGGTGCGCCATGCGGTCGAGCCACTCGCGTTGCTCGGAAGTAAATCGCTCTTGTGGCGCGCGTTCCATGAGCCATGCATTGTAACGCTGCGCAAGCTCTTCCGCATACGGCACAAGAGTGAAAGACGGAATCAATGCGCGGCGGACGAGGCTCACGAGGTCGGTCAACACGTTGCCTCCCGATCTCTTGACTCTGTCTGGGTCCACGGCCTGATAAGCCCGCCAGAGTTGCTGGGGGCTGGTGGCGAACGGCGGGCGAGAGAGTGCGTCGCGTAATTGCCGAAGGTCACTGAGAGAAAGTTTGAGCGGGCGCGTCCCGGCGTAAAGAACCTGAAGCGCGGTGAGCGCGTCCTTGTGCTCCTCAATCCACGCGCGAAAATCCCTGACTTTCGCCTGGGCCTTGTCCACGGCGGCGGCGTCGAAGCCGGAGTAGAGCACTTCGTCAATTGTGTGACGGTCGATGGTCTGTTCGTTTTGCTGGCGGATTTCCAGGATGCGCCGGCGGAGTGCGGCCTTGAGAAAAGGCGTGACGGCAGTTTGGGCGAGCCGCTCAGCCGCTGCGCTTAACTGCTGCTCGGTCGGTTCGCCGGTGATGTTAAGCTGTGCCCTCGCGGCATCGCGCTGGACATCCGGGTCGCACGCGTTAAGGAGGTCGTGGGCGAGATCGGAAAAAGACTTGCCGCCGGCCAGGTCTCTGAGCTCCGCGAGCTGATCCGCGCTGAAATCCCTCTGCAAACGGGCCAGCCTGCCGGCCAGGGTGACGAGGGCTTCGGGGTCGGTGCCGCCTTGGGCGACATAAGTCATCACTTCTTCGAGCGTCGCAGAAGGCTTGCGATTCAGCGTGTGGCAGTCGGTCCTATCCTGCTCGCATACGCCGACGGCGTCCACGATAATGAAGCGGTCCTTGACCTTGGCGCTCGGGGTAACGGCGCGCAGCTTGTCCGGGGAGATGACGCGTACGCCGCGACCCTTCATCTGTTCGAAGAACCCGGCCGACTTTACGTTGCGCAGAAAAAAGACGCACTCGATGGGCTTGACGTCGGTGCCGGTGGAGATCATATCCACGGTCACCGCGATGCGTGGATAGAAGCTGTTGCGGAAATTGGCGAGGATCTCGTCCGGAGTGAGGTTGGAGGTCTTCACCCATTCGACGACGTCCGATTCCGTGCCATCGTCGTTCGCCACCTTCTTTGCGATCTTGGTAAAGCCGGTGCGATAGGTGATCTTCTGGCAGAATTCGTTTCCCTCGGCAAAGACTTCGCGTGCGATTCGGACAATATCATCGGCGTGGGAATCGTCCTTGGCGAAAATCAGTGTCTTAGGCGCCTCTCTGCGGCCGGGGAAGGCATCCGGCAGCACTGCGTCACGGAACTGCTGGAGCACGGTGCGGATCTGACTTTCGGAAACCACGTCGCGGTCGAGCTGGTTAGCGGTGTAGGTCAGGTCTTGGCTGAGGAGCGCTAAGCGCTCGCGCCGAGTGAGCTTATGGCGTTGGTCTACGTAGACGCCGGTGTCTCCGGCAACGATGGTGGCGCCCTGCTCGGTAATGCGAGTGCGGATGCGGTACACGTCAAAATCGACGTTGATGCCATCGGTCACGGCCTCATCGTGCCCATATTGCATGACCAGGTTCTGATTGAAGAATCCGATGGTCTTGCCGGCAGGGGTGGCAGTGAGGCCGACGAGGAAGCAGTCGAAATAGAGCAGCACCTGGCTCCAAAGCTCGTAGATGGACCGGTGGCACTCGTCAACGACGACGAAATCGAAGAACTCGGGAGGGATGCCGGCGTTGTAGACAACGTCCGGCGGCGCACCCTGCCAGGGTTTGGCGGAATCGAACGCAGAGCCTTCTTCGTTGCCAGAGTCGAACTCGGCCTCGCCTTTCAGCATGGAATAGAGCCGCTGAATGGTAGTTATCACGACCTTGGCCGCGGGATTGATCGAGTTGGTTTTCAGACGTTGTACGGTGTATAGGGTTGGGAACTTGCGGGGATCGTCGGGCGGTTCGAAGTTGGCGAACTCATCCTCAGTCTGCTTTCCAAGGTTGCCGCGATCTACGAGGAAGAGTATCCGTTTGGCCGCTGCGAACTTCAGCAGCCGGTATGCGACATTGACGGCGGTAAACGTTTTGCCGGAGCCTGTCGCCATCTGGATGAGGGCCCGCCGGTCAGCGCGGCGAAAGGACTCTTCGAGGCTGCGAACGGCGCGCGCCTGAACCTTCCAGAGGCGGCCCTCATCCAGGGGCGGAAGATGCTTGAGACGGCCGCGAAGCTGCGCCGGCTGTGCGATCCATTCGCCGAGCGTTTCCGGGCGCGGGAAATTGAAGACTTGCCGGCTGCGTGGCGATGGGTCGAGGCCGTTGGTTGAGTAGATCACGGACCCATTGGATTCGAACAGGAATGGAAGAGGGCGTTTGTGCGCCGGCAGGTTGTCCGGGAGCCCGGCAGCATACTTGGCGGACTGCGCCTCAACGCCGCTGAGCGTTCCATCAGGCTTGGCTTCGACGGCGCCGAGGGCTTTGCGATCCAAATAGAGGAGGTAGTCCGCGAAGCCGAATCCAGGCTTCATCTGGAATTCGCGCACTGCGATTCCGCGGCCCGCGGTAAGGTCGATTTCGTCGAGGTTTTGGACGAGCCACCCGGCTGCCGCCAGATTGATATCGATTTCACGGCGTGCCTTCTGTTCGGGCGTATCGGGCATGTGCTGTAGCGGCTTGCTCCATGTTAACGCGCAATCAGCCGCCCCCTGATGGTCAGTCGCGTTCCGGTATGAGCTTTCGTACCTTGTGTCGCTCGCGTAACCTATCCCGGCAGTAGCACAAGTATGAATCGAAATCAGAGATCCGCTGATGTGGTTGGCGGGTGTCGCCGCCGCCGTGACTTATGTGACCCACACTGTATGTGGCCCGTTGGCGTTAGTCGGGCAGGCATCGTGTTGCCGCTTGTGATCCGAGGTGGATGGCCGGGTTTCCGCCGCCAGGCCGGCCCGCCTGAGCGTCGTGGCGGAACAGGGGCAGCGGTCCGCGTGGGCCTTGCGCTGGCCGCCCGGGCGTCAGCCTGATTTGGTCTTGCGGGTTTTTGGACATGCGGGGACATGCGGCGCGCGGTGCGGGTGGTGAGAGTGCGTGGCATTTCGTTTCTCTCACCGGCCGGGCTTTACCCACCCGGCCCGCACGGGAATCAGCCGCTGGGGCTTGGCTGCACACGAGGGCGATGGAAGGCGTGAGGCGCGGCAGGAGGGCTAGTGACCGTTGCTGCCTCTCCGAAGGGCGTCGACCAACCCCTGGAGCTTTTCCTCGGTAAGCAATTGCGCTGCCGCGAGCTGGGTCATCTTCTGGTCGAATTCGAGCATCAGCGCCCGATGCTTGGCAAAAGCCAACTCGTTATCTTCGAGCCACTCCTGATGCTCTTTGACGCGCGTTTCGTGGCGCAAGGTCATCGCGGATGTGACGGCGAGCGAGTCGCGCAACTGCTGGATGTTCTCTTCCAGGGACATCTTCTTTTCTCCTGCGCGGCGACTAAGCGGGCTTCTCTCTACTCGATTCATTTCTAACACAATATGCCGGCTGTTGTCATCGGATTCGGCGCGGCTTCCCGCTGCAGTACTAGCGTGGCGCCGGCGCGCGCCGCCTCGGATCGAACTCGCGCAACGCGCCACCGCCCCATCGTCATGCGGCGCCGCCCTGGGTTGAACCGGTTCGAGATCCGTCGAAACAGCCCTGTGAGCGCCAGATGCATGAGCAGGTTCCGAAGCTCCGCCGGATAGAGCGCGTTGGCATCGTAAAAGGCGGTGAACGCGGCCACGGATTCAGATGCCTAATTCGCCGTCATAGGCCGCCAGTTCTGCAAGTGCGGACCGCCGATCGGCGTCAGCGCGGCGCTTGTATGCCATCAGGCTTTCCAATCGAATGCGCCGATGCGTGCCTACGCGGCGAAATTCGATTTTTCCCCGGTCGAGAAGCTGGATCAGGGAGGGCCGCGAGATATTCAGCATGTCCGCCGCTTCCTGCGTGGTGAGCTCGGCGTGTACCGGGATCAGCGTGACGGCATTCCCCCGCGCCATCTCTTCCAGAATGTGAAGCAGCATGCGTACGGCAGAGGCCGGAATCTTTACCGTTCCTTTCGCGGGATCGTCGAGCATGCGAAGCCGGAGCGGCTCCGCCGTCTGCTTACGTGAAGCGAGAACCCGGCTGGTTTCCTTGGCAAGCATCGCTTCAGCCTCGGAGGGAAGCGTCGGCGCCAGTGTTCCTTGTGGCATTTTGTGAATTCCTTTTGGTCGGGACTGTATTTATGCTAGCACGGTGATCGAAGCAAATGCAAATGGTCGAAGTAATCGCAAAGATGCGCTTTGGCTGTTGGCGCTCCGGCGGTCCCGGCCGCTGGATCGCTCACGGCGGTGGCTGCCTGCGGTGTTCATCGGAAGAGCACCCGCGCCGACTGACGTCGTCGTTCATAGAGCAAGGAAACCTGAGGGGCGTTGCCGGAGCGCTCACGGCGGTGGCTGCCTGTGGCGTTCATCGGAGAGGCTCGTCGAGAGTGCGCGAAAAAACTCAGGCGGCGTGGCAATTCGCAGGCCGGTCCGCCGCGCAACGGCTGGCGTGAAATGTTTCGTGTTGTGCGTAAGCAGTCAATCGGGGCGACTCGCGATGGCGGAGAGCAGCACCGGAACATCCGCTGCATGACGAATCAGATGGCATGCCGCCTTCACCTCCGCTCGAGCCGGATAGGGCGCCACCTCAGGCTTCATCAGCGCGATCAAACGGGCATAGTTATCCAACACGCGGTTGGCGCCCCCGGAATCAATCCCGGCTAAGCGGATCAGAAGGTTCTCTTCAACCTCATCGCGCACAGCCTCGGCGAGAACCAGCCGGCAAATCCGCAGCGCGCATAACGATAGAACCGCTTTGCCCAACCCCCAGGTCGAGAGTATGCCAGCGGTCAAAACGTTGGAGTCAAGGAAAATCCGGACGCGTTGGCCCCGACTCAACGACTCTTGCCCCGCCCCGTTCCGCCACGCCGCTGGCCAGCCAGACCGGGATAGTGGCGAGCAAAGACGCGCCGCCGCGCCTCGGGTAGCGTATCAAGCAAGCCCGCGGGAGCGAACTCCGGCCCCAACACGGACGCGATGGACTCGCAAAGCATCCGGAACCGGTTATGCTCCGGGATCAGTTATCCTAAAAACGGCAGGTGACTGCCAGGGTGGACGGCGAGTCTATGACCGGTCGAGGTTTCCCTCTGCGGCGTGCTTCACCCAATGGGTNNGCCATGCTCGTGAGTGGCGTTTCAACCGCCGTTTTTAGGGTTATGAATCCGCCTGCCGGGCTTTGACGCGCCGCGCCCCTGCGAGTAAGGCAAACGCGGGCTCTGAGTCTCTACATCTAACAACCAGTTCCTTCAGCGATGTCGGGATGCGCGGGTAACTCCTGGAGGCGGATTAACCAATCCGCCGCAGGTTAGCCAACCTGCCCCACGAACGCGGTTCACACTGCTTCCCGAATCCGTTTAAGCACCCGGCGGCGCGCTTTGCTATCCTGACTCGTAATCCGTGGACGAGGAATCACCGGCATGTTAATCGAGCAGCAGATTGCGGAGCGGCGGGAGCGGGCGCAGGGCGCCATTGCCAAGATTCTGGAACGGCCAAGGGGGGAGCCGTTTGGCGATTATCGCGTGCAGTCGGCCAGCGGAAAAACTTACCGGGTGGCGATGCGCGGTCCGGGGCTGTTCGAGAATTACTGCTCGTGTCCGGACTTCGGCGTCAACACCCTGGGAACGTGCAAGCACATCGAAGCGCTTCTATTACGGCTGCGGAAACGGCATGGTCATGTACTCGATCGCAGGGAGTACGTGCGCTCGCGGGCTTCCATCTCATTGCAGTACGGCGAAACCATCGATATCCGGCTGCGCCTGCCTGCCGCTCCATCGCCCGCGCTTCTGGCGCTGGCCGGCAAGTATTTCGACCCGGCCGGGTTGCTGCGGAAAGAGCATCTTCGAAGCTTTCATGAGGTGATGGAGGCTTTTCGCGGCGCCGATCTTGACGCCGTGATCTACAGCGACGTGCTGGAATACATCGACCGCGAAAACGAAATTGCCGAAGGGCTCGAACTCGAACGGCAGCTTCTGGCGAAACTCAGCCGGGGTCAAGATCCGCTGGATGGAGTGCTGAAGACGAAGTTGCTTCCCTACCAGACGCGCGGCGCCATCTTCGCGGCCTGCCGGGGCCGGGTTGTGCTGGCGGACGACATGGGCTTGGGCAAAACCGTGCAGGCCCTGGCGGCCGCGGAGATGCTGCGGCGGCGCCGCGGGATCGCCAGAGTGCTGGTGATAGCCCCTGCTTCGGTGAAGTACCAGTGGAAAACGGAGATCGAGAAGTTCACGGACCATCCCGCCCAGATCATCGACGGATTGCTGCCGCGGCGGCGGGAGCTCTATGCCTCGCCCAAATTCTTCAACCTGACCAGCTACGAGCTGGCGCTCAAGGATGTGCGCTACATGCAGGAGCTGGCGCCCGACCTGATCATTCTGGACGAAGCGCAGCGCATCCGGAATTGGACCACGGCCACGGCCCGCACGATCAAGCAACTGACGAGCCGCTATGCCTTCGTGCTGACCGGAACGCCCATCGAGAACAAGCTGGAGGAGCTGTTTTCGGTGGTGGAGTTCATTGACGGCCGCCGCCTCGGCCCCGCGTTCCGCTTCCTTCACGAACACCGGAGCGAAGACGAAAAGGGCCATCTGATTGGGTACCGCGGACTCGATCGCATCCACGACCAACTGGCGCCGATTCTGCTGCGGCGCACGCGGCAGGAGGTTCTCAAAGATCTGCCGGAACGCACGGACCAGATTCTACACGTTTCCCTGACCCCGCAACAGGCGGAGCCGTACTGGGAACAAAGCGACATCCTCAGATCTCTGATGCGCAAATGGGAACGGCAGGGTTGGCTGTCGGAGACGGACCTGCGGCGCGTCCTGTGCTGCCTGCAAAACATGCGCATGCTTTGCGATTCCACGTTTCTGTTCGACAAACAGACGAATCATTCGCCCAAGCTCGCCGAGTTTCGCGAAATCGTCCGCGAGCTGGCTATCGAAGAGAACCGCAAGGTGGTGGTATTCAGCGAGTATGAGCGGATGACTCATCTGGCAGGCAAGGAGCTTGCCAAGCTGGGCATCGGATTCGTCTCTCTGCACGGCGGCGTGCCTTCGAAGAATCGCGGCGCGCTGATGGAGAAATTCCGGCGCGATGCGGAGTGCAGAGTCTTTCTCTCGACCGATGCGGGCGGCGTTGGGCTGAATCTCCAGGCGGCCTCGGCGGTGATCAATTTCGAGCCTCCCTGGAACCCCGCGCGCCTTGAGCAGAGGATTGGCCGGGTGCACCGTATGGGGCAAGCCCATCCAGTTCACGTGGTTCATCTGCTGACTACGGGCAGCATCGAAGAGCGCGTGTGGGAAACGCTGAAGCTTAAGAAATCCCTGTTCGCGGGCGTCTTCGATTCACCAACCGCCGAGGTGAGCTTCGCGGCGCTGGGACGGAAGAGCGTGCTCCAGGCGGTGAAGGAAATTTTCGCGGACCAGCCTGAGCGGCCAAAGCCTGTGATCGACCAACCGCCGTCCAAGGCTGTGCCCGTGCAGTCCGCGGCGGCGGCATCCGGAGCGGCATCCGCGGCGGCATCCGCAACGACGACGCCGCCTGTTCCGGCGGCGCAACAGGCTGCCGGAGACCAACCCGCGTCGCCACAGTCCGGTTTCGAACAGTCCGGTTTCGAACGGGCTGCGGCCGGGTTGATCGAAACCGGAATGCGATTCCTTGAGTCTCTGGCTGCCGTGGCGCAAAGCGCGCAGGCTGGCGGCGGCCCGAACGGACCGATCGAGCGGGGCCTTTCGAGCCTGGTGTCGCGCGACCCTCGTACCAACGCTCCGGTTCTATCGATTCCGCTGCCGGCGTCCGTGGATCAGGACCGCATTATGCGGGCTATCGCGGCTGTTATGGGCGCGTTCAGCCGGCCCGGGTAGCGGCGCGTTCACACGATTGTGAACGCGGCACGCATGAGTGCGTGCGCCACGTCGGCGGGCCTCGTAGTTGTCGGTGTCTGAGCGTGGGGGTGACGGACGTGGTAAACTAGGGATGGGGTGGAGGTAAGTGAGATCAAATCAAAGCACGGCCGCAATGCCAGATCGCGCTTCGTCAATGGAAAGGCATCCAGCGGACAACGCCCTGGCGCAGACATTCCTGAAACGATCCGTGAAAATGCTGGAACGCATGAGTTATGCTGCATCGCTCGAAGCCCTCAAAGCCGCCCTGGCCTCACCGACCGATATGGGCGGCGTCGCTTCACTGCTATCGGACCTCGCGCCGTTCGGCGTCGATCTTTCCGCGGTGGATCCCTTCGTGGAAGCGATGGCAAGAGGCGTGGCCGTGAAGCGGGAATTATTGACGGATGCCGGCGGAGCTCTTACATCCAGCCAGGTAGCGAGCGTGCTCGGCATCACGCGGCAAGCGGTGGATAAGCGCCGAAGCCGGGGCACCCTGTTAGCGGTACCGAACGGGTCCGGCGAGTACCTCTATCCGGCGTGCCAGTTCACTTCCGACGGTGTGATTCGCGGTCTTGAGGGCGTACTTCAGGCGTTTCAGATTCAGAGTCCCTGGACCCAACTCTCGGCGCTAATGGCTTCCGCGCCGGCGCTGGGAGGTAAGACCATCCTCGAAGCGCTGAAAGCCGGCCATGCCGAAAAGGCGATCGACTTGGCTGCTTCGTTTGGAGAGCAAGCGGCCTAAGCCGGGTCGATGAAACCGGATCCAGCCCTACCGAAGCGGCTTCCGTCGATCCGTGTGCGAGCCGGCAGTCGCTGGATGAGAATTCACGCGCGAGCCAGGAACGCGCTCTGCTTCGGCCCTGCTTCCGGCCGCCTGCCCATTCATCGCTTCGACGATCCCGAAGGCCGATTCCGGGTGTGCTATCTCGCAACTACTATGGAGATCTGTTTCGCCGAGACGTTTCTGCGGAATCCGCCTGTCCGGATTGTTTCGCTCGAAGACCTTGCCGGGCGCTCGATCGCAACCGTGGAAGTGCGCCGCGAGCTACGGCTCGCGCCGATCCACGGTCCGGGTCTGGTCCGATTGGGAGTGACGGCGGAGTTGTCAAGCGGCAGCGACTACGCAGGCTCTCAACTTTGGTCGCGCGCCCTGTGGCAGCATCCCGACAAGCCGGACGGAATCCTCTATCGATCGCGCCACGACGATTCGGCGCTGTGCGTGGCCGTGTACAACCGCGCGAAAGACGGTCTGGCAGTTGTTCGGGACGATTCTCTGGCGGAAGACGCTCCACGGTTGGCGAGACTCTTGAAGAGATATGGCTTGGGGCTAACCGGCTGAGCGGGGCTCGCGCATGGCCGAAACCTTGATCATGCCCTTTTCCAAAGCCGCGCATCCCAGCGCACCGGCCGTGGCTCGCTCGCCCGAATGCGGGCAAAATCGGGATGCTCTTGATTGATGAGAACGTTCCGCTCTACCAGAGTGACTACCGATGGCACGATCGCGACCGGCGTACGGCGTTCGTCATACCATCGATTGCCGAACTTTCGCGCAGCTTCAAACGACGGCGAATCCCACCGCGGCAGATCCTCCGGCGCGATTTCTTCTATAGACAAGGCGGCGGGAATCTCGATCTCGATATAGCCTTGGCCCTTCGGGACGTTGCCGGAGGCATGGACCAGGATCTCCAATAGCGCGCCCGCGTAGGTTTCGGCTGCATAAATAATGCGCCGTCCGGGAGAATTCCACCGGGCGCCGTGGAGCATGGCGCCTGTCCCATCGAAGATGGTATGCCGCATATCGGCTATGCGGAACGCCCGCAGCGAACCGCTATGCCGGGAGACCATAGACGATGCGGGCCATGACCTCCTCAGCCTGCCGCGCTCCCAATTCCGTCAGAGCCGCATCGAGGGGTGTTTTGCCCCCGATCTCCGGATGAGGCGTGGTGAGAAAATGCCGGGCGCGGTCGCGATCGTGCCAAACATCTTCGGCCATGGCAACCACCCGCGCCAAGCGCTCGGTGCGTCCGCTTTCCGCGGGACTTAGAAGATCCCGGCGCCGCTTGTACGTCGCCTCCGGGACCACGCGGTGCATCAGGACGCGTTGTTCGGCGGCATCCGAAAAAACGCGCCGCGCCACGTTGCGTAGGGTTGCTTTGGGCAAGCCACGCTCCACGGCGTCGTTTAGTTCCAGCAGAGATCTGACCGGCTTGCCTAAAACGCGGGGGCCGCCCAGGATTTCTTGGATGTGATGTGGCTCCATGAGTATCATTGTAGCAGGTAATTCGGATCAGGTGATCCTGCCGGCGATGGGAAGGCTCCCGGGAAAGCTCCCCAGGAACCTCCCCGTTTGACTTCCGCCCCCATTTTCCATAAGATCTCCGTAACCCCTATGAAGCCGTTAGCCAGAGCCTTACTTGCGCTTTCGCTGTTTTCCGTCGCGCTGTTCAGCGCCGAGCCGTACCGGAAACCGCAGAAAGACGTCATGGATATTTTGAACGCGCCGGGAACCCCGACGTTGTCCGTGAGCCCAACCAACAACTATGCGTTATCAGCCACGCCGATACGCTATCCGCCCATCGCCGAATTGGCGCAGCCGATGCATCGCATCGCGGGGATGCGCATCAATCCCAGGACCAACGGACTGCACAACGTGGTCTTCAACTCGAAGCTGGTGTTGCGGAAGCTGCCCGCGGGCACGCAGATTCCCGTCGATCTGCCTCCCAACCCAAAGCTGAGTCCGGGGCGCTGGAGCCCCGATGGCAGCCGCTTCGCGTTTACCAACACGACGGCTACCGGCATCGAGCTTTGGATCGGCGATACGGCCACGGGAAAGACGCACAAAGTGGATGGCGTCCAACTGAACGGCGTCATGGGCGGCGCCGGTGGTGGTGGACGCGGGGGTGGCGGCGCCGCGAGCGACTATCAATGGATGCCGAACGGTAAGACCATGCTGGTGGAGATGGTGAAGGCGAACCGCGGTCCGGCGCCCCGGGAAGGTCTGGCGCCCGCGGGTCCGCACGTGCAGGAAAGTCTCGGCGGCGGCGCTCCCGCGGCTACTTATGAGGACATGCTGCAGAATCCGCACGACGAAGATCTCTTCCAGTATTACGCCACCTCGCAACTGGCCATGGTGGACCTTGCCGGCGGCGTAGTAACGCCCGTTGGCAAGGCTGGAATCATCGCCTCGGCGCAGATTTCGCCGAACGCCCAGAATCTGCTGGTGACCACGATTCACAAGCCGTTCTCCTATCTTCATCCCGCGAATGCGTTCCCCAAAGAGATCGAAGTTTGGGACCGCGCCGGCAAGGTGCTCCACAAAGTCGCAAGCCTGCCGCTCGAGGACAAAGTCCCCATGAACGGCGTGCTCACCGGGCCTCGCAACATCACGTGGCGGCCCAGCGCGCCTGCAACCCTGGTTTGGATCGAGGCGCTGGACGGCGGCGATCCTAAAACCAGCGCGGAGTATCGCGACCGCATCGTCGCCTTGAAGGCGCCGTTCACCGGCGCGCCAATTGAGATCGTCAAGACGGAGCAACGCGCGCAGGGATTGCAAATGGGCGCCAAGGGCGGCCTGGCATTCGTCTCCGACTTCAACCGCAGCAAGCGGCAGGTGCGGACGTTCTACGTCGAATTGGACGACCCCGGCCAACCGGCCAAAATGATGTGGGCGCGCAACAACCAGGACCGCTATCGCGACCCTGGCACGCCGCTGACAACGCCGATGCCGAATGGCGAGCGCGCCATGCTGATCGACGGCGATAACATTCTGCTGACGGGCGCGGGTTCGTCGCCAACGGGCGACCATCCCTTCCTCGATCGCTTCAACGTCAAGACGCAGCAAACCGAACATCTTTTCAAGTGCGACGACGATCACTACGAGGTAGTGGAGGGGCTGCTCGACGCGCATGGCGACAAGTTTCTGACGCGGCGCGAGAGCCCGACCGAGCCGCCGAATTACTTCATCCGCACGGCCGGCGGGCAAAGTACCGCGATCACGCATTTCACCGATCCGCAACCGCTGATGCGAAAAGTGCGGAAGCAACTGGTGACTTACAAACGCAACGATGGCGTGCAGCTTTCGTTCACTCTCTATCTGCCTCCGGACTATCAGCCGGGGACTAAGCTGCCGACCGTCATCTGGGCCTATCCTTATGAATATAGCGATGCGGATACCGCCAGTCAGGTTAGCGGCTCTTCTAAGCGATTCACGGAAATCGGCGGTTACTCCGAGATATTCTTCGCGCTCGGCGGCTATGCCGTAATGGACAACGCGGCCATGCCGATCGTCGGTTCCGACCCCGATCATGTCAACGATAACTTCGTCGAACAGGTAGTCGCGGACGCTAAGGCGGCCATCGATAAAGGAGTGGAGATGGGAGTGACCGACCCCAATCGCGTGGGCGTGGGCGGCCACAGCTATGGCGGGTATATGACCGATACTTTGCTGGCCCACAGCGAGTTATTCCGGGCCGGCATCGCGGAAAGCGGCGCGCCTAACCGCACGCTGACTCCGTTCGGATTCCAAAGCGAGCGCCGTACGCTGTGGGAAGCTCCCGATCTTTACATCAAGATGTCGCCGTTCATGTATGCCAATAAGATCAAGGCGCCGTTACTCCTGATTCACGGCGAAGCGGACGACAATTCGGGCACGTTCCCGATACAGTCGGAGCGCATGTATGAAGCCGTTCGCGGCAACGGCGGAACGGTCCGCCTGGTGTTCCTGCCGTTCGAAGCGCATGGATACCGCGCCAAAGAGACCATCGAAGACGTGTTATACGAGAAGTTCGCCTGGTTCGATAAGTATGTGAAGAACGCGCCGGCGAATCCGACCAGCAATAACTAGGCTCGACGTTGGGCCGCGTGGGCCGCCAGCGCGGTCGGCATGGAAGAGACCAGGAGAGCCGCCGCCGTTTCGCTCGACGGGTTCCAAGGGATTTACAACGGCATCCCTTTACGCTAAGTTGTGGTTATGGAAACCATCCATCTTGAGTTGCCCGCGGCTCTCCTTCAGGCCGCCGATCTCGACGACCGCAATGTCGCTCAGGATGCCGCCCGTCTGCTCGCGCTCGGACTCTTCCGTGAGGACAAGGTTTCCCTGGGCCGGGCCGCGGAGTTGTGCCAGACGCCTCTGGCCGCTTTCATGGACTTTGCCGCTCACCACGGTGTTCCACCCTTGCGTTACGGCAGCGCCGATCTTGCGGAAGAACGCCTGTCGATTGACCGGCTAGGCGTGTGATTGTCGTTGCTCCCTGCTGATCGCGCTGGCCAAGATCGGCTGTTTCGATCCACTCAAAAAGCTTTATCCCCGGCTCCACATTTCCGGCGAAGTGTATGCCGAGATCGTGGTTGCCGGCGCTAGGTTGCCGGGCGCGTCCCAGGTAGCGAAATCGGATTGGATCGAGGTAAAGCCGATTCAAAACCCCACCGGCCTGATTGAAGCGTCATTGAAGCATCGACTCGGCATCGGCGAACTGAGCACGGTCTTGCTCGGAAAAGAGCTTCGCGCTGAGATTGCGCTTATGAACGATCTGCGGGCGAGGCGACTCGCCAAGAACAATGGGCTGGAAGTTCGCGGAACGGTTGGAGTGGCGAATTGCTTTTTGGCAAGGGTCATTTGGCCGACTTGCGGAAGGCCTTTCGAGACCTCCTTGCCAACGATGTCTATATCGCCCGCGAACTCCTTGAAGAACGGTTGCGGGATTTCAGCTTCCGCCGCTTTGATCTTTGAGTGGACGTCCCGAGCGGGGCGTAAGGAGGATACCGGTCCGATCATGCCGGCATCGAAGTCCAAATAGGGATGTATCGAGTGAACCGCCCTCACTGCGCCAGCACCACCCGTCCCGGCCCAGGCTCCGGAGCCGCCGCCTGCGCCATGCGGACCCGCGCCAACACGCCCAACGCCGCCAGGTAAAACAGGCCGCCGATGATCAGCGTCTGCATCAAACCCAGATAGATGGCGCACATCAGCGCGCCCACCGACCCCAGTACGCTCGACGCCGCATTCAGCGACCATGCCCACCGCACCGACGGGGCGTGCCACTCCTCCAGGCGGCGTAGCGCCGTGGGGAACGGCATGCCCATCGCGAAGCCCAGCGGGGCGATCGTCGCCACCGTCAGCGCAATCTTCAACTGCAACGGCAGCCACACCAGCGCGGTCAGCGTTTGGGAGACCAGCAGCGCCAAAAGCGCCGCCAGCAGCGCTATACATCCCAGCGCCTTGATCAGACGGCCTTCGCTGTTGCCCAGTAACCGCTTGCTGAAGGCGCTGCCGATGCCGCTTGAGACCAGCATCGAGAAGATCACCACCGTCAGCGCGTACACCGGTTCGCCGAGGAACAGCACGAATTTCTGAATCAACGCGACTTCGATCAGGATGTATCCGGCGCCGATGAACAGGAAGTACAGCAGAAACCCGCGCACGCCGCGATGGCTCGGCAGGCGCGCGCCCAGCACCAGCGGCGGCAGCGCCAGAATCAGCAGCGTGGCGGCCAGGCTGATGCCCATCAGCGCGAACAGCAGCGGAATCGCCTTATTGACGGCGTTGTAGTCCGCGGCGTGGGTCGAACCCTTCCGCACAAACGCCAACAGGTCGCGCGGCTGCACGGTATAGAAGAAGAACGGGCGGTTGTCGGTTACGGGAGTGATGTCGAAGGCGTACTGGCGCTGGTATTCGGCGGGGTCGGGGCTGAGCAGCAGATCGCGGAACGGGTTGCGCGTCTCGCTGCCGGGGTAATAAACAGCCTCCATTTTGGAAGCCGCCAGCAGCGTAAGCGCGCGCTCGATATCGCCCGCCGGGAACGGTTTGCGCGAGATCAGCACCGTGTCCTGCGCGCCCCATCCCTGCACCGAACCCTGGCGTCCCACAATCACATGTTGCGCGGCTGCGCCTTCGCCCATCTCGCCCAGCGCCCGCATCGCCAGCGAAACCAGACGCAGCGATTCGCGCGGCGGGTCGAATCCCCAGCGCGTGAATGCCACCAGGCCATCGTCGGTGAGATGCAGCAGGTAGTCGCGCACCGCATCGCTGGTATAGAGATTGTTCTCGGTCAGCGCGAAGGCGCCGGCGGCGGTGGAAGCCCAGGTGTCCACCAGCGTCAATTGCACCACCTGATAGCGGTCTTCGCTACGGCGCACAAAGCTGCGGCCGTCTTCCACATGAACATGGACGTCGGGGCGCAGGTAGAGCCCGTTGCTGAGCGCCGGGAACTTCTGCTGCATGATGGTCTCGGCGATGATGGGGTTGATCTCCACCGCCGTAATGTCGTGGCTGCCGGTAGCCAGAGCGCGCGCCACGTCGTATCCGCCGCCGGGGCCGATAATCAGCGCCTTGGCGCCGGGGCGAATGGCGTAAGGCAGCGCGGGTCCGTGTTCGAGCAGGTTACGGCGCTGGTCGTCTCTCAGACGATCGAAATCGAAGTTAGCGATGCCGGTTTGCGCGTCGGCGTCGATGCGAATGGAGTCGGAACCGCGGACGGCGCCGTCTTCAATATAGGTCTCGTGTTCAATGGCGATGCGCGAGAAGCTGTTCCACTTCTCGAACATGGGTTTGACCAGCGTGTGTTCCTTGGCATGGCGGACGCCTATCAGATCGTGCCGCTTGTTGTACGTGAGGAACGCCACCAGCGCCAGCGCCAGGGCTACGGAAGCGACGCGCCCGCGACGCGACCCCGCCATGCTGTACCAGACGGCCGCGGCGGCGGCGAACACCACAGCGGCGGAAAGAACCGCGCCTGGGCCGTCCAGCAATTCGAGCATCGGCCAGAGCAGCATGCACCCCAGCGCCGCGCCCAGCAAGTCGAAGAAGTAAACGCGGTTGACGCGCTCGATAGTCTCCGAAACCGCCAGCGAAACAATAATGCCGGACGCCACAAAAGGCAGCGATGTGGTGAAGTAAATCAGCACGTAGCCCCAGACGCGAATCTGGTTGCCCTGCAGAAGAATCACCGCCAACGCGAGCGCGGTCAGGGAGGTGTTCGCCAGACTTAAGCTGCCCAGCTTATACGCCAGCGGCGCCTTCCATCCGGCTACCACGTAGGAAAGCACGCCGCCCACGCCCAATCCGAAGAGCGCGATGGAAATCGCCAGAAACGCGAAATGGTAATAGAACACCACCGAAAAAATGCGCGTCAGCGAGAGTTCCAGCAGAAGCGTGGCCAGGGTTGTGAGGGCGACGCACAGATAGATCTGCGGCCAATGAGTGGGCTGGTTTTTCACCTTGGTTAAGCTACTGTACCGCGATTTGCGCAACGTTGCCGATGGAACCGGCGAGCCGAATCGTCGCATCGAGGTTGCCTTCGGGCACGCCGGGAGGGATCGTCGCCTTCACCCGATAGAGTCCCACTGAACTTGGGCTCAGGCCCGCATAGAAAAACGTTGGATGGAACCGCGCGCTCTCCGTCAATCTGGGGGAGCCGGCTCTCGGCGAACGCTCCCTCACGGTCGCGGCTCTGTAAGCATCCGAAAACACGCCGAGCCCGAAACGGAGCCGCGACCGCAAGGGAGCGAATTACGGCACTGAACGGCGATAATCCCCAAAACTGTTAAGCTCTCCGTCAATACTTGCCCACTTGCGCCATAACGGCCAAGGTCTGCCGAGCGTCCGTCGCATTGGACGCCGCGATGGTAACGGTACAGGAGTAGGGAGTGGATGGGATGGCGCCGCGACGCCGGCGGTGGCGTTGATCCGGGTAGCCGAAATCCGCGGGGTCCCGAAGTGAATTGCCATTGCCCGCGTTGTAGGCTTGCAGCGACGATACCCCTACGGAATCTCCCGCGGCGACGGGAACCGGACCGGCGGTGCTGTTCGTGAGGCGCAACTCCGTGGTGGCCCGGACAAGACGTCAGTAGGTGTCGATAGACGAACGACAGGGTGAATAAAAAGCGAATACTCGAAGCCTTCCGGCTTAGCTTTCGATCATTGATTCGTACTGCAACACTATATCGCGCAGAGAGTTCGGCACTCCGCAGAGGTGCGGACCAGGGTCGGGTTCCACATGCTATGCATACCGTATCGGGGAATGGCGGCCAACCCAAAGATAGCATGGGTACCGGTACTAATCAGGGCCATTATGACCCTATCAGTACCTTTGCTTTCATTGACTTAGATGCTTTCGTGCCACTACGATGGGATTGTCTGATCGGATATATGCAAAGGACTCGCTTCATCTTCGCGTTGGGGATTCTGGCAATCGCCGGATCGCTGCATGCGTCCACGTTCGGTTTCGCAACTCCCACAGGCGCAAAGGACGTCAACGGCGTAGATCCGGTGGCAGCGTCGGCGCTCTTCAGTGTCAGCGGCGGCACAATCACGATTACCCTGAACAACCTGGAAGCGAATCCAACCGAGGATGCTCAGATACTGGATGCGCTCACGTTCCAATTGAACAATCAGACGATCCCGACGGGCGCCACGATCACCGTAACCCAGACCGAGAACGAGTTTATCCAAATCAACAGCAACTTCAAACAGTTTACCGTGGTCTCGTCAGATCTTTCGTGGAACCTCTCGGACACCGTGGTTGGGTCGACCGTCGATTTTTCGTTTTGCGACGCTAAAGTCACGGGTACGAATTGCACATCGGCGGGCAAGGATGCGCCCGCAGGCGGAATCATCGGGGCGCCGGGCTCCGGCAACAAATACACCAACGCCAACAGCACCATCAAGGGCAGCAGTGCCGATCCCTATATCTTTGAGGATGCTACTTTTACCATCAAGTTGTCCACCGGCAGTTTCGATCTCACCCAGAGCAGTTATACCAACTTGCTTTTCGGTTATGGCGACACCAGCGGCGAATATGAAGCTGTCGACGGCGTAGCGCCAGAGCCCTCGAGCTTCTGGATGATGGCAACCGCCTTGGCCATTGGTCTCGCCGCCTTCCGCTATCGTCACAAACTTACCTTCGCGCGTAGCGTTAGCAGCTAACAGTAGTCGCCACACGTATCGCGGACGCGCGCGACCCGCGCTTTGCAGCTATTGCGCCGGAGGCACAACGTTAGCGGCCGCCAGGCCCGTGGCGCACTCTGCGTGCAGCGTTCACAATCGTGTGAACGCGTCGTTCCCGCGCCGAAAGTGCCGGGATGAATCTCGATACGGCGCGCAAGAGCGTCGCATGAATGCGTGCGCCAACTCAAGATCGAGGTTATTTCGACAAGTCCTTAATTCACGCAGGCGCTCAACGCGGCAGATCCGCGCGACAATAAGAGTGCCTGCGATGAAAGATCCCGCTGCCGTCTACGTGGAGCTTCGCTCCCGCCGTGAGGAAGAGATTTCGCGGCTGGACCAAAGCCACGCCAAGCTGGGCTATGCGCGCCTTGCCACCGCGGCGTGTGCGGCCATCGCGGCGTGGGGCGCTCTCTCCCGCGGCTTCTCTATCCTCTGGATCCTGGTTCCGCTGGGCGCATTCCTAGCGTTGATGGTGGCGCATGAACGGCTGCTGCGCCTGCTCGAACGGCAACGGCGCGCGCAACGCTTCTTCAATCGCGGACTGGCGCGGCTGCGCGGCGATTGGCCAGGGCATGGAGAAACCGGAGAGCGCTATCTGAACGCCGCCCATCCCTACGCGCCCGACCTCGACATCTTCGGCAAAGCTTCGCTTTTTGAAATGCTGTCCACGGCGCGGACGCATGTAGGAGAAGACACGCTCGCAGGCTGGCTCCAAAAGCCTGCGCCGCCGGAAACCGTGCTTGCGCGACAGGCGGCGGTGGAAGAGCTGCGCCCCCGTCTCGACTTGCGGGAACGGCTGGCGGTGGTGGCGGAAGAGGCGCGTACGGGCGTGGACCCGGTGGCATTGGCGCATTGGGGGGAAGCGCCCGCGCAACTGGCTGGGGGCGGCCTGCACGCGGCCGTGTGGGCCTTCCGCATCTTCGGCATGGCATCGCTGGCCTTGGGATGCGCCGCGCTGGCCGGGGAATTCGGAGCCTTTGCGCTTCCGGAGAACCTGGCCATTGCGGCGCGGGATTTCTTCCTGCTGGCTTTATTGGTGAATGGGATCTTTTTCTACCGGATTCGCCCGCGGATGGAAGCGGTAGTGGCGGCGGTGGACGAGGCGGCGCATGAATTGCGCCTGGTCTCCGAAGTGCTGCTGCTGCTCGAAGGCGAAGCTTTTCACGCGCCGCTGCTGGCGGAATTGCGGTCGTCTTTGGACGCGGAAGGGGCGCCGCGTGGGGCGGGCGCCGCTCTTCCCCGTGGGCTGAGCCCACGGCCTGCCGAGGGGTCGTCTTTGGGCGCGGAAGGGACGCCACCCGGGGCGGACCCACGGCCTGCCAAGGCGCCACCATCGGCGCGCCTCGCGCGGCTGGGACGGATCGTGGATTGTCTCGATTCGCGCGAGAACATCTTCGTGCGGTTGACGGAACCGTTCTTTCTTTGGACGCCGTATTGGGCGATAGAGGCCGAAAAGTGGCGGCGGGAATCTGGCCCCACGGTGCGCCGCTGGCTCACCGCGCTCGGCGCCATCGAAGCGCTCTCTTCGCTGGCCAGCCACGCCTACGAGCATCCGGACGATTCTTTCCCGGAATTCGCGGCGGAGGGGCCGTGGCTCGAAGCGGAGGGGATCGCGCATCCCTTGATCGCGGAAGCGCGCGCCATCCGCAACGATGTGCGGCTGGGAGGAGAGTTGCGCGTGCTGATTGTCAGCGGCTCCAACATGTCCGGCAAGAGCACGCTCTTGCGCACGCTGGGAACCAACGTTGCGCTGGCGCAGGCGGGCGCGCCGGTGCGGGCGCGGCGCATGAAGCTCTCGCCGCTGGCGCTGGGCGCATCCATTCGCGTGACGGACTCGCTGGCGGAAGGCGTTTCCAGATTCTACGCCGAGATTCTGCGATTGCGGCAGATACTGGACGAGACTTCGGGGAAGCTGCCGGTGCTGTTTCTGATCGACGAGTTCATGCACGGGACCAATTCGCACGACCGGCGCATCGGCGCCGAGGCGATGGTGCGGGGATTGGTGGAACGCGGCGCCATCGGCCTGATCACCACCCACGATCTGGCGCTGGCGGACATCGCCGACGGCTTGGGCGCGCGCGCCGCCAACGTGCACTTTGAAGATCGCGTGGAGAACGGCCGCATCGAGTTCGACTACATGATGCGGCCAGGCGTGGTGCGCAAGAGCAACGCCATCGAGCTGATGCGTTCGGTGGGGCTCGAAGTTTGACCGCGGGCGAAATTCGGGAGCTGGCGCGCGCCTGCGGCTTCGAGCTGGCGGGCGTAGCGGCGGCGGAGCCCTCGGCCGACCGCGCCCGCTATCGCGAGTGGGCCGCCGCCGGATTCGCGGGCGAGATGCGGTATCTCACGGATCGCCGTGCGCAGGTGCGCGACGACCCGCGGAATCTGCTGCCATCGGCGCGGTCGGTGATTTGCGTGGGCAAGCTCTACAACACGCCCCTGCCATACTCCACACAGTTGCACGACGATTCCCTTGCGTGGATTTCGCGCTACGCCTGGGGCGACGATTATCACCACACGGTGCGGCGCGGCTTGGAACGGCTGGACGGGATGCTGCGCGAGCGTGCTGCTGGGGCGTACGAATCGAAGCTCTGCGTGGATACGGCGCCGCTGCTCGAGCGGTCCTATGCGCGCGCCGCCGGTCTGGGGTGGATCGGGAGGAATACGTGCCTGATCAACCAGAGCGGCGGCTCCTGGTTCTTTCTGGGCGAGATTCTGACCTCGTTGGAGATTGCGCCGGATGCGCCGCCGCCGGACCGCTGCGGCACTTGCACCCGCTGCATCGACGCGTGTCCCACCGCGGCGATCGATCCGGGCGGTTACGCGCTCGATGCGCGGCGGTGCATTTCGTACTTCACCATCGAGCTGCGTTCCGCGGTTCCCGAAGAGTGGCGCGCGGCCGTTGGCGGGCACGTCTTCGGCTGCGACATCTGCCAGGACGTGTGCCCGTGGAACCGGCGCGCGCCGGTGAGTGAGGACGCGGCATTCGCCCCGCGCGAGTTTGCGCCGCGCCTCGAGCGCCTCGCGGCGATTGAGGAAGAGGAGTTTCGCGCCATGTTTCGCGGCACGGCGGTGACGCGCGCCGGGTATTCGGGCTTTTTGCGCAACGTCGCCGTGGCCATGGGCGCGCGCTGCCGCGAGGAATTCCGCGCGCCGCTTGAGAAACTGGCGGAGTCGCAGGACGAGCTGGTGGCGCAGCATGCGCGATGGGCGCTGGCGCAGCTTAGCGGGGACAAACTGAGTGGGGGGGATTGACAATCTGTGTGGGGCGGACCCCCTGGACACGCTGTGCCGAGCCAAATCAGCCCCATGCGACTCCAGAGAGGCCGACCAGGGGGTCGGTCGCGGACAAGGGGGGTGACCAGGGGGGTCCGCCCCACAATTTGCGCAGCGCCACGGCGCTACAACGTGCGCTCCCAGCGGCGCCTGGGGGCAGGCCGACTGGGGCCGCCTCCGGGCTTGCCGCAGGGTAAACGCGCCTGCCGCAATAATCTTCGTCCGGCTATAATACTCGAAGGAGAAAAAACGTGAGAGTCGGAGTATTTACCGCGCTGCTTTCGCAACTGCCGTTGGAAGACGTGCTCAAGAAACTGAAGAATCTCGACATGCACACCGTGGAGCTGGGCACAGGCAATTACCCGGGCGATCCGCATTGCAAACTGTCGATGCTGAAGAGCAAGGTGGAATTGAACGAGTTCAAGAAGAAGCTCGACGATCACGGGTTCTCCATCAGCGCGTTGAGCTGCCATGGGAACGCGCTGCATCCCGACAGGGCGCGGGCCCGCCACGATGCGGAGGTGAGCCGCCAGACGGTGCTGCTGGCCGAGAAGTTGGGCGTCCCGGTGGTGATCGATTTCAGCGGATGCCCGGGCGATTCGCCCGGTTCGAAGTGGCCGAACTGGGTGACATGCCCCTGGCCGCCGGATTATCTCGAAATCCTGAAGTGGCAGTGGGACAAGGTGGTGACGCCTTATTGGACCAAGCACGGGAAGTTTGCGGCCGACCACGGGGTCAAGATCGCGGTTGAGATGCATCCGGGCTTTGTGGCGTACAGCCCCGAGACGATGCTGAAGCTGCGCGAAATCGCCGGGCCGTCGGTGGGATGCAATTACGACCCGAGCCACATGTTCTGGCAAGCCATCGACCCTATCGCCGCGATCCGCGTGCTGGGCGATTGCATTTTCCACGTGCACGCGAAGGATACGCAGATCTACGAGCGCAATCTGCCGCTGACGGGCGTGCTGGATACGAAGAGTTACACCGACGAGCGCAACCGCGCGTGGATCTTCCGCACCTGCGGGTACGGCCACGGCGAGGGATGGTGGCGGGAATTCGTTTCCACGCTGCGCATGTTCGGGTACGACTACGTGTTATCGATCGAGCACGAGGATAGTCTGATGTCGCCGGAAGAAGGCCTGACAAAGGCAGCTGCGTTCCTAAACGGCCTAGTGATCCGGCAGCAGCCGGCCGCCGCCTGGTGGGTTTAGCGGTGGGGCGGGCCCATGGGCTGGAGGTGCTAAAGAATCGGCCTCATGGCCAGGCCTCCTGGTAGGGACAGAGCATCGCCTTTCGTGGTCTGTTACGGCTCGCTAAAGTACGGCGCCTGACACACGACAAAAAACGATCGTCTGTCCCACCCGACACCATCTCATGTCGAGAAGCGTGCGCCTCGGCTACTAAGCGAGGCGCTTTGCCTCCGCAATCAAATGCCGGAGCCGAACAAGCCAAGCATATAGCAGATCAGGACAATCACTAGTATTGTCCCCAACCCTATGCCAGCCCCGCCGCCGACTCCCCAGCGTCTATGGCCGTAGTAGCCTCCGCCGCCGCCAAAAAGCAATAATAAAATGATGATGAGTAATATCATTGACGTTCTTCCTTTTTTCTGAATCTTGAGCCAGCGGCCGGACCGGCGCCGAATCGACGTGCGCCGCGCCGGGCCATGCTACTATGCCCCAAGCACCTTTTCAATCTGGCCGACTTTCTTTTGGACTTTGCCGGCGAGTTTTTCCGTCTGGCCTTCGTCCGCCAGGCGGGGGTTATTCGTCACTTGTCCCGCTTTCTCTTTGACCTTGCCTTTCACTTCATGAAACGTGCCTTGGGCCTGATCTTTCGTGCCTGGTGTCATGCTTCCTCCTCGTCAGATCCAGTGTGCGGCATCAACCTTTTCGAGTGCTGCGGCAGCCCGAACCTCGCTATCAACTCTGCATCTTTAGGGCCGTTATTGACCCTGGATTCGGGCCGCAAACCGTTGACCACGGGGAATTGAGTGACCAAATGTGGTCGCTATGTCGGAAATGCATGTGGGATTGCCTAATGCTAAGCTTCGCGATCCGTGCCGGGGCGCGCATAGCTCAGATTCGTGACCGCGAGATTCGGCACTATCGTGAAACCGCTTGCCGACGCGCACGGCTCCGATCAGAGCCACGACCGTAAAGCAAGGGAGTGTCTTCGCGCCGGCCGCCGTAGTTATGCGAGGCGCGCCGCGATCACTCTGGGAATTCCCGCCAGATCCGGCTCGATCCGCGAATCTCGCCACGTGCTCAGCAGACCCGCCACGCGATCGGCGCAGCCGAATCCCAGCTCCATCACCAGCCAGCCGCCAGGGCGCAGGACGCGTACAGCGTCTGCGACGATGCGGTGGTACATCTCGTATCCGGTCTCGCCCGCGAACAGCGCGATGTGCGGCTCCCAATCGCGCACTTCGCGCTGCAAGCCTTCGCGATGCTTCAGCGGTACGTAGGGAGGGTTTGAGACGATCAGGTCGAAGGAACTATCCGCGAACGCCTGCATGAGGTCGCAGACCGTGAAATGCACCGCGGCGCCGAGAGTCGCGGCATTCCGCGCGGCAACGGTTGTGGCGGCAGCGGAGATATCCGTGGCGAACGCGGTTGCGCCGGTTTCGAGTTGCAGCGTGACGGCTAGCGCGCCGGAACCGGTTCCGGCATCGAGCAACCGGCAGGCGCCGCTCGCGGAATTTTTGCGTATGACAGCCAACGCAACTTCCACCACGTGCTCCGTCTCCGGCCGCGGAATCAGCACGTCGGGAGTGACGCGGAATTCGCGGCCGTAGAACTCTTGCCGGCCAGTGACGTATTGCGTGGGCTTGCCCTTTATCCGCTCATGCAAATAGCGGCCGTAGTGGAGCCACTCCACCTCGCGCAACTCCTGTTCGGGATGGGCGAACAAGTAGACGCGCTCGCGGCGGAGCGCGTGTGAGAGCAGCACTTCGGCGGTGAGGCGCGGCACGGGGACGGCGGCATCTTCGAGGAGAGCGACGCCTTGGAGGAGGGCGGTTTTTATGGTCATGCGGGGCCAATTGGCTTGACAGTTGAAACCGAAGGGTCCGCGAAGCGAAGAGAGCCGGCTGAAAGCCGGCTGCAGCCAGGATTGGCTGCCCCACAAGGCAGCATCCAGGTTGACAACCCAATGGCACTTATTTTGCCCGGCGGGGCGGACCCTCTGGTCACCCCCCTGGTCACCCCCTTGGTCCGCGCGGGTCCCCCTGGACCCGCTCTTCGCCGAGCCAAAGCAGCCCCATACGATCCCAGAGAGGCCGACCAGGTCGGCCGCGGACCACGGGGTGCGCCCCACAAGATCCTGGGATGCAAAGGAGTTAGCCTATTGAAGTGCAAAGGGCCTCGGAATTATTGCGTGACAAGCGGTTGGCCGGTCTGGCCCTGTTGGTTTTGGTAATACGTCGTCAGGGCGTCGAAGACCTGGTCCATCTTGCCGTCCATGATGAAATCGAGCTGATGGAGCGTTAAGCCGATGCGGTGGTCGGTGAGGCGGTTCTGCGGGAAATTATACGTGCGGATCTTTTCGCTGCGGTCGCCCGTGCCCACCATGGTGCGGCGCTCGGCGCCTACAGCGGCCTGCTGCTTTTCGAGCTCGAGCTCGTAGAGCCGCGAGCGCAGCACGCGCTCGGCTTTGGCGCGATTCTTGATCTGCGATTTCTCGTCCTGGCATGAGACTATCAAGCCGGTTGGCAGGTGCGTGATGCGCACCGCGGAGTAAGTGGTGTTTACCGATTGGCCGCCGGGTCCGGAGGAACAAAACGTATCTATGCGAATGTCCTTCGGCTCGATTTTGACTTCCACTTCGTCGGCTTCGGGCAGCACGGCCACGGTGATGGCCGAAGTGTGTACGCGGCCTTGCTGCTCGGTGACGGGCACGCGCTGCACGCGGTGTACGCCGCTTTCGTACTTGAGCCTGCTGAAGACCCGGTTGCCGCTGACCAGCGCGATGACTTCCTTGAGGCCGCCCACGGCCGATTCGCTGCTGGAGGTGACTTCCATCTTCCATCCCTGCGATTCGGCGTAGCGCGAGTACATGCGGAAGACTTCGTCGGCGAAGAGCGTGGCCTCGTCGCCGCCGGCGCCGGCGCGGATTTCGAGCACTACGTTCTTTTCGTCGTTGGGATCTTTGGGGAGCAGCAGGATCTTGAGCTGGTCGTCGAGCGCGGCCAGTTGCGGCTCCAGGCTGGCCACCTCTTCCTGGGCCATCGCCTTCAATTCCGCGTCATTCTCGTGCAGCATGCCGCGCGCCTGCGAGAGGCTGTCTTCCACGCTCTTCCACTCGCGGTACTTGCCGACGGTTTCTTCCAGATCGGCGCGCTCTTTGGAGACCTTGCGGTACTGTTCGCCGTCGGAGATCACGGCGTGGTTGGCCATCAATTGATTGAGCTCTTCGAAGCGCTTTTCGAGCTGCTCGAGCTTCGGAACGAATTGCATGGATGCTTAGGCGATGACCAGCTCGCCGCCCTGGGCCTTTTCGAGCGCCATGGCGCCTTCCAGCGCGCGGATGGCAACGGCAGCCTGCGTGTCGTCGGGCTGTTTGGTGGTGATGCGCTGCAGCCAAAGACCGGGCGCCGTAATGGTGGAAAGGAACGAGCCGCGGCGTTTGGCGGCGAAACGGATCAGCTCATACGCCACACCAACCACGACTGGCAATAACACGATGCGGCCGATCAGCTTCATGGCGAATCCATCGAAAGGGATTAGGGCGTTAAAGGGGATCACCAGGAGCATCAGCACGAACAGGAAGCTGGTGCCGCAGCGCGGATGATAAGTGGTGAACTTCTGCGCGGTTTCCACGTCGACCGGCTTGCCGGATTCGAAGTTGAAGACCACTTTGTGCTCCGCCCCGTGATACTGGAAGACACGGTAAATATCTTTCATGCGCGAGAGAGCGTAGAGGAACGTCAGAAAGATGGCCATGCGGATGAGGCCATCCGCCACGTTGAACGCGATGCGGCCCTGAAGCACGGGATAGATCTTTTCGAGCTTAGTGACCAGAAAAAGCGGGGTCACTTTGTAGAGGACGATGAACATTCCCAGCCCGAAGACCAGATTGGCGATTACGGCGCCGTTCCAGAGCTTTTCCGAAGGGCGCTTCTCAACGGGAATCGAAGGATGATCCAGCGCGGCGGCGGCCGAAAAATTCAGCGCCTTGAAGCCCAGCTTCATCGCCTGATACAGGGTTCCAATGCCGCGGAAAATGGGAAGTTTGAAGATTCGATATTGCTCGGACATGCGCGGCAGCAGCATCTGTTCGGTGACAATCTCGCCGCTCGGCTTGCGCACGGCGACGCAATAGCTGTGAGGCGCGCGCATCATCACGCCCTCCATCACGGCTTGCCCGCCGACCAGCGTCTCTTCGCCGCTCTCGAGGATAGGCATCAACTGCAAATGGGTAAATAAGCGGAAAAACGTACGTAGGAACACGCTATATCGCCTCTCAGTGTATGTCTCTATTATACGCCAACTATTTCAATAGATCCGCCAGCGCGGCGGGAAGTTGCGGAAAACGGAAGCGGAAGCCCATGTTTTCAGCAACTTTAGGTAGTACGCGCTGGCTATCGAATAGTATCTGGGCCATCTCCCCGTATAAGAGCTTCATCGCCAGCGCCGGAATGGGCAGAATCGCCGGGCGATGCACCGCGGCGGCCAGAATGCTCGTGAATTCGGCATTGGCGACGGGGTTGGGCGCGGTTCCGTTCAGGGCGCCGCGTACCGGGTTTTCGAGCGCGAAGGCGTAAAGGTTCGCCAGATCGTCCAAGTGGATCCACGGGGTCCACTGTTTGCCGTTGCCCAGCTTGCCGCCGACGCCCATGCGGAAGGGCGGCAGCAGGCGTTGCAGTGCGCCGCCGCGCGGGTCGAGCGCCATGCCGGTGCGAATCAGCGCCACGCGCACGCCGAGCGGCTCAGCGGCCGCGGCTTCGCGCTCCCACGCGCCGCAGACATCGGCGAGGAATCCCGCGCCCGGGGCCGACGATTCGGTCAATGTCTCATCGCCGCGGTTGCCGTAATAACCGGTGGCGGAAGCGCAAATCAAGGCCGTGGGTTTGCGTGAAAGCAGAGCGATGCCCTGCACCAGATGGCGCGTTCCGGTGACGCGGCTCTCGCGAATGCGCCGCTTCACTTCCTCGCTCCAGCGTTGCGCCACCGGTTCGCCGGAAAGATGAATGACTGCATCGGCATCGCGCAGCGCGTCTTCCGGCGGCGGACCCTTCACCGGGTCCCACATGGAAAGGCGCACGCCGGGAGGCAGATTGGTTCCTTTGTGACGGCTCAATACGTGCAGCGAGTGGCCGCCCTGCGCGAGCGTTTTGAGCAGGCGGCGGCCGATGAATCCGGAAGCGCCCGCGATGGCGATGTTCACGTTGTCAGTTCCTTGCCGGAGCGTTCCAGGCAGTCGATCTCGTTCCGGTAAGCCTGCACGTCCCTCTTGCGGTCCATGCGACCGCGCGGCATACAGCGCGACAGATAGGGCGCCATTCCGAAGATCCGCGCGCCCCAGGGCCGGTCGTGCAGGCCGAAGCGCCAGAGAATATTGGCGTAGGCGTCAGGGTCCCGGCCGTCTGGCGCGTACTGGTCATTGAGATAGAGCATGATGGCAAGGCTTCTTCGAGCGTGCGCGGCCATTCGGCGATCTTCTTGCCCCAATACATTCGATAATAGCCGTGAATCCTGCCGCGCCGCAGATTCTTTTTGGGCCGCGATCCACAAATCGTCGTGCTTGGCGGCTTGATCGACCTGTTCGCGTGCGTACTGCGGGTCCCGCTTGTCTTTGCGATGTGCGCGCAGGGTGGCGCGCCGCAATCGGGGAGTCTCGGTGAAGCTGTCCACGCGTTTGGACGTGTGCTCGCGGCGTGTTCGCGGACGCGCAGGGCTGCATCCGGCGACGACTCGCTCCGCGAGGAAATGCAGCCGGAACGGAGTGCGGGCCGAGGTTCGAAGTGGCGTGGGCGGTGGGCTGGCTCTGGTCGCGCGCGTAGCGGCTGAGGCCATGCTCCGGAAGGAGGTCGAGGAGGAATTCTGCCTGCTTGCGGCCGCCGCGGAAGAGGGTGGAACGCGGGACGGAATGATCGATTTCGCCGCCGGCGGGTGTTCTCAGCAAAACTCCCGCTAGCGCGGGCAGGGCAGGGAACCCGCGGTCCATTTCCGTCGCAGGCGAACCTTCTCCACCGGTTGCAGGAAGCGCTCCGGAAGGCATGGATTCTCGCGCGAATGGCATCGGCGGCATAGGAGCGGGCTTCGATGCACCTGGACGGGACGATGCAGCGTGAATACACGGCGTAGGTGCATAAACGGATTCGGGAAACGCCGGTCAAAATCCGCTCCCTTGCTGTCGCGGCTCCGTAGCATCTGAAAACACGCCGAGTCCGAAACGGAGCCGCGACCGGGAGCGAATTACGGCACTGAGCGGCGATAATCCCCAAACCTGTAAGCGCCCGCGGCCGCGCCCCGGATGCAATCCTTCGCGGACGCTGAAGCGCTATACTAAAACCGTAACTCAAATCCTGCGTGCGGAATACGGTTGTCGTCAACCGGTTTTGCGTTTTCCTGAGAGGGACTGTTTGCAAGCGATTGATGTAGGCGGCGTCAATACCACGGAAGTCTGTAACCTTTCGTGCGTAATGTGTCACTTCAATGGTCCCACCGCCACGAAATTGGAGGGCACGCTAACCGTCGAAGACGTGCGCAAGTTCGTCGGCTCGGTTCCGGCCGGGCCTATCTGGTTCGCTTCCACAGGCGACTTCCTGATGGATCCTCACGCCCTCGAACACCTTCGGACAGCAGCCGCTTATGGACATCAACCGTGCGTCCTCACCAACGGGCAGCTGCTGACGCCGGAAATGACGGATCGCATCCTCGAGATCGGCGTGCGGGAAATTGCCATCAGCGTCGACGCGATCGAGCCGGGAAGTTACCGGAGAATCCGCCGGGGTGGTGAGCTGAGCGTGATCCTGGACGTCTGTTCCTATTTGCGATCGAAGAAGAGCCTCTATCCCGATTTGACGGTGACCATTGCCAACGTGCTCTTCAAGAACACATTCGCGCGACAGGAGGAGTTCGAGCGCTTCTGGACCGGCCGCGTGGATCGTGTCAGCTTCCAGGCCGAATACTACGGCGCGTTCAAGTTCCGCAATCTTCTATTCGATCCGGGCGAGCGCGTGGATTGCCACCTGCGGGTGTTTCTGATGCCCAACGGTAAAATGACCCCATGCTGCGCCATCACCGTGTATCAGCACGATCGCGACCTGGAGTGGCTGCCGCACATCCGCCAAGCCACTCCGAGCGAGGCGCTCGAGCATTTCAAGCGGCTTTACGCGGATACCGAGAGCCCCCTCGGGCAGTTGTGCCGGCAGTGCGATTGGTGGATGATGTTCAAGCAGGGTGAGCAGGGGCACTCCGCGTTTACGCGAACGGTTTCGCTGCCCGATCTGCCCTATGGAGTTAGTCCTGAGATGCCCAAGACCGAAGAGAGGCTCGGCGTTTTCCGTCTCAGCGAAGCTACCGCATGCAATGACGCGGAGATTCACGGCGAGGGTCCCGTGCACATTACGACGTCGCCCCAGCAGTGGGCGTTCGCGGCCTTATTTTCAATTCACGACGACCCGGAGTGGCCGTTGGCGGAAGCCGGCCCTTTGTTAATTCGCATCGAAGCTCTTGTGGAGCAGGGCGAAATCGGAGTTTCTATCGCTGAGCCCACCCTAGGCAAGTTCATCGCCGCGGAAAAACGCGCCGCCCCCGGCGGCATGAGTACGCTCGAGCTCACTCTGAATTCACCGGCGCCGGGCTGCTGGCTGGTCGTGCGCAACTACGCTTCCGGCGGCGTGGCGGGCAAGGTCAACATCCACAGTATCCGGACATTTCCGGCGGCTCCTCCGCCTGCCGTTCAGCCAGACGATGCTCAACCGTCGGGATTTGTGCCGCTGGAGAGCTTGGTCTCGGCGCGGCCTGACGCTTGAAGCAAAACCACCGGCCGCACTACCGGCCGCATTTCATGCGCGGCCACCCGTCGCCTGGCTGAGTGGCGCGGATGCTCGTCTCTCCAGTCTCATCCGGACAGGGCCACTCGGCCTGACTGTCACGAGCTGGACCGGCTCAATCTCCTCAAGGGGCTCTAACGACAGCTTGTAGCGCTGCGCCACCGTTGCAAAAATCAGCCGCGCCTCCATCATCGCGAAGCCATTGCCGATGCATACGCGCGGACCGCCGCCAAACGGAAGATACGCGTAACGCGGAATGCGCTTCTCCCAGCCTGAAGCGAATCGATCGGGATCAAACCGCTCAGGATCGGCAAAGAATCGCCCGTCACGGTAGAGAGCGCATGTGTTGACGATGACCAGGCTGCCCTTGGGCACGCGATATCCCCCGATAGTGACGTCCTCTATATAGGCTCTCGCGCAAATAAGGGCGCCGGAGGATAGAGGCGAATGGCCCCCCGAACGACATCTCGGCGTAAGGCAGTTTCTGCAGGTCTGTCAGCGCGGGCCCATGGCCTGCCAGCACGCGGAGAAGCTCCTCCAGCAATTTCCCCCAGCCTCGGGATGCCGCGACAGAAGATGCCAAGTCCACGTCAGGGCATTGGCGGTCGTCTCGTGCCCTGCCGGAAACCGCGTCATCATTTCATCCCGCAGCCTGTTGATCGGACATCCCCCCGCGGAAACTCAGCCATCTGCCGCAGATCGCGACCGACAGGCGCCGCAAACAACATGAAGACCGCTTCGCCCAATTCTCAGGCGCCACCAAATCGGTCTGCGATCAACGCACCTTCACGCGTTACCCAAGAACCGCGCGCCCGCCCTCCGCGCGCCCGTTTTAGCGCTATGCAGTCTTTCACAAGCCTTCGCCCCGCTTGACTTTTTCTTCAAATCGGATAACGTTAACAGAGAGGTGACCAAATGGCGAACCTGACCAAGCCACTCCCTATTGCCGCCGCAATCTGCGTTCTACTCGGCAGCCCCGTGCTGGTTGCGCAGCGCGCCCGCCCACCCCAGCCGCAGCGGCCACCGGAGAAATATCAAGCCGCGCTCGCCCGGCTCGCCGCTATGACCGGCACGAACGTTACCAACTGGCGCGCGCACGCCGCCGATATTCCGCATGGCGAAGATCCGGCCCTCGACGATTCGCAATGGACCGCCATCACTCTCGCCGGCGGACGCGGTAATACTGGCGGCGCGCAACCCGGCAACGGGCGCGCCTGGTATCGCACAGTGATTGAGATCCCCGCCACGCTCGGCGGCAAGGATATCCGCGGCGCCCGCGTGCGCCTGATGGTACGGCTGTCAAACGATGGCCGCATCTTCTTCAACGGCGCCCTGGCCGCTCAGGGCGACGGCCGCACTCTCGATCCCATCCTGATTACCGAAAAGGCAGTAACCGGGCAAAAGGTATTAGTCGCCGTCAACACTCCTTATCATGCGGAGAATGGCCGCCTCACTGGCGCGCAACTGATGGTGGACTATCCGGGCCAGCCCGACCCAGGCGTGATGCGCACCGACATTCAATCCGCTGAAGAGATCATCGCCGGATTCCCCAATGGCAAGGACGATCACGAGCGCCAGCTCGATGCCGCGGTGAAGGCTATCGATTTCGCCGCCCTGGACCGCGGCGATCAGCCGGCCTTCACGCACTCGCTCGAAGCCGCCAACCGCGGCCTCGGTCCGCTGCGCGACTGGATGCGGCAGTTCACCGTGAAGCTCGTCGGCAACGCCCACATCGATATGGCCTGGTTGTGGCCATGGACGGAAACCGTGGAAGTGGTCCGCGACACCTTCACCACCGCGCTGCAACTGATGCGCGAGTATCCCGGCTTCACTTATGCGCAATCGAGCGTGCAGGATTACGCATGGCTGCGCGACAAGTATCCGGCGCTATTTCAGCAAATCCAGCAGCGCGTGAAGGAAGGGCGCTGGGAGCTGGTGGGCGGCATGTGGATCGAGCCCGATTTGAACATGCCCGACGGCGAATCGCTGGTGCGCCAGTTGTTAGTGGGCACGCGTTTCTTCCAAAAGGAATTCGGCAGGAGCACCGAGATCGGCTGGAATCCGGACTCTTTCGGTTATAACTGGCAGCTTCCGCAGATATACAAGCGGTCGGGCTTCGATAGCTTCGTGACGCAGAAGATGTCATGGAATGAAACTAATAACTTCCCTTATAAGTTATTCTGGTGGCAAGCGCCCGACGGCAGCAAGGTACTCACTTACTTCCCGCATGGCTATAGCGGCGGCATTAATCCCGTACAGCTTTCGCAAGATGTTGCCGACTATACGCCGGAAGACCATTTCCCGGAAATCATGCACCTCTATGGGGTCGGCGACCACGGCGGCGGACCCACCCGGCAGATGCTCGACGAAGCGGTTCGCCTGGAACAGCCCTCGGCCATCTTTCCCAAGCTCGAATTCGGAACCGCGCGCGGCTTCTTCGACGATCTGGAAAAGAAGATCAGCTCCGGCGATTTGAAGCCGCCAACCTGGAACGATGAGTTATACCTTGAATATCACCGCGGTTGTTACACCACGCAGTCGGAAACCAAGAAGCAGATCCGTCGCAATGAAGAGCAGTTACAGAACGCCGAAAAGTTCGCGTCTCTCGCCTATCTCGATACGCATTCCTATCCGAACGGGCGCTTCGAAGAGATTTGGAAGAAGGTGCTGTTCGACATGTTCCACGACATCATGCCGGGCTCCGGAATCGGCATCAACTACGTGGACGCCATCGAAAACCTGAATACGGCCAACCTCGAGAGCGGCAAGATACTCAATGGCGCGTTGGGCGATCTGGCTGCGCGCGTCGATACCCAAGGCGCGGGCGAAGCGGTAGTAGTCTTCAATCCGCTTTCGTGGGAGCGTACCGGCCCGGTGACGGTGGAAGTCCACACGCCGCCTGCCGGACAGGTTCTTCAGGCGCGCGATTCGGCCGGCGCGCCGCTGCTCGCACAAGCGATTGCGAGTGACCCAGCCACTCAGCGGACCACGCTCGAAGTAATGGTCAAGAACGTGCCGCCTGTGGGATACGAAACTATTCACGTGTCATCACTCGCCACAGCGGCAGCGGCTCCGCGGGCCGCCGCCACGCCGCTTAAAGTAAGTGGAACCACTATCGAGAACGAATTCATCCGCGTCAAGATCGATCCGCAGACCGGCTGCGTCACCAGCCTGGTAAACAAGGCGGATAGTAAGGAGTCAGTCGCGCCGGGTGGCTGCGGCAATCTGCTGCAAACCTTCGTCGACCGGCCCGCGCAGCAGGATGCATGGGAAATCAAGTTCGACGAACAGAGCTGGGACCTGAAACAGCCCGACGAAGTGAAGGTAATCGAGAGCGGACCCGAGCGCGCCGTGGTTCGCATCAGGAACAAGTTTCAAAGCTCCACCTTCTCGCGCGATGTCGTGGTTCGCGCCGGCTCGCCGCGCATCGACGTGGATACGCAGGTGGATTGGCATGAGAACCACATACTGCTGAAAGTCGGCTTCCCCGTCAACGCGCAGAGCGACAAGGCCACGTTTGAGATACCTTACGGCACGATCGAACGGCCTACTACGCGCAATAACTCGCTGGAAAAGGCGAAGTTCGAAGTGCCCGCGCTGCGTTGGGGAGATATCTCGAATGGCACGCAGGGCTTCAGCTTGCTGAACGCCAGTAAGTACGGCTACGATGCAAAGGACAACGTGATTCGCATTTCGCTGCTGCGGTCGCCGAACATGCCCGCGCCGGATAACCGGGTGGCCGATCAAGGGCGCCATGAGATGACTTACGCGCTCTACGCTCACAGCGGCGATTGGCGCGCCGGCAACACCATGCGTCAGGGTTACGAATTGAATTACCCGCTGATCGCCATGACCGCGCAACCGCACAGCGGCACGCTCCCGGCCCGGCACGCCTTCGCGCGCATTGAGCCGGGCAACGTGATCCTCACGGTGATGAAGAAGGCCGAGGACGACGACGGGCTGATCTTCCGCTTCTACGAATTCGAAGGCAAGCCGGCGCAGGTGAAGCTGGACCTGCCCCAGCAAGCCGCGAGCGCGGTGGAAACCAATCTCATGGAAAAGCCATCGGTGTTCAAAGATTCCCCGGCCGGCGCGGTAAAGCTGGCGGCGGACGGGCGTAGCCTCTCGCTGGCGGCCGGGCCGTACGAAATCCGGACTGTCGAGGTCTCGTTTGCGCGAGGGAAATGACGTGAAAACAACGGCCCGCGCCAATCAGCGGCACCCCACGCTGGTAGATATCGCCGCGCTCGCGAACGTCGCGCCCATGACTGTTTCGCGAGTCATCAACGGCTCGGGTTACGTCAGCCTGAAGATGCGCGAGAAGGTGCAGCGCATCATCGATAAACTGGAATACCATCCCAACGCGCTGGCGCGCGGGTTGAAGAGCCAGCGGTCGCACGTCATCGGCATTCTGGTGCCCGATATTCTGAATCCGTTCGCGGCGGAGCTGGCGGGCAGCATCCAAGAAGCCATGTTGGTACGCGGCTACACGGCGTTCCTTTCCACCACCGAGCAGAGCACCAAGCGGGAACATGCCGCGCTCAGCGCATTTTTCGACCATCGCGTGGCGGGCATTGCGGTCGCCACGGTCGAGACCGCGTCCGGCAACGAAGCCCTGGAACGGTTCACGCGCCGCGGCATGCCCATCGTGGTGGTGGGCCGCAACGCCGCGCCGGTGGGAATCGACCGCGTCACGGCCGACCATTGGCAAGGCGCCTACGATGCCGTGGAGCACCTGATTTCGCTGGGCCACAAACGCATCGCCTACATCGGCGGCTCGCCGCGGACCGCCGGACGGTTGCGGCGGTTTCACGGCTTCCTGGAAGCCATGCACGCGCACGGGCTCGGCGTCCCGGAGGAGCTGATTGCCGGTCCGAATCATGAATCCGGGCCAGGCTATTCGAAGCAGGCCGATGGATACGAGGCGATGAAGCGCCTTCTATCGCTGCCGCATCCGCCCACGGCCATCTTCGCGCGAAACGACTTCACCGCTCTGGGAGCCATGAGCGCCGCGCGCGACAGCGGCGTTTCCATTCCCGGCGATATCGCCATTGTGGGGTTCGACAACGTCCCGCAATCGGCGTTCACCACGCCGCCGCTGACCACCGTGGCCCAACCCACCGCCCAGCAAGGACGCGAGGCGGCCGCCATGCTGCTCGACCGCATCGAAGGCGGCGCGGATCGCGAGCAGCGCGAAATCTGTTTGGAATGCCAGTTGATCGTCCGCGGATCCACGGTAGTGCCAGCCGTAATGCCAGCGGCGCGGGATCGTGGCCAGGCTCAGGGCCTGCCCGCCACCAGCGATGGAGCACACGCTTGAGGCAAGATAGCTGTTGCGGCGGCGGCCAGAAACGGCAGCCACGCGAACGCGCCGATCTGTTTCAGCCTCCCTCGCCGGGGGTTCGCAGGCCATGGGCCCGCGCCACTGTTACTCTGTTCACCCTGGGCGAACCCGTCCGGCGTATCGCATTCGAAAACATCTGGTTTGAAAACATTCGGAGCTATCATGCATAACTATCTCGATTTGACGGGCAAAGTGGCGCTGGTAACCGGCGCGTCTTCCGGCATCGGCGCCGCTACGGCGGCCGTGTTCGCCGATTTGGGCGCACACGTCGCCATCGGCTATCACCTCAACGAAAAAGGCGCGGAGGCGGTGCGCGCCAAGATCGCCGCCACCGGCGCCAAGGCCGTGGCCATTCAGGCGGACATGCGGAACGCGGCCGAGATCGCGCGAATGGTGCAGAGCGCGGTGGAGCAACTCGGGCCCATCGATATTCTGGTGAACAATGCGGGTTCGCTGGTGGCTCGCATACCCGTTGCGAAGCTCACCGAAGAGGGTTGGGATGAAGTGATCGACCTCAATCTGAAGAGCGCGGCGCTGTGTTCGCAGGCGGTGATGGCATCCATGATCGAGCGGGGATCGGGCGCGATCATCAACGTGGTATCCATCGCCGGACGCAACGGCGGCGGCCCCGGCGCCGGCCCCTACGCGGCGGCGAAGGGCGGCCTGATCAGCTTCACGAAATCGATGGCGAAAGAGTTGGCGCCGCACGGCGTGCGCGTGAACGCGGTGTCGCCGGGAGTGATCGACACGCCGTTCCACGAAGTCTTTTCCACGCCCGAGATGATGCAGAACTTCGTGAAAGCCATCCCGCTGGGGCGCGTGGGAATGGCGATGGAATGCGCCACGGCGATCGCGTTTCTGGCATCCGGCGCGGCCAGCTACGTGGTGGGCGAAACGCTGGAAGTGAATGGCGGGCAACTAATGCTGTAGTGGGGCGGCCAATAGTGGCAGGCGGGGATGGGGCCCGCCCCACATTGGGAAAGCGGGGCGGGCCAGATGAGGGCGTCTGTCCCATTTGGTGGTTATTCGGATGTCAAAGATCGCGTAAGGACGGTGAGCCGCGCCACGTGGCGGCGCACTCGGTTCGTGCGGCACAGCGCGGTTCTTGCTCGGACGGCAAGGGTGGTAAGCATCAAGCGAAATACAGAATCGTGAGGATCGGCCTGCACCTGGTCATATCGGCATCCTGCAGAAGTGCCCTCTCCCGCCGGGCGCGCGTCGGAAGCATCTCCCGCCTCACCTTAAGTGAACCGTATTGGCGCAAGGCCTGGTCGTCCGCAGCCCTTATGATCGCCGCTTTCCCGTCAGCCGCCCGTTCCGGATCAGCCCCGACGCCTCACTGGCCGTCACTTCGATTTGATCCCTATCGAACCGAATGTCGAGCGTGTAGTGGTTGATATTGGCGACAAAGTTCACGTCCAGCAGAAGCTCGTTATCGCCAATCCATTTCGCCGTCGCCCCGGCGGGCATGTGAAATGGGCCGTTCGGGCCAAGGCGATACACTCCGTCCATGCCAATCGGGAAACTCAGGGGTTGCCCATAGTACTCCACATCCACCCGCGCCTCGCCGTTCTTCCCAAACGTCAGCGAGAGACTGTCGAGGCGGGACGGATTCACCGGAAACTCGTAGACCGCTCCCGAGATCGAGGCAGCCATCGCAGGTAGCGGAGAAGAGGCGCCCGCTGCCGGCGGCTTCCTGGCGTACTCCACTCGCTGGTTCAAGTGCGCGTAAGCCGAGGGATTCGGCGGCAGCGCCTGATCGGACTTTACGGCTTGGCGGACCAATTGCGCAATCTGCCCGGCGTTGCCCCCGGCCATGCTCACCACGATCATGTCCAGGTCCGGCCACACGATCAACGACTGCCCTCCGCGGCCGGTGCCGCCATATTGGCGCCCGTTCGGCCCATTCGCGACATTCCATTCGTAGCCCATGCCGCCGTGTTCGCCGCGCACGCCGGTTGGCGCCGCTGTGGACATAGCCACCCAATCGGCGGGCACAATCTGTTTGCCGTCCCAGTTGCCGCCGTGCAAGTACAAATATCCGATCTTCGCCACGTCCTGCGGAAAGAAATGGCTGTCGCCCCATCCATGGCTTCGCGCCTGCGGATCGTCCGCCCACACTACGCCGCGGATTCCAAGCGGGCCGAATAAGTATTTCTCGCCGAACTCGGCTTCGGTCATGCGCGCCGCGGCGCCAATCGCCGACCCCAGCAGATGATAACCGGGACTGCAATATGACGAGTGCGTTGCCGGATCGTATTTCATCGGCAGCGACAGCGCGAACTGCACCCAGTTCGCCGAGCGTTTCATCTGTTCCAGTTCCCGCTCGCCCGGTGCGTAGCCGCAATCCAGGCCGGATTCCATCCGCAGCAAATCCCCCACGGTGATTTTCCGTTTCTGCGCATCGGCTTGCGCGGGGCCCTCTTTTGGGAACAACGGCAGCAGCGGCTGATCGAGCCGGATCAGCTTCTGAGCCACGGCGACGCCGGTCAGCACCGAGGTAACGGTTTTGGTCACGGAGGCCAGATCGTGCGGGGTGCTGCCGTCATACGGATAAAACGTCGCGTCGACCACGGCGTATCCGTGGCGGATCACAAGCAGGCTGTGAACGCCAAGAGGCTTCTCGATCACCTGATCGATCGCGGCAGCCAGCGCCTCGGAATCGATGCCCTGCGACTCGGGCGGCGCGGTCCGCCATTTCTGCGAGGGCCAGTACGTGGAACTCTGGCCGCCCGAAGTCAGGCACATCGTCAGGCACATCGCCGAGAGGGCGAGCCCAAAATAGACCGTGCGTCGTATGGACATCGGAACTCCGCCTTATGCGCCAGCCGCGCATTCAGATCCAATTTCGATCATATCGAATCTGAAAGGTCAGCCAGTAGGAGTTACTTTGCCACAATCGGATGTGCGGATTCATTGTAGGGCGGACCCCGTGGTCCGCGGACTGGTCCGCGGCCGCCCCCCCGGTCGGCCTCTCGGGATCGCATGGGACTGATATGGCTGAGCGAAAGGCGGGTCCAGGGGAACCCGCGCGGACCAGGGGGTCCGCCCTACAAGCCCTTTCGGCAAGGTTTTGAGCCAATGCCGTGGGTGCGGCCTCTCCAACACCGAAAAAGAGTCAGACCTTCGGTTTCGGCGGCGGCAATTCCCGCGCTACCACCTCATGCTTGAAGCCTATGCGGTTATGGCTGCCGTCGCAAAACGGCTTGTTCTCCGAGTGCCCACAGCGGCACAACGAGATGACCGTCCGGCCGGCAAGACCGAACGTGGCGCCGGTGGGATCGAAAATTTCAAATTCGCCCTCGATACGGATGGGGCCATTGTGAAGACAGGTGACTTTGGTGGCGGGCATTCATCAAAAATGTTAGCACTTGTCAGTTCTTCACGAACGAGATTTGGCAGCGGGGCCAGTGGGCAGGTCTCGAAAGCCAATTCGCCCGCGATTCCCGGCGCGAGGCAGAGCGCGGCAAAGCGCAATGGAGCCGCGGCTGTCCGCACAATCTCAATATACTGGAGTTGTGGGAATTGGCCGGCTCTTTATTACGCTGGGCGCGATCTTCATTGCCGTGGGGTTGCTGTTTACCTTTGCCGGACGCTTGCCTCTCAGGCTGGGCAGGCTGCCCGGCGACATCTACATTCAGGGACGCCACTCCAGCTTCTTCTTTCCGCTGACGACGTGCATTCTGATCGGCGCCGTACTCTCCCTGGCGATGTGGCTGCTGCGCCGTTGACGCGCTATTCGAGGCGGCATGAAGTGCGCCAGACCGAAAACCTAAGGCCAGTTTTGCGCTCCGTGGCAGATGTGCAAGATTTCGATGTCTCGCTCCAGGACCCGGTACACGGCAATATAGGGGAGGCGGGTAAACCAGTTCACGAGTACCCTCCTCGCGCCCTTTCCGGCCACGATAGGGCGAAGTTCTCAGAGAACGGATAGTATTGTAAAGCTCAAGCGTCGTGGCTTGGGCGAAGTGCGGATAGTGTTCTTTGAGGTACTCCTTTATGTGTTGTAAGTCCTCCGCCGCGCCGGGCGTCCAGCGGACGCGCATCAGGACTGGAACATTCGCTCGACGCGAGCGTTCATTTCTTCTTCTTCAATAAACTCGCCGCGGTCGGCCTGCTCGATGCCTTTTCGCACGGCGGCACGAAAGAGGACGTCTTCCTGCAGCAACCGCAATGCGGCATCTTTCACCAACTGTTCGGCATCCGTGCCGGTGCTCATGGCAAGGCGCTGAAGCTGGGCTTCTATGTCCGAAGCAAAATGTACTTCCATCGCCTTCAGGATAGAAGTTGCTCTGGCCGGCGTCAACAGGCGCCCGCCGGCGTACTCCTGCGGCGAGAGGCTGGCGGAAGGGCTTGGAAGGAAGTTATCGAGTCTCGCTGAGTATGGCGCCAGCGGGCGGTTAGCAACCGCCGCCGCAAGTTGCCAACCCAATGCCGCTTACTTCGGATACCGGTGGCGATTCTGCACAGATTATGGGGCAGCCAATTCTGGCTGTAGCCGGCTTTCAGCCGACGCTCGCCGGATCTCGCGCATAGCTCGAAAGAGCCGCCTGAAAGGCGGCTGCAGGCAAAATTGCCTGCCCCACAACAAATGCAGATATGCTGGCAACCTGCCCTACATCGGCTGTTCTCGACGCGCTATTCGACGCGGCCCATTTTATCGAGCGGCCAATATACGAAAACGGCTTTGCCGTAGATGTTGTCGCGCGGAACCCATCCCCAGGAGCGGCTGTCGCTCGAGGAGTTGCGGTGGTCGCCGAGCACGAAGTAATCGCCGGGCGGTACTAAGACCTCGCGCCCTTCCGCCCATGTGCCTGGGTCGCGGGATCTCTCGGCAACGTAGTCTTCCACCAGCGGAGATCCGTTGATGTAGACCTGGCCGTGCTGGATGCGGATTCGGTCGCCGGGCAGGGCGATGACCCGCTTGATGTACGACTTGGTGGTGTCCATCGGATACCAGAACACGACAGTGTCGCCGCGGCGGACGTCGCCCAAATTCAACTTATAGGTGAACTTGTTGATGAAGATGCGCTCGTTGTCGGTAAGGCCGGGCTCCATGCTGGTGCCTTCCACTTTCACGGGCTGATAGATGAAGACGATGAGGACGACCGCGATCACTACGGAGAAGGCGAGATCCCTGACCCAGGAAAGCGCGCCGACGAGGCGGCCTGCGCCGGGCCTGCCGGGAAGTTCGGCGTCGGGCGGTTCGACGGAGGTGGGCTGATTATCGTCCATACCGGCTTGACCGGAAATTTGATTATATAGCGTGCGGGCCGCGCCCGGCGAACGGGTTCATGGCAATGGAGCGCCTTGGCCGGCCATCCGCCCGCCCCACTCTCTCAGCAATCCCCGGAAAAGGGCGGCTGCCAATACGGCCAGCGCCGCCGAACCCGCCAGCGCCACGCCATATCCGAAGCGGTTCACCACCGCTCCGCCTACCAACGCGGCCAGGGCTTGCGCGCCGAACATCACCAGGTAGTTCATCGCGGCTGCGCCGCCGCGCTCGCGTTCTTCGACGCCGCTCATCAGCAGCGTGCTCAGGCCCGGCTCGCTCATCCACTGGAACGCCATGTACCCGACGTAAGCGGCGGCTGCGGCCACGCCCGCGGGACGCACCGCCAGACATGCGAGCCCGGCGGCGGTCGCCGCCATCATCCACGCGATTCCGTTCACCAGGCCCGCTTTGCGAAAGACCAGCGGGGCCACCAGGACCGTGGCGATCTGCGCCAGTTGCGCGGTGGAAAACGCGGCGCCAATACGCGCGGAGCCGTATCCGAGGCGCGCGAAGTAGGCGTTGAAGAAGGGATTGAACGAGCCCGTCGCCAGATTCCAGATGGCAAACGGAATCAGATATCGAAGCATGAAAGTGGGACAAACGATCGCCCTTCGTCGTCTGTCAAGTTCCTTTAGCCAGACCACGAACGGCGATGGTCTGTCCCACTTCAGCCCGGCCCGGCGGACGACAGAGGGCGATGGTCTGTCTGAGCTTGGCGAGTGCGCGGCTAGCCGCAGCCGCGACGCCGGCCACAACGCCAGCGCCGCCAGCGCCGCTGCCATGAGCAACGCGGGCTGTTTGCCATGCATCCAAAGAGGGAGCCTTCCGCCGACAAATCCGCCGGCGATTCCGGTGGCGAACATGGTGGCGTAGAAGAAGCTGAACGCGGCGGGGCGCCGTTTCTCCTCCACGGCGCCAGCCACCGCCGGCGCCATCACTACCGCCCAGCCGGAAAACACCAGGCCGCTGACGAATGCCAGCGCCGCCAAGGCAACGCGGCCGGTGGCCAGCGCGCGTAGCGCCGCGATGCACGCGCTGGCGGCGACAGTCGCGAGCAGCGTGTGGCGCAATCCGAAACGCCGCGCCAACGCCGCTGCCGGAAGCGTTCCCGCCACGCATCCCAGGGTCCCCGCGCCGCTCACGACTCCCAGAAAATCTTCGCGATATCCCAGGTCGAGCAGGCGCAGGTTATAAAGCAGCACGAAGACGAATAGCGCAAAGTTGTAGAGCACCGCGGCGCTTAGAAACGTCCAAAACTGGCCGCCCAGCGCGTTGGGTTTCCACCACCACAAGACGCCGCTCCAAAGCGCGCCTGGCAAAGTTCGCGCATGGTACGCCACGCGCCGCGACACGTGGCGCAAATAGCGGGCGCGGCTCAAAAGGCGGCGCCGCCACGTCAATTCGCTTGCGGGAATGTGGATGGCGTCCATGGGGCCGGGCAAACTTATGGGCAGCAAGCGGCGGCGGGCCACGGCGAGCGCGTCCCACGGCGAATCGAGCAGGCTCAGGTGCAGCCACAATTCGTGCTTCGCGGGGTGGAAAATGCGCTGCGCGGGAGACGCCGCAAACTCTTCGAACCATCGCCCCGTGGCGGCGGGCAGGCGCTCCATCTCTTCTTCGGCCACGGCCCCGGCGTGGCATCCGAACCACTCGCGCGCCAGGCGGAACACCACGGCTTCCAGGCGCCGTAGCTCGGGCGAATGCAGCGCGCGCCACTCGGCCCAGAATGCGGCGTTGTCTACATGGGTGTCCACATGGGCGCCCGCATGGGCTTCGAGGAAATGCGCCACCTCATATATATGGAAGGGCCGGGCGCTGCCTTGCACCACGTGCTTCAGCAGATGCAGCGATGCGAAGCCGAGGGCATCCACCGGACAAAGCGCGCCCATCTGCACGCCCGCCACATCGCGCCGCACGCGCCGCGGCCAGAATTCCTCCACGCCCGGCGCGCGCAGCCGCTCCATACGCTGGTTCCAGAACTGAAAGTGGATCTCCACGGCGATGGGAATCTCGGGGTCGAAAAAATCGCCGCGCCACTCCCATCCGGTCTTGCGGATCAGCGCCGGAAGATGGTCGGTGGGGAGCCGCTCCATGGATTGCATAGGCTCGAAGCCCAGCGCCATCACGGCATCGCGCGCCGCATAAACGCTCTCTTGGGGCGTGTAGAGATCGATATCGTACTGGACGCGGCCACCCGCGGTGGCGCAGAATTCGGGGCAGTGCGCCAGGCCCTTCAGCGCGAGGTAGTCGATGCCCGCGGCGCGCAACTGCGCGTCGAGTGCGCGGTAGAGGGCTTCCACGCGGCGCAGTCTTTCCAGATTGCGCGCGGCGGATACGTCTGTGCGCTCTTGCGCCCATGGCGGCATGGCATGGCGCGCGGCGGACTCGCGGAGCGGCAGCGTGAGTTGCGAGCGGTCGGTAAAGTCGAGCGCATCGCGCCATTCGGCATCGGTCAGGCGCGCCAGGTCTTCCAGGTTTGGGTCGCGAAAGTGCAGCGCCGCCAGCGCGGCCGAAGCGCCGCGGGGAATGCCTGCGAGATTCGGCCACGGGTTAGGCGGCATCCTGTGGGACAGGCCTCCAGGCCTGTCAAGCGCATTTGCCAGATCGGAAGGACAGGCCAGGAGGCCTGTCCCACTTTCAGAAATCATAGCGCAGCACGAACTGCATGCGCCGCGGATCGCCAGAGGTGAAGATGCGGCCGAAGAACGGGCCGAAATCCGGATTCGTTCCGGGGATGCCCCAGTTCGGATGGTTCACTACATTGAAGCTCTCGGCGCGGAATTGGATTGCGCCGTGCTCGCGAATGGGGAAGCGGCGCGCCAGCGCCACGTCGAAGATATTGTTGCCAGGGCCCGGAATGGTGTCGCGGCCCGCGTCGCCATACGTATACGGCGCTGGCGCCGAGAAGGCTCCGGTGTTGAAGAATTCCGACGACGACCGCAAACTGCGCGGCAGCGAAATAGCCTGCCCCGGCACGATGTTCGGGCGATTGGGCGTACCCGAGTTCGCAAAATCGAGCGCAAAGTAGAACGGGTCGACCGGCGTTCCATCCTGCAGCGTAACGGTTCCGCTCAGAGTCCAGTTCCGTAGCGCCGCGAAATGCGCGTCGGGCAGGCGATAGACGTATCCCGCGGCGATGCGGCGTCCCGGATTATCGAAGGAAAGGCCGCGCTCCAGCCTTAGGTTGCCTTCGTCCTGCGCGCCCACGCTGTCGAACAAGCCGGGAATCACCGAGTCCGCATCGTCAATCGATTTCGACCACACAAAGCTCGCAAGCAACGAGAGCCGCGCCGAGAGACTCTTCTCCACTTTCACTTGCAGCGATTGGTAGGAAGAGTTCGCAATGTGCTTGCGCTGAATGATCTCGCCCAAATCCGGGAAGCTGCGCAGCGATTGCAGATCGCCCGGGCGCGGCGCCAGATTCTGACCCAATTCGGTGTGCGCCGGCGTATTGTACTGGTCGAAGCGGCCTAGGTGCGTGCCCTTCGACCCGGCGTAGGCCAGCTCCAGCAGCACGTGGCGCGGCAGCTCATGCTGCAAACTCGCCGTCCACTGTTGAACGTACGCGGTGGGCGCGTTTCGATCGACCCCGAAGTAGCTCGGGAACCCGCTGGTCGCCGTCTGCGCGAATCCGTTTTGCGTGGATAGCACCGGCGCCAAATTGCCGTTGGTCTGATTCACGATGTTCGATTCGCCATTCAGAACCAGGTCGTAGGTTTCCACCGCGATTTCCTGGCTGTAGTAGAGGCCATAACCCGCGCGAAACACCGTCAGCCCTCCCGGTATGGGCAGCTTCGGCAATTGCCACGCCAGGCCGATGCGCGGCGAGAAGTTGTGATAATCCGGATTCACCGCCGAGCTCACCCGTTGAAGCTGCGGCTGATCCGGCAGCGTGGAGTAATTCAGATTCAGCAGATTGTTGCGCGCCTCCGTGTACGGCGCCGCGTATTCCCAGCGCAGGCCGAAGTTCAACGTCAGCCGCGACGTGGCGCGCCAATCGTCTTGCGCGTAAACGGCGTAGTCGCTCTGTCGCAGATACGCCTGCCCCGATCCGGTGGTGCGCTCGGTATTCTGCGGATCGCCCAACAGGAAGTCCGCAAAGGGATCGCCCGTGCCCACGCCGGAGCCATCCACGCTGGTGAAGACTCCCGTATAGGTGTACTCGCCGCGCGCCAGATTACTCTGCAGATAGTTGAGCTGGACGTGGATGAAATCGGCGCCCATTTTCAGCGTGTGCCGCCCGCGCAGCAGCGTGAGCCCGTCGGTGGCCTGCCACATGTTGTCGCGCTGGGTCTGCGGCAGCGACGGCGAATCCGTCACCATGGAGTAATCCGTCGCGTTGAAATATGGCAGGCCGAAGTCGAGCGGATTCGTCGGCGGATCGGCGAGTCCCAGTTGCTGCTCCACGTTCTGGTGAAACGCGCTGGCCGGCGCGTCGAACATAGCGAGGCGCGTGAAGGAAAAACGCGCTTCGTCGATCCAGCCGGCGCGGCTGGTGGTATAGCCAATGCCCACCTGTTGCGCGCGCACTTGCTCGGCCGTAGGCAGCTCCGGAAACGATCCGGCGATCGCGTTCGATTCGCCGTTGATGGTATAGCGGCCCGTCAGCACGCTCTGGTCCGCAAATTGATGGTCGATGCGTCCCGATTCGCTGTCCGTGCGCGTGGTGTTAGGCGTCGCATTCAGATAATTGCCCGCGGACGAGTTGCTGTTGGGCAGCGGCTCGTATTTGGCAAGGTAAGCCACCGCGATGGGGTCGAGGCGATTCTGCGGAATCACGTCGCCGGGAAACGGGATGCGCGGCACGTTGCTCAGCGGGTCGTAAATGATGTTCTGGCCCGTGAAGTTGCCGCTGCGCGTAGCTTGGTTGGGCACCAGGCTCAGCGCCGCATTACCGGCCTCCTGGCGCAGCCCTTCGTAGATGCCGTAGAAGAAGGTATTTTTCAGCTTCGGAACCGGCCCGCCCAGCGACGTTCCAAATTCGTTCTGGCGGTAAACCAGGCGCGGCAGGGTGGGGTCTTCGAAGTAGTTGCGCCCATCGGTGGCCTCATTGTCGAAGTATTCGAAGGCGCTGCCGTGCAGTTGCTTGGTGCCCGATTTGGTGACCACCACGATGGCGCCGCCACCCGCTTGCGGGAACTCCGCGGGCGCTTGCGACGATTGAATATGAAACTCCTGCACCGAATCCATGGGCGGATATACGGCGATGGCGAAAGTGTTGCGGTCGGTATCGTAGGCTCCGTCCAGCAGGAATGCGTTCATCACGGAGCGGCTGCCGTTGATGGGCGGATTGAGCGCCACCGATCCGCGCGTGCCCTCTTGCACGTCGTTATTGACGTCGTGGACGAAGCCGCCGAGTTGGCGCGGAATAGCGCCCGGCCCGAGCGTCACCAGCGCCACCACGTTGCGCGATTCGAGCGGCAGATCGGTGATGCGGTCGTTATCCATGCGGTAGCCGAGCGATGCATCTTCCGTTTGCACGGGCGAGACGGCGCCATCCACGGTGATGCGTTGATGCGCATCGCCCAGGGTGAGCTGGATATCCTGGCGCGCCTTTTGGTTGACTTCGAGCGCGAGGCCGCCGGCTTCGAAATCGCGGAAGCCGTCTTTGTGCGCGGCGATGGTATACGCGCCGGGCGCAAGGCCCTCGAAGGCGTAGTCGCCATGCGCGTCCGAGACGGCTTGGCGCACGAAGCCCGTCTGCTTCTGCGCCGCGGTGACCGTCACTCCGGCTACGGCCGCGGACGATTGATCGGTTACGGTTCCAGCGAGCACCGCGGAAGCCACCTGGGCATGAGCGGTGGCGCATACGAGGAACAGAGACAACGATAGGGCCGCCGCCCTGTCGCGCCCGCGCTCTTTCGCACGTCCCCGGTAACGCCGGCGGTCTTGCCGCCGGTTCTTTTGAGGGATAGCAAATGTCCTCGAGAATCCGCTAATTGTCCTCATCATGCGGTCAAACCGTCCAAGGCTTCAACGGCATCCTGCAGCCGTTCGTAGCGCAGCCAGTACGCTGGCAAATGCAATAAACGGCTTAGCGCCTTCTCATGCCGCGCTTGCGTTTCCGCGCCGTAGCTGTACGAATTCTGCATCATCTGTTCCAACGCGCTCTCCACGCCGATTCTTTCCAATCCCGCGGGTTTGCCGCGATCGAGAAACACCATGCGCCTCACTTCGCACCGGACCGCGCTGCGGACGCCCGGAAGCGCCGCCATGGGAACCTCAATGGACAGCTTGCCGGTGGGGCGCGCGCGCGTCACGTAACCGTCGAGCTCCGGAAAGAGCCGCGGCACATCCTCGCGAAACCGCGCCTGGTGCGGCTTTCCCGTCACCACGCAGTCGCGGCGGTTCTGCGGCAGGCTGGTAGCGTCGTCGGCCACGAACGTCCAGCCGGCGCGGGCGCACGCGTAAGCCAACGTGCTCTTCCCCATTCCCGATGGTCCCCAAATCAGCACGCCGATGCCATTCCTTTCGACGCACGCGGCGTGCATCGGGACTGCATGCCGCTGCGCCAGCGTACTGCCCACCATCGATTCCAGGTAGAACCAGCGGAACCACGCATGGTCGGCGACGGTTCTCTCGGTTACCCAGGCATAGGCGAATAGCGCGTCGAAATCGATCAGCCCGTAATTCTCGCGGCTGGCGATCGCCGAATACAGGTGGCCCTGCAAGCGGTGCACCGGCTGCGGCGAAAGCTCGCTGCCAGGCTGCACCAGCACGCGCAGCGTCAACGGCGGATCGTCATACTCCGGCTCGTACATGCCCCAGTTCTCTTCCGCCGCCTCGAGTACCTCGCGCGAATTCGAGGCCAAGTCCAGCCGGAAGCCGTGGGGATAGTAGGCGCGCTGGAACGGCAAGTCGACTTCACGTTGCAGGGGATCGGAGAGAGTGCGTTGGAGGTCTCCTGAGAATCTCACAAACCATTGATAACAGATGCATTACGGTGAAGTAGTATAGGAGTTGTAAAAGACTCGTAAATTGATTCAAGTCCCGGCGAAATTGGCTCCGTGAGGGGTGGCGCCTTTAAGCGCCGATAAACACGCCGAGTCCGGAACGGAGCCGCGACCGTGAGGGAGCGAATTATCAAGGCGGCTCCGCGTTGTAGAGGGCTTGAAAGAGCCGGATTCCGAATGCGCCGTGTTTGGGGCGCCGAGTGGCGCCGCGACTTCACGGCGGGCGGGCCTCGCCACACGACGAATGCCCCAGCCACAATGATTGCCCGGCGCTTCGCGGCGGGCTGACCACGTGCATAATGTTTTTGTTATGCTCGATGCACTTTCTCAGGATCTTCGCTACGCCCTCCGCGCCCTGCGTAGAAGTCCCGGATTCGCTTCCGCTGCGATTCTTTCGCTCGCCCTCGGAATCGGAGCCAACACGGCGATTTTCAGCCTGATCGACGCGTTAATCCTGAAATCTCTGCCGGTGCGCCATCCCGAAGAATTGCTCCAGGTGATGATGGGCAACGCGGCTTACGGTGGCTACTCCAACCCCACCTGGGAGCATCTGCGCGATCGCCAGGACGTATTCTCGGGGATCTTCGCCTATAGCCGCTGGGGCTTCAATCTCGCCTCGGGAGGCGAGGCGCGCTCAGTACATGGCGTCTATGTGTCGGGGCAATATTTCGAAACATTGGGCGTGCGCACTGCCCTCGGCAGAACGCTGGCCCCTGCCGACGACACGCGCGGCTGTGCTGGAAGCGCGGTCCTGAGTTACGGCTTTTGGCAAAGGGGATATGGCGGCCGCGCCGATGTCCTGGGCAAGACTATCTCGATCGATAGGCATCCGATCGAGATCGTGGGCGTCACCGAACGCGGGTTCAATGGCGCCGAGGTGGGCGCATCGGCCGACGTGATGGCGCCGCTCTGCGCGATCGCGCTTATCGGTAGCGGCTATCCACGCATGCTCGATACGAATTACTATCCAGTCGGCTGGCTGCAAGTCATGGGACGCTTGAAGCGCGGCGTCTCAGCAAACCAGGCTAGGGCACGCTTGAAGGCGCTCGCGCCGCAAATTTATCAAGCGGCGTTCGAGCAACAAGGGCTGGTAAGAGAAGATGGCCGTCAGTTGGGGCCGAAGGACAGGGACCAGTACTTGGCGCAGACCTTCGATACGCAGCCTGCCGGCAACGGAATCTCCAGTCTCCGAAGAGAATACCGCGAGACGCTGATAGTTCTGATGACGACCGTGGGCGTGGTGCTGCTGATCGCTTGTGCCAACGTCGCGAACCTGCTGCTTGCGCGCGGCAAGATGAGGGAGCGTGAGATCGCAATCCGGATGGCGGTAGGCGGCGGACGCAGCCGCCTGGTTCGTCAGTCGCTCACAGAAAGCCTGCTGCTGTCCGGGACCGGCGCTGTGCTGGGTGTTCTGTTCGCCGAGTGGGGCGCCCGCCTGCTGGTCCGCTTACTGGATGCCTCTCTCGATCTCACGGTAGACGTCCGGGTACTCGCCTTTACGATGGCGGTTGCCGTCCTGACCAGCCTGCTGTTCGGCATCGTACCAGCGTGGCGAGGCACTCGCGTCGATCCCCAATCTGCGATGAAGGCCAATGCCCGCGGCGTGATTGAAGGCGCAAAGCTGGGCCTGGGCAAAGCGCTTGTGACGGCGCAGATCGCTCTATCGCTGTTACTGGTGGTGGGCGCGGCCTTGATGCTCTCGACCTTTTGGAAACTCATTTCCCTGGATGCGGGATTCGATCGCGGCCACGTGCTGCTGGTCAGCGCCGATCTTCGCAGTGGACATTATCCAATGGATCGGTGGTCCGCAGTTTATCGGGATATGCTCGATCGGCTGCGCGCGATTCCGGGCGTTCGTTCGGCCAGCGTCTCTTACATCACGCCGGTCTGCCACTGCCGTTGGGCTGGGGAAGTGACGATTGAAGGCTACATTCCGAAATCGCGCTCTGATGGCATGGCCTCGTTCAACAATGTGAGCGACGGGTACTTTGAAACCCTCGGCACGTCAATCGTCGGCGGGCGCGATTTCAACAGTCATGACACGTCCACTTCGCTAAAGGTCGCCATCGTTAGTAAATCCTTTGCCCAAAAATACTTCGGTGCGGCGAATCCGCTCGGGCAACATTTCCGCATCCAAGACGGCCGCGGATCGCAAGTCGCCTGGAGCATCACGGGCGGTCCGGTCGAGATCGTCGGCATCGTGAAGGACGCGAAATATGGTTCCCTGCGAGAAGAGTCGCAGCCCTTCGTCTTCATCCCCTGGAGTCAAGGCGGAGTTCCCGGTCCGCTCACCAGCTTTGAGCTGCGACCTGCTGTTGGCGCGCCCACCGCGCTCATCTCCGCCGTGAAGTCCGCGATTGGCAAGGTCAACCGCGACGTGTCCATTGAGTTTGAGACGCTGGCAGCCAAGGTCGACGACTCGATATCGCGGGAGCGTCTGCTGGCGACCCTCTCTGGGTTCTTCGGCGGCCTGGCGCTGCTGCTCGCAACCATCGGCCTCTACGGCGTGATGTCATACATCGTCGCGCGGCGCCGCAATGAAATCGGCATCCGAATGGCCCTGGGAGCCGAGCAGTCTCGCGTTCTCCGCATGGTCCTCACTGATGTGGCAATCCTTGTCGGCGTCGGCCTGGTCATTGGTCTGGGCGCGGCGCTGGCCACCACGCGCTTCGTCTCGTCGTTCCTCTATGGAGTCGATTCGAACGATCCCTGGACGCTGTCCTTGGCCTCCGGAGTATTAGCTTTGGTCGCGGGAGTAGCCGGATTTCTGCCGGCGCGCCGCGCTTCACGCCTGGACCCGATGAGCGCTCTTCGCGAGGAATAACAAATCGCAGGCGCAAGCCCGCCAGAGCCCCCGATCCATATCCGCGTTAATCGCGTTTATCGGCGGCCCAACCCTCTCTTCCCACCAATTCTGCGCTCCCAAAAAGCACAGTCACACACCACTTCGCCATTTATTTTCAGCCCTTTCTAAACCGAAGTTCTAGCCCGTTTTGG
>PLDF01000212.1 GCA_003135055.1 Bryobacterales bacterium | reverse complement strand
ACATTGGCCGGTAATTTCCGGCCACTCTTACAAAGCTCAAATCGATCCCGCCGCTCCGGCGGCCTCGCAATTGGCCGGAAAGGCGTTCTGGGAGATTACCCCGTTTCCCAACTGAGCAGACAATGGCACTTTAGTTTTAGTAGCGGCATCGTGTGGCCACTTGAGTCCACCGCGAAGGACTGAGACGGAAAGGCCTCACGATTCTGCCGAGCGGATGCTTGTGGCCTCGACCTGAGTCGGGTAGTAAGAACCACCCTGCTGCTGATCATGACGGCGCTCCGTTTAAAGCATATCATTGCCGATCCTACACCATAACCTGCCGGAATTGCTGCGGTCCAGCCCGAAGGCGATCCATGGGCCACGAAGGTTAATTGAGCATCACCAGGGTAGTAACGGTGAGGCCCAAAAAACGATCGGCATCTCGCTGTAAAAACCTAAGACACGACAGCAAGGCCATTCAGTCAGTTCAAAATAAACGACGACGACGACAATTTGCGTCGACGAAGGGAGATTACGTGCGCTCGATCGCCAGGCAAAAACTAGGCTATTTCCCGCTCTCATCCACTGAGGCAAACCGAATTCGGCGGTTCCTCCTGTTCTCCGGCGCCGAAACAAGCGTCTTGGACCCGTGCTCGGGCACCGGCGCGGCGCTAGCGTCCGTCACTTCGGGCGCAAGAACAATTCGATGCGCCATCGAACTCGACGCGTTCCGTGCCGCAGAGGCTGCGAAAGCCGTGGATCAGTTGGTTCAAGGCAATTGTTTCGACGTGCACTGCGCAGTGGAGTCGTTTTCGCTGCTCCTTCTCAACCCGCCTTACGATCATGAAATATCGGAGAACCGCAATGCCCGTATGGAGCGCCTCTTCCTCGAACACACGTACCGCTGGCTGAAGCCGGCAGGAGTGCTCGTGCTCGTCATTCCAGGCAATCGACTGGGCGAGTGCGTCGACATCCTCGCTGTTCACTTTCGGGACAAAGCCATCTATCGGCTGAGTGAACCCGAGTCGGTCCGCTACAACCAAATCGTCACGTTCGGCGTGAGGCGGAGTCGCCGGGAGCGCGAACAGTTGAAGGACTGGGACGTCCAGCGGGCGAAGACGAAGCTGATGGGATTCGCGCGCAACTACGATGAGCTCCCGGTGCTGCCGGACGAGGCTGATCGGCAATTCGCTGTACCGGCGGGTGGACCGGCACAACTCATTAACCGCGGACTTCCCCTGGACGCGCTGGAGGATGTGCTGCCTGCGTCGGCTGTATATAGACAGGCGGGACGAATCCTGTTTTCACCCGAAGTGCGGGCAACAGGGCGGCCCCTGACGCCGCTCCACGGCGGCCATGTTGGCCTCCTAACAACAAGCGGATTACTCAACGGGATCTTCGGCGACGGACCGGATCTGCATGTGGCCCGCTGGGAATCCGTGAAAGTGACAGACCGCTTCGAAGAGACTGACGACGACGATGTCACAACAATTCGAGAGCGCGAACGCTTCACACAGTGCCTGACCCTCGCCTATGCCGACGGTACAACCGCGATTCTCCAAGAAGGAAACAGACAGCCATGAAGAACGCGCATCTTCGTATCGGGACTCTGCAGTTCACGAAGGTTCTTCGCGACACGACGATCGACGTGTCGGTTCGGATGGATAGACTGATTGCCGAACACGAGTCAGACCGCCAAAGCGGGCGCTGTCACCTTCTATCGGTGATCGGCAATGATCAGGAAATCGCAGCGATCGCGTCGGCGATCACGGACGAGGCCCGCTTCTATGCGAGCGGACCGCAGTTGAATCGGATCCTGATCTGCCTGGGCAAGGACGCCGATGTTTTTCGGGGATCGATCAACATTCCGGGACGTCGGCGCCCGCTCCGGCACCTTGTGGCTGTTTCCGAAGAATTGTCGCGGACTCGCGCCGGCGGTAGTCCATCAGCCCGGCGGACTGTCTTGTGCGGCGACGATCCAGCCTTTCTCCTCTACCGCCTCGGGGCTCGCTTCGGATTACCGATTCTGCCGGATTGGAGTGAATGGTTCGGCGGCGAATTGAATCGGCACAAGGCGGTTGAAGATCTGATTGGGCTTGGTTGCCGGCCGGTACTTGTGAAGGGAACGAAGAAGCGGTTTCTAGGCTGGATCGGCCATGCGCTGAAACGCGGCGTCATCATGATACCGCCTGATGGTCAAGTATCTCCTTGGCAGGTTGCTACGAGTTTTCAGGCTGACCTCGACAAAGTGATCGAAACAGTCTGAATCGCGACCCTCCACCGGCATAGTTATAGTCCGAAGACGGCTGACATCAATCCGTATCTCGCATATAGCGTTGCAGGTTCCTGGAAGCAGCCTATTATCGGTTGCAATTCTGATTCTGCGAAGGTGGGCGTGTCTTTCGACATGCCCTTTTCTCATCATAGGAGGATTCGTGCACATCGTACCGAAGGACATCGCAACCTATCTCAGGCAGTTCGCACCACTGCTCGAAGACAGGATACTCTAACAATTTCCGCCCCTGCATGAACCCGGCGCGCCGCTACCTGTTGAACTCAAGTACCTGCGCCGAATTCCTTACCCAGCGCAGTCTCTCGCCGTCGCTGGTATCGCACGGCGTTGGGAGTTGGAGACCTCAGCAGCAGCAGCAGCAATCGCAGAATGTGGCACGGGAAAGACGTTGATCTCGCTCGGCGCGATGTTTGTGCACGCGAAGGGACGACCGTTCACGGCTCTCGTGATGGTGCCGCCGCAATTGACGATGAAGTGGTGCCGAGAGTGCCTCTTGACGTTGCCGCGTGTGCGGGTTTTCCTGATCGACGGCATTCGCAATGGTGTCGGGTCCAACGGCCACACAGGCGTAAACGAGGTGCGACTACGCAACGGCCGCATCCTTCGCGAAGGCCTCCAGACGACGTTGAGCGACTTACGCCTCCGCAAGAAGTCGAAGTCGGCGCGCACTCGATGGGCTGAACTATGCGATTGTCCGGCGGTATTTGTCGTGTCGAGAGAGCTTGCCAAATTAAGTTACTTTTGGCGGCACGTCTATGGGGCGCCGCGCTGCGGACCGTTCAACGGCGCAATAGTGAACCCGGATACCGGCAGACCGGTTCTAACACAAGACGATCAGTTGCGGCGGGCGGACTTCCGCAAGGCGAAGCACAGTGAACTTCTGTTGCCGGATGAGCAGGCGAATGCCACGAAAGCTCGCCGCGCCATGTTTAGCGCGCTCTGGCAAGCCGATGGATCCAAAGTAAGGCGCTGCGCGCCGATGGACTTCATCGGACGACACCTCAAGGGATTCTTTGACTACGGCGTGCGGACGAAGTTCATGAACTTAAAGGAGATACGGCTCAAGGGGCCGCGCTGGGCACCATAGCTTCCTGTGCCCAACGCACCCTGATTCTTACCGGTACCTTGAACGGCGGCTACGCCGACGAACTTTACAATATTCTGTTTCGGCTCAACCCGAAAAAGATGCTGGAAGAAGGGTTCGCGTACGGTGATGCTGGGATGCGGGCGTTCTCGGAAGCCTACGGTGTTCTGGAGAAGGTTACCACGATCACCCCCGCTGACAACGCGTGTTCAGACAAGCCGAAAGTGACCACACGGGTCCGCAGACGGCCTGGTGCTTCTCCGCTACTGTTCGGCCGCTTCCTGATGGAACTCGGGGCCTTCGTGTCGCTGGAGGATATCTCCGATGCACTACCGTCCTACGAAGAGGAGGTCCTCAGTATCGAAATGGACAAGGCGCTCAGTGACGCCTACAAGAGCCTTGAAGAGGACATCAAGGCGGCGCTCGAAGAACATCACGGTAACCAGTCGGTAATGAGCACGGGGCTGAACGCGTTGATGCTCTATCCCGACCGGCCGTTCCAAATCGGAACGCTATTCGGGTGCGCGACTAGTCCGGACACCGGTGAGCGGGAACGTTTCGTAATCTCGGACCCGGCCGATCTTGATGAGGGTGTGCTTTATGCAAAGGAGCGGCGCCTGGTTGAGGAGGTCAAGGCCGAACTCAGCCAAGGGCGCCGGTGTCAGATTTATGCGGTCTACACTCAGAAGCGCGACGTCACTCAGCGGCTGAAAAGCATCTTGAGCCGCGAAGGTATTCGCGTCGAGGTGCTGACCACTGCTATCCCTCCTGAGGCAAGGGAAGCATGGTATGAACGCCAGTTGAAATCGGGGATGCAGGTTTGCATTGCGCACCCACGTTTGGTGGCCACTGGCCTCGATTTGCTCCCTTTTTCCACGATTTTATTTTATGAGTCCGGCTACTCAATTTTCGTATTGAGGCAGGCAAGTCGTCGCAGTTGGCGGATAGGGCAAACGCAGCCAGTCCGCGTTAAGTACATGGCGTACGCAGGCACGATGCAGGAAAGCTGTCTGGAACCTGTGACAT
>PLDF01000066.1 GCA_003135055.1 Bryobacterales bacterium | reverse complement strand
ACACGATTCATGTCGACAACTGCGAGCAAGCAGCCAGGCTGGTTGAGGTTCTCGGATACCAGTTCGACCCGGCATGCGGCGAGAAGAATGCGTACCTGGTGACGGCGAATGCGGAACGGGCGTTCCTGGCCATTGATTCAGGGTTTCCTCTTACCGGGCTGGAGGACGCGCTGCAGAAGCACACGCCCTTCGCGTATTCGTTTCCGGCGACACAGGTGCCCGTGCTGTTCCGGTCGCAGGACTGGACTTCGGCGAGCATCTGGCGACACAAGGGAGAAATAACTCTGGTCGATGCGATGCTGCACGATCAGGAACTGGATCGGCTCTACTGGGCTCTATCAAAGAATGATGAGGAAACGCGGCTGGTTCTGCGCCAATCGCACGGGCTGCGGTCGTTACTGCCGCTGGCTCCAGCTCTGGAATTCTATGGAAGCCAGGTCTCGGTTCGCGCGGGACGGGTTCTGGTGCCTGGCGGGCCGGACACCGAAAAGGGCTGGGAAGAGCTGGTCGGGGCCAGTGTGGGTTCTCCGGGCGAGTTTATCGAGCATTTGTGCGCGAAGGATCACGGATGGCTGGCTGCCTATTTCGACGCGCTCTCGCGGGTGGGCCGCGAGCAGCAGGCTCACCTGACTTCAGGGTCGCGGCTGAAACAGCTGTATGACGTCTATCGGCGGGCGGGCAACGGTTCCAGCGCAACGCGGGGAGTGTTTCCACGCAACGCCGATCTGCTGGTCCTGTTCAATCGTCTGCAGTGANNCCGGGTGGCCTGGCTGTATGGAAAGAGATCCTCAGCCAGAATTACAGCCCGAAGCTGGTCCGCGACTGGGTGAGAGACGCGCGCGGCTGGGACAGCCCGGAGCAGCTGCTGATGACGCTGGTGGCGTCTTCGTGCTTTGCGACCGATGTGGGCCCGCTGCAGATTTACCTGACACTGAGCGCGATCGATCATGCGCGCGCGCCGGAAGGCCGGTTATCCGAAGCAACGGTAAAGCTGCTGGCCGCGAAGTTTACGGAGTTCCATAGCTGGTATCTGGTGTTTTCGGAATTTCCGGCGCTCAACGATACATCGGTGACGCAATTCCTGAATGCCGCAGAGTCGGTGAGTGGGATTTCCAGTCCCGCGCTGCGCTCGAATGCGATGGGGTCCCTGCAGGGGAACATCGGGCTGTGTGAGATTCTGGCGCGCCAGCAGCAGATTCCGGACACGAAAATGAACACGTCCTGGCAGGGCGTGGTGCAGCCGTTTATCAGCGTTTCCGCCTCGGGTCCGATGTTCGACGCGACGCGCGCCTCGCTGCGATCGACGCTGGGGGCTGCTTCGGGCGAGGCCAATCTCTCGCAGGATCAGATCATCGAGCTATTGGCGGGACCCGCGCAACAGAGCTTCACGGGACGGCGCACGCATGATGAGATCGCGCAACGGATGCGATCGGTGCTGGACGATCAGCGGCTGGTGTCACTGGATACGCTGTTCGGGCTCAATGACGGTCTGGATCAGATGGCTCATGGATCGGCGGTGAAGGATCAGCTGATTCCGCTGGCCGCGAGCCTGCGGGAATTCGAGATGCCGCGCGCCATCTTTTCGCCGGGAGAAAAGGCGGCGTGGGCGCCGGCGATTTACTTCAGCCGGCATGCGGAACTGCAGGTGCGCACCGATCTGACCCGAGTGATTCAGTCGTCGAGTTCGCCGGCACAGCTGGAAGCGGCGCGCGGCCAGCTGACGCCATTTCTGCGGGATACGCTGGTGGGGCTGAACTACGCGTATTACGAGCCGCCGGGCGCGCAGGTTCTGCACAACAATCCGCTGTTCGTGCGTTCGCACGATTTTTCGGGAACGTCGATTTTGGGATACGGCCAGATCTGGGATACTCCGACGCTGGTCGGCATCGGCGTGACGGCGGGCGGCGGCGCTTATCTGATCGGGTCGCTGGCCAGCCTGCCCTATGCGCTGGCGACGGCGGAAGAGGATTTCATCGCTCCGGAAAATGTTCAGGCTTTGATCTGGCAGGCAGCGGGGCCGGCAATCCTTGTGGATGCAATTCAGCCGCGCTGGTGGGCTGTTACTCCGGCGGAATTGCACGCGGCGGCTCTCTACCAGCGCGCGGGGGAAGAGCTACTGCTGGCGTCGCCGGGAAATCCGGAACTGCGAGGGAGGGCGGCTGCAATCCTTGGGGATCTGATGACGCCGCGACGCATGGAAATCACGGAGCGAGCGCTCCAGCAGTCCCCGGAAATCACAGCACTGATGCCCCGGATCACACCGGCGGAGAAGTTCCATGTGGCGTCGGAATATCGGAGGCTGTATCCGACGGATGCGGCGGGGTGGGGTTCGTCGAGTCGTGAGCTGGACGATCTGGCACGCAAGAGCCCGTCAGAAGCGAACTCCGAGCGTGTATCGCGAGACTTCGGAGTGCCTCATCCAACGCTGGAGCAAACGAACGGCTGCGCCATTCTGAGTCTGAAGCCATTGCCTGCTTATTCCGGCGATGCTTACGCGCTGATGGGGGAGTCCTGGGAATCCAGCAATCTCTACTGGGCGCGGCTGGCGGATGAAATGGGTTATGCTCCAGAGTCGCTGAACCTGCTGATTCCGGAACTGAGCCGGCGCATGATCGCGAAGATATTCGCCACGGATCTGGAGGACTGGCCAGCTATTCTGCGTGCGATGGAGCAAACCGGGGAGGAATTCCGGCACGGCGGGGCGCACATCGCCGCTGCCGCTCCGATTCCCCAGCATTGATTTGGTGAGGCTGTACGGGAGCAGTATGCTAATGAAATTTCTTCTGTCTATCGTGTTCTGTTCGGGTCTGGTCGCGGCGGTGGCCGGGATTCCTGGGACTGCAGCTCAGGATCAGTCTTCCCGTATTTTCGTTAACGTCGTGCTGGTTCAGCTCAACGTTGCGGTCACCGATCACAAGGGGAACTACATCACGGGGCTGAAACCGGAAAACTTCGTTATCAGCGAAGACAGGATCGGGGAAAAGATTGCGTCGTTCGACGAGGGCGGGGCGCCAGAGGGCGGGATGCCTGGGGCCGGCAGCGGAGATACGCCTCAGCCGAACCGGAGCTCCGTTGAACCGGCGGCCGGTGGCGGAGTTCAGCCAGGCGGGGAGGCTTCGCCAACTTCGGCTCCGGTCGCAGCCCCAGCGGAGG
>PLDF01000296.1 GCA_003135055.1 Bryobacterales bacterium | reverse complement strand
TCTCTTCGGCATCTTCGACACACACGTTGCCAGCTCGAAAGACGACGGCCTACCCAACGTCCCCGACATGGAGGAGAGCCAGCGCCTGCAGGCCGAGAAGGAAGTCCTTGGCTTCTTTGTCTCCGGCCATCCGCTCGATAAGTACGCTGAGAAGCTCCGCAACCTGCCCGGCGTGGTCGACGTCGCTGCCGCGCTGGAAATGAAACCCGCGCCCTCGAACGGCCGCCGCGGCCAGGCGCCGGAAAACGAAGTCGCCATCGCCGGCGTTATCCTCGGCCTCAAGGTCGCCAAATCGATGCGCTCCGGCGAACTTTACGCACAGGCCGCACTCGAAGACGCCAGCGGCAAGATCGACCTCATCTGCTTCCCCAAAGACTACGAGCGTCTCGCACAGTCGCTGTGCATCGAGGTCCCCGTTCTCGTTCGCGGCCAGCTGCGCGCCGAAGAGGAAGCCGCGCCCAAGCTCTGCGTTTCCGCCATTCAGGCGCTCGAAGACGTGAAAGTGCGCCTGCCGAACAACGTCCGCATCCGCATTCCGCTCGATCGCGTCAGCGAGACCACGCTCGTCGAGCTGCACGATCTCGTCGTTTCCGCGCCCGGTTCGGCGCGCCTTATGCTTAACGTGGAACAGCGCGGCCAATATTGCGTGGTCATGGAACCGGAAGGCATCACCGTCACCGCCGACCGCGCTTTTATCGACAAGGCCGAGCTGCTGCTGGGTCGCGGCATGGTGCAGGCCGTCGAATAAACATCCGCCACGGTCACAAATTCCTCTCGCCCTTGGTTCGGTGACCGCGCCATCTACAATGCGGGAAGCCGATCTCCGCCTCCGCTCCCGACTCTGTTCTGCACGCACCGCATCGCCGCTGGCGCATCGCGGTTCTTCTCGGCATCGGCGTTCTGGTCAACTTTTTCGACCGCGTCAATATCTCGGTGGACTACGACGCGCTGCGCACCAACTGGGGCATCACCGCTGTCTCATTCGGCTATCTCGCCAGCGCTTACAACTGGACCTACGCGGTCCTTCAGATTCCCATCGGCGTCATGCTCGATCGCTGGGGCGTGCGCCGCATTGGCCGCGTCGCGACCTTCCTCTGGAGCATGGCCTCCTTCGCCTCCGGCCTCGCGACCGGCATTTACAGCTTCTTCGCCGCACGCCTGCTGCTCGGCGTCGGCGAAGCTCCCACATTCCCGGCGAATGCCAAAGCCGTCGGCTACTGGTTTCCCGAGCGCGAGCGCAGCTTCGCCACCTCCATCAACGACGCGGCCGCCAAATTCGCTTCCGCCATCGGCGTTCCCATTCTCGGACTGCTCGTGATCCGGTTCGGCTGGCGCTGGAGTTTCATCTTTACCGGCTTCATCAGCTTTCTCTACTTCGTGCTCTTCTGCGGCGTCTAGGACAATCCCAGTGAGGACCCGCGCCTCAGTCCTGCCGAGCGCACGCTCATGTCCGAGGGCCACGCCCAGCCGGACTCCGCGCCCGCCGCGCACCGCCACGGCGCTCCGCTACTCTACTTACTCCGCCAGCCACATGTCATCGGCGCGACCATCGGCTTCGCCGCTTACAACTATGTCTTCTACCTGGTGCTTACCTGGCTGCCCAGCTATCTCTCCATGAGCCTGCACGTCGACTTGATGCACTCCGCGCTCGACACCAGCATCCCGTGGATGGTGGCGACCGTGACCGATCTCCTCATCGGCGGCTGGATGGTCGATGCTCTCGTCCGTCGCGGCGCACGCCCGTGGCTGGTGCGCCAGGCCGTTCTGGTCGGCGGACTCGCCTTCGGCATGGGAATCTACGGCGCTCGGTTCGCCCACACGCCTGCGGTGGCCGTCGCGTGGATGAGCATCTGCATGGCCGGTCTCGGCGCAATGGCGCCTGTCGGCTGGTCGATTCCGTCGTTCATCGCGCCGCGCGAAAGCGTCGGCCGCGTCGGCGGCATCATGAACTTCGCCACCCAGATCGCCGCCATCTCGGCGCCGGTGATCACCGGCTACTTCGCCAGGGCGCACAATTTCGGAGGTTCTTTTGCTCTGGCCGCCGTTGTTCTCGCCATCGGCATTGCTGGCTACATTCTTGGCCTCGGCAAACTGCGCGTCATCCCCGAACCAGCCTGATCACTCCAGACCAAACCGCGCTCTTACCTCGTACCGCGATCCTTCCGGTCCAGGAAATGATTCGTACAGTAGAAATTCACTGGCGATGAACTGCGCTTCGAGTCCGACCTTGCTCCGCTCCACCGCCTTCTTTAGAGGAACCAAAGCCCTGCCGCTATTACGCCCTTTGCTCCGCGCCAGCGTGATGTGCGGGTTATAGGCACGCTCTTCCTGCATGAATCCGCACAGTCGCGTCGCCGCCGTCACCCATTGCTGGAGAGCCAGCAGCTCACGCGTCAGTTCCACGCCGGCCCAAAAAACTCCCGCCCGCTCAAAAAATCCCAGTCTCGCCATTCGCACCGGAACCCGCGCAGTCCGCAGCGCGGCCAGCTTCTCCGCTACGCACGCCGCCTGTTCTTCGCTCGATGCTCCCAGAAATTGCAGCGTGACGTGCCAGCTTTCCGGCTGCGACCAGCGCAGATCAGCCGATCCCGGCTCAAATCTTTCCCGCACGCTGTTGAGCGCGTCCGACGCTTCCGCCGCCAGTGCAATTCCGACAAAAAGCCGCACCTCAAAAGACTAGCGCCATTCTTCATTTGCGTCCGACCGCGGCTCCGCCCAATGCTAGGATCGAAGGGTGCGCTGGTCCTCCCTCGCTAACGGCTCGGCTGCTCGCGGGCTCGTCCTGCTGCTGGCCTTCACTCTGAGCTGCGTCCCGCTCTGTTCACCCAGGATGTGCGCTCACAACTGCTGTGCAAGCCACTCCGGCAGCTGCGGCTCCGGCATCGATCAAAGTCCGACGCCCGGCTGCACTCGCTCGACCGCGCTTCTTTTAACTGCCTTCCACCAGGACGTGAGGGTCGTGTTCACCCCGGCTTCGGCCCGTGCCGCCGTTACGGCGCCTGCCCTCCTTGCCACTGTTGGACTTCCACTGC
>PLDF01000094.1 GCA_003135055.1 Bryobacterales bacterium | reverse complement strand
AACATTGGCGCACGAGCGACTTCCGGCGCCATCCGCATGGCTTCCATCGTGGAAAGCGACACAGGCGGAAGAACCTACTCCGTCCCCATCCCCTTCGACATTCCGGTCAATATTTCGGTGCTCGGCGGAGGTTTTCAGATCGGGGACGCAAACGGCGTCCCGCTGCCTTCACTGGGAGCAGGCACGCAATTCACGGCTCCCTCGACCGGAACCATACCTACTCTGACCTACACCATCAAAGGCGCTCCGTAAGACGCGCGGCATCGGGTTGATGCTGCTTCGCCGCCGGCCGGTAAGAACGCGTTTCAACGACCCCGTAACACCTTCCGGAGTGAACTGTGCCGAAAACCTGCTCTGCCCGCGAAAATACCGGGAAGCGATCCGCCGTTGCGCGGTTCCGCATCCCACTGGCCCAAGGTCACTTAAGATTAAGACTTGTCGCGAGATAACCTTGCCATTTCGACGTGGCGCGGGAGGACCGAAGCTTTTGCTCCAGTCGCCGCGCGTTCACACGATTGTGAACGCGGCACGCAGGAGTGCGTGCGCCACGTTGGCTGTTCTGGTGCTTGCATGCGGCGCAGGCCGGCCCTTGCTCGCGCAGTGCGAGCCGGCTCTTCCAGGTGTTCATGGTCGCCTTTTCGTTCAGCTTCAGGCAAATCTACGTAGCGCTTCGCCAAGCTAGTTGAGAAGTTACAGTGGTGGGTAGTAACTACAACCAGGCGGGATGGAGGAACAGAAGGAGAACGCCGTGCCGAATCGCGCTTTAGTCGTAGAACTGTTACTAACAGGAGCAGGAGGGTCACGCATAGAGGCGCAGGGTCTTGGAACTGCGGCCGCCATCGCCGATCATCCTTCGAACGGCGTCGTAGAGATCGTTGTCGCAACAGCAGCGGAAGCCGTGCACGAGCCCCACGCACTGACGGACCCGCCCAAGGCATACGTGCCGTGGAGGGGCTTGCTCAACGTCACCATCAGGAATGTATCTAATGGGGTTGCGAGCGTGGACGAAGCAACGTGGACCAATGAATATGCCGTCGAGGTTGTAGATTCGTCCGGCAAGCCTGTTCCCTTGACGGATCGCGGGAAGAGCATGGCGGATGCTGCGTCCAAGCCGCGCGACCCGCACGGCTATACGGGACCAGCCGCCCGAGTCAGGTTGACGCCCGGCCAGGAGATAAATACCAAGATGGACGTTTCCCAAATTTACCAAGTAGCGCCAGGGACGGCGTACACGATAAAGATTAGGCGCACCTCGGGTCTTCCAGCGGCCGACGAATATGGAAAGCCGCTCGCGCAACGCGAGTTAAGCTGCACCGTCACAATTGACGGGCTTGGCGTGCTCAAGTGACGTCATGCCTCAGGGCATAACGGGCTATCCGCCGGTCTCCCTGTGCATGGTCCGCGGACGCGCCTCGAACCTGGCTGGCGCCATCGCCACCAGCGGGACGGCGACCGTGACGAAAAGTTTGCTCAGCGGTTTGACTTTGGCATCCATGACGGGGCGGACTTGCACGGGCAACGTCCACTGGGACGGTCACGGTATGCGACAGGCTTCCGCAGGGCGCTGCAACAGTTTTGGGGATTTGGCGGCTCTCTCACACTTGGCAGGCGGAAGCGCCTGCCCACTGCGGTAAAATTGAAGTTTCTCACCTGGAGCCTCCATGACAGCCTTGGAACGAATGCGCCGGCCGCTGGCCGAAGCCGACCCCGAAGTCTACCGGCTGATCGAGCGCGAAGCTGAGCGGCAGCACTCGCAGCTTGAGCTGATCGCGAGCGAGAACTTCACCTCGGAGGCGGTGCTGGAAGCTACCGCCAGCGTCTTCACCAACAAGTACGCGGAAGGCTATCCGGGCAAGCGCTATTACGGCGGATGCGAGATTACGGACCTGGCCGAGAACCTGGCGCGCGACCGCGCCAAACAGCTCTTCGGCGCCGAGTATGTCAACGTGCAGCCGCATTCGGGGTCGCAGGCCAACCAGGCCGCGTACGCCGCCGTGCTCGCGCCCGGCGATAAGATCATGGGCCTTAACCTGGCGCATGGCGGGCACCTCACGCACGGGCACCAGCTCAATTTCTCGGGCAAGACATACCAGGTGATTCCGTACAGCGTGCGCAAAGAGGACGAGCGCATCGATTACGACGAAGTGGAGCGGCTGGCGCACGAGCACAAGCCGCGGATGATCATCACCGGCGCCAGCGCGTATCCGCGCATCATCGATTTCGCGCGCTTCCGCAAGATCGCCGACGCGGTGAGCGCGATTTTCCTGGTGGACATGGCGCACATTTCGGGACTGGTGGCCGCGGGCCTGCATCCCAACCCGTGCGAATACGCCGATATCGTCACTTCCACCACGCACAAGACGTTGCGCGGGCCGCGCTCCGGGCTGATTCTGGCTAGAGAACAATACGGCGCCGCCATCGACAAAAACGTCTTCCCGGGCATACAGGGGGGACCGCTGGTGCATGTGATCGCCGCCAAGGCGGTCTGTTTTCTGGAAGCGCTGCAGCCGGACTTTGTGGAGTATCAGAAGCAAGTGGTCGCCAATGCGCGCGCGCTGGCGCAGTCGCTAATGGATGCCGGCTTCCGGGTGGTTTCCGGCGGCACCGATACGCACCTGATGCTGCTCGACGTATTTTCCAAGGGGGTGCGCGGCAAAGACGCGGAGAAGGCGCTCGACCGCGCGCGCATTACAGTGAACAAGAACGCGATTCCGTTCGACGTCAACCCGCCGCTCAACCCGAGCGGCATCCGCCTCGGTTCGCCGGCCGTCACCACGCGGGGATTTCGAGAGCCGGAGATGCGCGAGACCGGCGCGCTGATCGCCGAAGTGCTGGGCAACATTGCGAGCGAAGACGCACTGGCGGACGTCCGGCAAAAGGTGGGGGCGCTGACGGCGCGCTTTCCGCTTTACGATTGGAAGCGCGAGTCAGGCGGGAATAAACCAGGCCAGGCTAGCCCAAGCCAGGCATGACATGGCGCTTCACATCGCGATTGACGCCCGGCGCATCCGGGACTTCGGCATCGGCACATATATCCGCAGCCTGGTCCACGCGCTGAGCAATATCGACCATGAGAACCGTTACACGCTGATCAGCGGCGCGGGCGACGTCCGCACGCTCGCCGGACTGCCGGAGAATTTCCACGCGGCGGTTTACTCCCACAGCGACCGCGGAGCTTTGGATCACCTGGCGTTTCCACTGTTCCTGCACGGCATTGCGCCGGACCTGGTCCACATTCCCCTGAATCGCGTACCGCTGCTGTTGATGCGGCCCTATGTGGTCACGATTCACGATATGGCCAACCTGCTGTTTGAAGAAGGCCGGTCCGGGGTGTGGATGCAGTTGCGGCGTTACCGCTTCCGCCGCGGCTTGTTGCGCGCGCGCCGGGTGATCGCGGTTTCGGAGGCCACCAAGCGGGACGTGCAGAACCTGATGGGCGTGCGGCCCGAGCGCATCCGGCGCGTCTACAATGCGCCCGACCCGGGGTTTTACGTGCACGACGGGCGCCGCGCGGACGAGCACGTGCGCATCCTCGAGCGCTACCAGATCCAGCATCCATTTTTGCTCTACGCCGGCAATGTCCGCCGCCACAAGAACGTGCCGCGGCTGGTGGAAGCGTTTGCGGTGTTGCGCGGGCAACTGGCGGAGCATCCGGTGTATAAAGACCTGCGTCTGGTGCTGATCGGCGACACCATTTCGCAGCATCCGGCGGTCCGCCAGGCGGTGATGAAGAGCCGGGTGGAACCGCTGGTGCGCTTTCTCGGTTTCGTGCCCTTCGAGACGCTGCGGTGCTTCTACGAATCGGCGGCGGCGTTCGTGTTCCCGTCGCGCTATGAAGGCTTCGGATTGCCGCCGCTGGAGGCTATGGCGTGTGGAACGCCGGTGATTACTTCCAACGTCAGCTCGTTGCCGGAAGTGGTGGGCGACGCGGCCGTATTGGTGAACCCCGAAAACGTCTTCGATATCGCGCGCGGCATTCGCGAAGTCCTGCTCGATGAGACGCTGCGCGCCGACTTGATTCGCCGCGGGCATGCGCAAGCGGCGCGCTTCAGTTGGGAACGCACCGCGCGCGAGGCGCTGGAGATTTACCGGGAAGCGGCGGCGGCGCGGGAATAGCCCGCTCTCACTGAATAATGTAGTTGCCCGACATAGTCGCAGAGTTACCGGGTCGCAAGGCGGCAACGTTAGCCTCTCACTGAATAATGTAGTTGCCCGACATAGTCGCCCCGTTCGAGAAGAAGGACGAAGTTGCGGGCTGGCTGATAGCGCCGCCGCTCATGGCGATGGTATCGACGACGATGGTCTGCTGCACGGGAGTGGATCCGCCGGAATAGGCGAGCGCGGTGTGAGGCATGTAGATGATGCCATTGATGGTCTGGAGTCCGCCGCTGATGGAGGCGGAATTGGGGGTAACGGTATCTTTCCAGATAGCGAATCCCGCCAGGCTGCCGCTGGTGGGCGAGTTGAGTAACAGAGTGCCGCCGCTGTAAGCGAAAGTTCCCGAATTGGCTGGCGCAAAATAGAACGTGGCGCCCCCGGCCGCGGTCGTGACGTTTCCGCCGGCCATAGCGAAGCTGCCGGACGTAAAGTTATAAGTGCCGGACAGCGTCCATGTGCCTCCACTGATGCTGAGGCTGCTGCAATAGGTTCCGGAAGGGATGGCGCCACTGCCGCCGCTGTAGCCCGGGTTGGCGACACAAGAACCAGCCGTAGGCGCAACCAGGCCCGTTATGGGGTCGGCGACCGCGGTCTGGTTGGTAAGCAGCGAGCCTCCGCCGGCAAAAGTGACGTTGCCGCCGCTTGAAAGCTTGTGGCCGACAATGCTGACGTTGGCGCCGCCGGTGAGCGCTATAGTACCGCCAGACATCAATAAGGCGCTACCGGAATTCGAATTGATATCGATGCCGCATCCGGTAGAGAAGGTCCCACCGCTCTGGGTCCAGGCGCCGCTGGCGGTTGGGTTCAGCACGTAGACACACCCGCCCCCACTACCTTTGAAGATAGCAGCGGTCGATTGTGAGGCGATTTGCTCATAGGGTTGGCCTAGAGCCGCTGAAAACAGCGTGGGAATCCGCTCGGTGACGGTGGCTTTTACCCAATAGGCCGGCGTAACTCCCGGCGTCGGCGGGGCCGTGGTCCCCCCTTGCATAGTGACGGTTTGGCGGCCGGCATCGAGAAAACCATTCTGCTTGGCATAAAGACATCCGTTGTCGAGATTGTTGGATACTGAGACCGGATTGGCGGGACAGGGGTAAGTGCTACAGGTCCAAGAGGTTAGACCGCTGCCGCAGGACTGATTGGTCACGCTGGACGCGCTGGCGGCGGAGATGGCGGCAAACGCGGCGGCGCTAGCGGCAGTGGCGCACGCTTCCTTACGCCAATACGCCCAGCCGATGTCGACTACCAGACCGATCAAACCCAGTGACACGGTCAAGGTCATGGTCATGAAAATCGCGGCTTGGCCTTTCCGGCCGCCCGTAGAACGATTTGATCTCACGAAGTTAATATTGAAGCTATAGAACGTATATAACTACGTTGTCAAAAGATATAGCGCGGCCTCTGCCAAAAGTTAACTGTGGGCGCCTGGGTGCGCCTGGGTGCTCCTTTCTCAATCGAGACCGAGCCGCGACCATAAGAAGCCGTGAAACAATCGGTTGGCAGGCGAAAGCGCCTGCCCCACTTCCGTTGGGAACTTACTGGACGTGAAGTTGTTGGAAATCTATCGGGAAACGGCGGCGGCCTGGGAATAGCGCCGCGCTCACTGAATAATGAACTTGCCCGAAAGTGTCGCGCCGTTCGAGAGGAAGGACGAAGTTGCGGGCTGGCTGATATTGCCGCCGCTCATGATGAGGGTATTGACGATGAGGGTCTGCTGCACGGGAGTGCCTCCGCCGGAATAGGTCATCGCGGTGTTAGGCATGTCGATGATGCCATTGACGGCGAAGCTTCCGCCGCTGATGCTCATGGAATTGGCGGTGGTGTTATTATCCCAGACAGCGATTCCCGCCAGGCTGCCGGTAGTGGGCGCAGTGAGCGCCAGAGTGCCGCCGCTGATAGTAATCGTTCCCGAATTGGCTGGTGGAAAATAAATCGTGGCGCCCCCGGCCGCGGTCGCCATGTTGCCCCCGCTCATAGTGAAGTTGCCGGTCTTGATGATATAAGTGCCGGACAGTATCATCCCCGTACTTCCGCTGTTGGTGATGCCGCAATAGGTTCCGGAAGGTATAGTGAGGTTGTTGACGCTGCCGCTGTAACCTGGGTCCGCCAGACAAGCGCCAGCCGGCGTAGGCGCAGTCAGGCCCGTCACGGGGTTGCTGCCCGCGGCTTGGCCGGTCAGCAGCGAGCCTCCACCGGCAAAAGTAATGCTGCCGCCGCTGGTCGACTTATTGCCGACAATGCTGAGGTTGCCGCCGCCAGTGAGCGCCAGGGTACCGCCAGACATCAAGAGTGCGTTACTGGCACTCGAATCGATAGTGACGCCGCATCCGCTGGTGAAGCTTCCACCGCTCTGGGTGTAGGCCCCGGGGGTGTTGTTTGAGTTCAGTACGTAGACGCAGCCGCCCCCACTCCCTTTGAAGATAGCCGAAGTCGATTGTGCGCCGAGCTGCATCGAGGGGTGGCCTAGAACCGCTGAAAACAGCGTGGGAATCTGCTCGGTCACGGTGGCTTTTACCCAATAGGCCGGCGTAACTCCCGGCGCCGGCGGGGCGGTGGTCCCTCCTTGCAGAATAACGGTTTGGCGGCCGGTATTGAAGAAGAAGTTTTGCTTGGCATAGAGACATCCGTTGTCGAGATTGTTGGTTATCGAGACCGGGTTGGCGGGACAGGAGTAAGTGTTACAGTCCCAATAGGCTGTACCGCTGCCGCACGATGGATTGGTAACCAAGTTGGCGGCGGCGACGGCGGCAAAGGCCGCGGCATTGGCGGCCGTGGCGCACGCTTCCTTACGCCAATACGCCCAGCCGATGTCGACTACCAGACCGATCAACCCCAACGACACGGTGAGGGTCATCGTCATGAAAAGAGCGGCTTGGCCTTTTCGACCGCTCATAAGGCCCCTATGTTGTTTCACCTTCTCACCGTAGACCCATAGCCGGGCGTAAGACAATGTTTTTACAGGACATAGCGGTACCACAAGGGTAATTGGTACCGGGCGAACCCCGATCTCTATCGACCATAGCCGCTTCGTGCGCCGGTATTCACGAAACAGCATCCGGACTCAAGCTTCGATCCGAAGAAATCAAGGAGACCTGCGAGGACCGTGCCGATGCCGAAGGGCGCTATCAACGGAGTCGATAGGGCGCACGGGACGAATTCCGGAGCGCGCCGGGCGAGCGGCCGCACCCGTGAATTCATGGGCGGAGGCGCGGTGGTTGGCGCGATCGCCGGCGCAAGGTTCCGGCGCCGGAGCCGCGCGCTGTCTCAGGTTCCGATCAGGGGCACGGTCAAAAGCGCCGGTTGGAACGGTCCTATATTGAGGGTGGCATTCAGGGTGGCATTCAAGGTGGATCGCGCATTGCGGGTAAGAGCCTCCGGGCGATCGGGCCACGGCGGGACGGCCGGAAGCGGTGGGAACAGCATCCGCTCCCGTGCCAACATAACCGGTCGCGGCCGCGGCAATATAGCTGTTCCCCACGAGCGTAAGCGTAGGGGACGCAATCGTCGCCCTTAGCTTAGGCTTAGCTTAGAAGCTGTGAAACATATCGCGTTCACACGAGTGTGAACGCGGCACGCAGGAGTGCATGCGCCACATGCTTGGCCGGTACAGTCAATGGGTTGCCGTGAATGGAGAAGGCCGGCGAGATTACGGCGAGCCGCCCTCCGGAGCTGCTGAGTGCGCTTTGGTCTTGCAACATGAGGACACCCCTATAAGTTCCGCTGGTGGCGCGTTCCAGGCGACAGCCGGCGACCAGTGAAGGCTGGACTTGCCGCCGGTAGCGTACAACATTACGCCGCCGCTGCCGTCTCCCCCAGCTGCACAATCGGTAACCATGGCATTGCCGCCGATGTCAAAGCCGGCTGGCAGATTGGATACGCGGGGATTCATCGTCAGAGAGCCGAATATTAAGGCTGATCCGGTTACAATACGCGCCTGTGGAGATTGCGGCATGGCCGGAGCAGGCTATGCAAGGTTGTCACAGAACGTAGCGGTACCATTAAGGTTACCTGGTACCTGGGCAAACCCAATCTCAATCGAGGACTGCTCCTGATAACTTATGCTCAAGCCCGTTATGCCCCGATACTAACCGTAAGATGCTCACACAATTACGAAATCACAAAGGCCGGCACGGCCAAGCAGCTTTGTTCATGACCATGACCTTGACGCTTTCGTTCGGGCTGATCGGCCTGGTGGTGGATTTAGGCTGGGCATATTGGCGGCAAGAAGCGTGCCTTGAAGCGGCGCAATCGGCAGCGATGGCCGGCGCCATGTTCGCGTTGACTAATAACACCACCTGGCCGCCGGCTACGTGCACCACCAGCAGCACCGTCGTCTGCCAGCCCACCGCTACGGCGTGTCCCACCAATATCACGACGGGCCAGGCTCCCACGACGGACGTTCAATCCGCGTGCCTCTACGCGCAGCAGAACGGATTTAAGGCGACCGGGAAGCAGAACGTGACCATCTCGGCCAACACGGGGAATCCGCCCACGGCCGGCGGAGTTTCCACCGCGTACTACGTCACGGCGCGCGTTACGGAGCAGGTTCCGCTCACGTTTCTTGCGGTGATCGCCGGCCGCACCAATAGCACCGTCGCCGCGGTTTCCACGTCGGGCGTTATCTCCGCCCCAGCCGGAGACTGCGTTTATGTTCTGGACCCGAGTGGAAACCTGGCGCTCAACGCCAGCAACGGAGTGAGCATCCAAAGCGAATGCGGATACTGGATCAACTCCAGCGGGGCAACCGCATTGAGCGTCATTGGCGGATCAACGCTTGCGGCGCTCGATTCCAGCAAGATCAATCTGGTGGGAGGATCTACCAACGCGAACGGGGGAACCATTTCGCCTGGCACGACGCACGCCAGCCCCGCCGCCGACCCATTCTTAACGAGAGACGTGCCCTTGCAGCGCAGCGCCACCAGCGGCCACCCCTATGTCTGCAGTTATGGCACAACCGGAGGATGCGCGCACACGACCACGGCCGCTTATGTGTGCGACTTCGGGGCCCCCGGCGCCCCAAAAACCTACAACACTTATGCTAGTTATACCCTGAACCCGGGCGTGTATTGCGGGGGACTTACGATCGGCAACGTAAACGCAGTGACGTTTAACCCCGGAGTATACATTTTCGACGGCGGCGCATTGAACATTGGCGGCAGTGGAGGCGTCGCGAGCGTAACCGGGACCGGAGTTACCTTCTACAGCACGGGAACCAATTCCACCTACGCGGGTATCACGATCACAAACGGCGTGCAGTCGGTGCAGCTCTCGGCCCCCACCAGCGGCAGCATGGCGGGACTGCTCTACTACCAGGACCCCAGCCTCCTTCCGGCAATCAATAGCACCACCACGTCTGCTTTCGCCGGCGGCGTAAGCCCGCTGCTCGCCGGCAGCATATATCTTCCGCATACAGCGCTCAACTTTTCGAACGGCACAAGCACCACCACGTCCTCAGTGGGGCTGGTGGTCTACGACGTGACCTTTACCGGCGGCGCATACTTCAAACAGGACGGCACGAACATCACCGGGCTCGGCGGCACCAACAAGGCAGGCATGGTGCAATAAGCGACTCCCTTCACCATTTCACAATCTCCCGACGACTTTCCGGCCGCGGCGGATGAATCGTTCCCCGGACCCGATGCGCCCCGCGGTTTCGAGTTCCCGCCCAACTTCAAATTCAGTTATGACATTGTGAAGAAGGTCGCGTTGGGCCTGGAATACTATGGCCCTTCTTCCCCGTCACTTGGTTCGACCGGCTACGCGGCCAACAGCAGTTCGTTCCGGCGGGGACGTGGATTCCGGCAAGAACCGGTAGTTCAACTTCGGCGTGGGCGTGGGCGCAACGGCGGGGACTGACCACTTGCCGATCGAGGCGATTCGGGTCACGCTTCAAATTCAACTATCACGGAAGCTAAGTGGGGGAGGCCGGGAGGCATGTCAGCGCACGGGGCGCGCCTCCGGCCCTTCGACAGGCCGGGAGGCCTGTCGCACTGTCGCACTGTCGCCTGTCTCACAACTATTTCTCGGGCGCCTTGCCGGCCCCGCGCACGCTGACGATCTTATTCAAGACGTCAAACCAGAACGGCGCTCCCAGCGACACCGCGACTACGGTCAGCAGCCAGCCCGCCACGCGCGCCAGCCAGGCAGCGGGATTGTTCCAATCCGTCACGCCGCTCCAACCGAGGACGGGCTCGACAGCTTGTGCGGCATGACCGGAAATCGCGGCCATCGCCACGCTGCCGCGCAACGCCGGCTCGAGCCAGAATTCGCGCGCCATGCGGATGGTATCGGCATTGGCCGCGACGGTGATGGCCGCGGCCACAAGCGCCGTCCAGAACTGCGTGCGGCGTTTGTACCACCCGGAAACGCGGTCCATGCCGTCGTTGTACCAGCCTTCGATGGCGTGTTGGGCGTCTTCGATGCGCTGGCCGGCCGCCTGGATCACGGCGAGCAAGGACGACCTTGCGCCGCTATCGGGCAGCCCCTTGATGCCCTCTTCCAGTTGCTCGAAGGAGATGCTGCCCGCGTGCAGGGGCGTGGCGATATCCATTATCGCGCGGGCGAAGGCACGGGCTGGCAGATACGAGGGATGCTCGCCGTCCTTCATCAAAGCGCGAATCAGCGGGTGACCGTAGAATTGTTCCGCGACGGCGCTGCTATCGAGCAGCTGCACAATGCCCTGGCGCAGCATGTTGGCGCGCGTATCGAGGATAGCGGCGATCCATTCGTTGGCGCCGGCGCAGAAGACGGCGAAAAGAAGATAGATCAGCGCCAGGCCGATGGCGACCTCTAATACCGCCGAGCCCAAGAGTCCATTCAAGTTGCGAGTTCCCCTATCTCCATCATTGCGCGACACACCAAGAAAACCGGGGCCGCCGGCGGCAGTTAACTGCGCTAACTGGTTGCTGGATAGCGGCTTAAGTTTTTTGGGCCAGGCTGTGACCGTACCAGAGTCGCCGTTGCAGGAATTATGCCCATTGAGAACGCGGCCACCCAGAAGTACAGCCGTCCAGCGACTTGAAGCGCGCTTGGTACGCAGGGTAAAGATGATTGATCGCTCTCTCGCCGATCGCGTTGTACCTGCTCTGTTTCGCAGCCCATAGTTTGCGCTGATTCGCCGGCGGCGATTCGCCACGGTTGCGCAGACGCACAGCGGTTTCGGCGCTGCCGGCGCTGGCAGCTTGGGGGGTGCTTACCGGTCTTCGGGAAAGGCCCGTGAAAATGCCCGCTCTGACGGTCGCGGCTCTGTCCGGAGCGGCTCGAGAGGGAGCGGGATTTCGCGGCTGAGCGGGTGCGTAACAGTTTTGTGGGATTCGGGGCTCTGTCGCGGAAATCGCCACTGAGAAGCTGTGAATCGACATAGGTAGGCGATCACTCGCTTTCCCTGTCACACCACCGTACGTACGGGTCCGTATACGGCGGTTCGGCGGGTTAAGCTACCGATCAGGGGCCAATCTCGGAAGCCCCAAGGGAGTCGAAGAATGCGTTGGAAAGCGCCTGGCTCAAAGCGATGCTTTTACTCAGGCGCCAGGGACCCCGGTTGCTGCCAGCGGTGTTCGCCGCTAACTCGCGCGAGGCTCCCAAGCGAAGCAGAGCATCGAAACGCCGACGCCCCGTCTTCCACTCGACCCAGTAGGCGCAACGTAGCCGCCTCCGGACCCACGAATCCAGCTGTTCCAGCACCGAAGGGGTTTCGCAGAAACCAAAGTAACCGCGCCACCCTCGCAGGTATTGCGTCAGTTCCTCGATTCGCTGCTTCATACTTCGCCCCTTCTTCCTTCGCGTGATTCCCCGGACTTTGTCTCGAAAGCGTTGCCTCGCCTTCGGCGCGATGCGCCGTTTCGGTTTGGTTCCGCCCGTGAAACTAAAGCCGAGAAACTTCCGCGCCTGCGGTTTCGCCACCGCGCTTTTCTCCCTGTTTACCCTGAGCTTCAGCTGCGTCTCGATGAAGTGGGTAACACCCTCCATCACCCGCTGCCCTGCCCGCTCGCTATGGACGTAGATATTACAATCGTCCGCATAGCGTACGAAGCGATGGCCGCGGCGCTCCAACTCCCGGTCCAGTTCGTCCAGCACGAGGTTGCTGAGCAGTG
>PLDF01000278.1 GCA_003135055.1 Bryobacterales bacterium | reverse complement strand
AACTCAATGTGATTGCGCCGCCGGCGGGGGCCACGGGATCGGTGACAGTCGCGGTGTAGGTCGCGGTGCCGGGCAGAGTTACGAGAGAGTTACCTGCGACGGTGATCGATGGCGGATTGGTGGTGGTCCAGGTAAGAGAGGACTGGTTGGAAACGATTGGCAAGCCGCTGACAGTGGCGGCGGCCTGGATGAGGTCGGCGCCGGTGTGGACGCCTATGTAAGTGAGGGTGGCTACGCCGCCGCTGTTGGTGGTAGCGAGCAGAGTCTGCGGATTGGCGCCGGTGACGTTGACGGTGACGGGGAGCGAAGGGATGGGAGAGCCGGTTTCGTCGGTGGCCTGAAGGGTGAAGCTGGCGGGCTGGCCAGTAAGGAGGGAGGCGGTGCTGGAGGTGAGCACAAGCGATTCAAGCGGGCGCACGCCGATAGCGCTGGAGCCGTGCGTGGTGGTGACGGTGAAGGAGAGGGGACCGCCTGTGCCGCTCTTGTAATCGAACTCGTAGAGGTAAGAGCCGGGCGCAGGGAAGGCGACGACGATGGGCGTTGCGGCGCCGGTGGAGACGCCGTTGTTAGCGGCCATGACGGGGTATTGCGAGAAGACAGTCGTGCCCGAGGCCGGTGGGTTGACATTGACGCCGCTGACGCGCGAGGCTCCGTTGCCGATGCCGAAGATGAAGCCGTCCTGGCTGGTGACGTTGATGGTGTAGCTGCCGGCCTGGGCGACGACAAAGCTGCCGGTGAAGACGGCGGAGAAACCGATCATGTCTCCAACGCCCGCCTGATGGCCGTTGCCTTGGGCGAGGATGGAGCCGGTGGAGGCGCCCGTGGGACCGAGGATGAGATCGGCGAAGGAACGCGTGGTGGACGTGGTTCCAGCCGGATTGAACATCAGGTCGGGGAAGGTCTGGAGGAAGGCGGGGACCTGGGTGTTGGGCGTGGTGAAGGCTTCGCAGCCGGATAGGCAGGAGGCGGCGGTGAAGAACTCGCCGGTGACGGGCGTGGTGGTGAAGGAGGCGGAGGGGGCGACCCAAAGCGCGGAGAGCGAGCTGGAGGCGACGCTAGTGGCGGAGGCCTGGAGGGAATCCGCGCCGCGGGTGGCGCCGGTGTAAGTGAAGGTGGCTTGGCCGTTGGTGTTGGTGACGGCAGTGACGGTGCCCGCGTTGGCGCCAGTGACGGCCAGTGTGACGGTGACGCCGGGGACGGGCGCGCCGCCGGAGGTCAGAGTAGCGGCGAAGGTGGCGCTGCCGCCTACGATGTAGGGGCTGGGCGCGGAGGCGGTGAGGCTGAGGATGGGTACGCTGGCGGACAGGTTCACGGTGGCGGAGGCGGTCTGGGTGGGATCGCTCTGGCCGGTGGCGGTGACGACGACGGTCTGGCCGGCGGTGACGTTGGCGGGCGCGGTGTAAAGACCGGAGGCGGATATCGTGCCTTGAGTGAGGGGGCTGACGGAAAAATTGACGGGGCCGGCGCAGTTTCCGGTGAGGGAGTACTGAGTGGCGGTGACGCCGGGAATTCGATAGATGGCGTAACCGGCAGCGCCGGCAGTGACATGCAGCAGGTTGCCGGCGGCGGTCATATTCGATACGGCGGCGGGCACGGTGTAGGGAGTGACCACGGGGATGAGCGGGTTGGTGGTATCGACCAGCAGCAGAAGGTTGTTGCCGGAGTTGCGGTGGTGAAGGCTTCGCGGCCTGAAGGGCTGGGGGCTACTTGGCCTTTGGTGGAGTAGCTTCTTTCAGAGCAGCGTCGATCAGCCGCTTGAAATCGGCGAGGCTCACGGCGCCGCTTATGCCGTGGCCGTTGATGAAGAAGAATGGCGTGCCGTCAATGCCGAGGCGGTTACCTTCCTGTCGGTCGGACTCGACGGCTGCTTTGAAGCGATGGCTGTCCAAGTCTTTCGTGAAGCGCGGAAGGTCCAGTTTCAGTTGTGCGGCTTTGGCGATCAGGTCGTTGCGGGTCAGTTTGTCCTGGCTAGCGAAGAGCAGATCGTGCATCTCCCAGAATTTGCCTTGCGCACCGGCGGCCAGCGCTGCTTCATGGGCTGCTGGCGATTCCTTGTGCATCGGCAGAGGGTAGTGCATGAAGGCGAAGTGGATCTTCGTGGGATAAGCGGCAAGCAGGTGTTGGACGATGGGCGCTGCCTGGGCGCAGTATGGACACTCGAAGTCGCTGAACTCCACCAGGCTTACGGGCGCCGACGCTAGCCCCTTGGCCGGCGCGTGTTCGAGGTTGATCGCCTGCGCCGGTCCCGCGGCCACCTCCGGCAAGGTTTGGCTTTTCGGGATGCCGGCGACGGCCGACGCGACGACAGCGCCGAGCGATGCGTATCCCTGCGGGCCGACAAGGCGACGGCCGTTGACGAATAAGGTGGGCGTAGCGGTGACGCCGAGTCCCTTAGCTTCGGCCAGGTCGCGCTCGATGATTGGGCGGTAGGTATGGTTATCGAGTGCCTGCTGGAACACGGGGAGGTTGAGGTTGAGATCTCTGGCGTATTTGAGTAGGTCGGCGCGGCTAAGCCTGCTTTGGTTTTCGAAAAGAACATCGTGCATCTCCCAGAACTTCCCTTGCGCTGCGGCGGCCAGCGCGGCCTCGTGGGCTAAGAGCGCGTTCGGATTTGTCATGGCGGGCGCGTGCTTGAAGATGAGGCGGATGTTTGTGGTTTGACCGAGGAGCCCGGTTAGAACGCTGGCAGAACGGGAACACGGAAAGGATTCGAAGTCGGAGAAAACGACTATCGCAACGGGAGCTTCGGGGGGGCCCTCTGAAGTGGCTGCTAACATGATTGCCGGTACCGGTATGGGTTGGCTCTCAGACTTGCTTATCTGGGCGGGCGCGTTCGTGCTTACAAAAGAAGCCACGACAGCGAATACCAGGCGACTCTTGACGACTAATTGTGTAGTAATCGGCATTGCTTTCCCTTCTGAATATCTTCCGGGGTTGACGGAGACTTCAGCCTTTTCGTCCAGAAGTGAGGACGATCAGCGCAGACTCCGCTTGATCGCAAACCGAATCCAGCCCCCCGGGCGTTGCCTTATCGTTCAACAACTTCTTCAGAGCTGGTACGGCACGACGATCTGCGCAGTGAGCTAAGGCCGCCGCACCCGACCACCGAATCAGTGGTGACGTATCACTAAGCGCCCGGATCAACGCCGGAACGACTCCACGTAGACGGACTCCATCATATAGAAGTAGCTTCACGGCTTCCGCGGCCTCCACTCTGACCGCTTCGGAGTCGTTTGGATCCTGAAGGATATCGCGAAGAACGATGGCAGCGCGTGCGTCGCCGAGGCACCCGAGTGCGTGGATTGCATTCTGTCTCGCTGACGAAAGCGGTTGTGATGACGCTATCTTGATTAGGCTGGGAACTGCGGTCTTGGTTGCGATACTCTCGAGGGCGAGAGTAGCGGCCCAGGCCAAGTTCGTGCTATCTGTGGCGAGAATCTTTACGAGGGTTGACACACTCCTTCCGGCTTTCATCTCGCCAAGCACTCTGCAAGCAGCGATCCTCACCCGTTCCGGTTGATCCGGGTCTTCACAGACCCGGATCAGATCTTTGCATTCTCGTGGTCTAGCCTTTAGCAGTTCATCAAACGCGCCTTTGTCGTAGGACGCTGCACGGACCTTCCTTAGTGCTTGTGTAATGTTAGTGGGCATCAGCACTTCAGCGCCATACCTTAGGATCACTAAAATCGCAGTGCTTCAACCTGATGTAAGTAATGCCGAAGAGCCCGAACCTGTCGTTGCCATTCTTTTGAGCAGCCACGCAGGCCTTTCTCGGGGTGTCGCCAACTCCGAAGAAGGCCCTCTGGGCCCGGACAAGGTCAACCTCAGGTTTTATCTGTCTGACAGTGCAAGTGAGCAGGCACTTCCATACCCGGCACGAGCCACCAGCCTGTTGAGTGTCGTTATCCGATCCCGGCGGAGGCAAAGAAATGCTGTTGATGCTATTGGTGCTAATTAAAGCCTGAATTAAAGCGATTTCAAGCCAGTCCTCTGCATGTTCCCAGGTGCATGCGATATCCTTTCCTGAGCGGTAAATCTCTATAGCAACGCCGATATTGAGGGCAACCGCCGCGAGCAGCATCGCGTATTCCGACGCTTGGCGCCCTGGTGTTTTGGGGGTCTCCACTCCTGGAATGTTCGGGTTCCCGACGGGGCCTTCGGGAGGAGCTCCTATGGACGGAGCTCCTCCTGGAGCTAATGTAGCTCTACCGCTTGGATCCAAGTTACTGATCGGGTTAGAGGCTGCGTATAGATACCGGTGAAGCGTTATCGGATCGGTAGGCTCACCCTCCTCCGGATCCCGGCTGAGAAATCTCCCGGTCACCGGATTGAAGTATCTTGCCCGCAGGTAGTAGAGCCCCAAGTCGAGTTCGAATTGCTCGTTGCGGTACTGATAGCTGTTCGGTGTTGTACCGGTTGAGTTGATGACATTGCCCCAAGCGTCATAATCGTACGTGTCGGTGACGGTGCCGGTGGAGTCGGTAAGTGTTCGCACGCTACCAAAACCGTCATATCCATAGAAGCTCGGGGTCCAGGCGCTGTTGATGAGCTGGTTCTGGTCGATCCGCTGGAGCCCGTGCGTGTAGGTTCGCTCCACCGAGCCGCTCACTACTTCCTCCACCACTTGGGCATAGCCTGTTGGATTGAGGTCGTCCACCAGGTAGCGCGTTGTCACGCCGCTGGCGGTCTTCGCCACGCGGTTGCCGTCGCCGTCGTATTGCACCGTGACAGCGCCGCCGTTCATCGACTTTAGCCGATTCTCAAAATCGTAGGCGAAGGTACTGGCTCCGGATACCAGCGTGTTGCCATTGTTGTCGAAGGTCTCGGTGGAAAGGCGATCATCGGGATCGTAAGTGAAGCTTCCAGCTGAGATGCCTGGCAGTGTTGACGTCTGATTCAGACGATTGCCTACCGGGTCGAGCCCGTAGCCGACGCTGCCATTCTTCGAATGCGGATCGAGGCTGATCGTTTCGTCGGCCAGACGGTAGAGGCTGTCGTAACTCCAGTTCAGCGTGCGGCCGCTGGATTCGACGGCCGATTGGCGGTTTCCCGTCGAGCTCAACGTATAGTTGTAGCTGGCCTTGGTCGCGTTCAGCGCGGTGATGCGATTCAGATCATCGTATGTGAATGTGGCCTGCAAACCGTTTGGATACGTGGCCGTGGCCATGTTGCTCGTGGGATCGTAGCTGTACGTTGTTGTGTTCTGGCCCACTGCTAGACGATTATCCGCAACCGTGCTCAAGCGGTTCAAGTTGTCGTGGGTATACGCCACCGAAACTCCGTTCGCGTTGCTGGACGACATCGAGGCGACGTTCCCGGCGGCGTCATATGTATAGTTTAGCGTACCTTGCGGCGTCATTTTGACGATCAGGCGGTCTAGATTGTCGTACGTGTATGTCGTCGTACCGCTTGCGTCGGTCATGCTGGCCCGTTTGCCGGTGGGCGTGTAAGTGAAGCTCTCCTGCGCGTCGGTGAGACTAGGATCCGGGGTTTTTGAGAGCAGCCGGTTCAAAGCGTCGTATGCATATGTTGTCGTCTTGCCGTTGTAGTCCGTCAGCGAGATTAGATTTCCCGCGGCATCGTATGTCCTCGTCTGAGTCTGGCCGACGGGCATCGTCTCCTGCTTCAACTGGTTCAGCACGTCGAAACCGTTCTGCGTGGCGTGGCTGTTGGCGTCCGTCAGGTTTGATAAGTTGCCATTAGGATCGTAGGTGTAGGCCGTCGTGTTCTGCGGATTCGGGCTTGCGGTCTGGACAACAGTCTTGAGTTGGTTCGCGACATCATAGGTGTACTGCACCGTGTTGCTTGCCTGATCGGTTAGGCTGGCCAAATTGCCCGGGCCATCGTAGCTGTACAGCGTTGCGGTGCCATCGTCGTAAATCGTCTTGCTCAGGCGCCGCCTCGCATCGTATTGACTCTGCGCTTTGTGCAGGTTCGGATCGGTGACTAGAATCTGGTTGCCAGAATCGTCGTAGGCGTACTGCGTGGTGTTGCTCTGGGCGTCTACCGTGCTGGTTAAACGGCCGGCCGCGTCGTAGTTGGACGTTGTGGTATGGCCCAGAGGATCGGTTGCGGTCGCCTTCCGGCCGTCATTGTAATACGTGTAGGACGTCGTCGCCGATTGCGCAGTACCGAAGGCCTTGGTCGTGGAAGTCAAACGGCCTGCCAGATCGTAGACATTGTGCGCCAAATTGCCGGCCTGGTCCGTTGTGGTGATAGCGTTGTTACGGAAATCGTAGGTGTAAGCCATCGTTGTGGCTGGTGACGTCGGATACGTCGCCAGGGCCAGCCGATTTAATGGATCGTACTGATAAGTTGTGGTGTTGCCGTTGGAGTCGGTCTGGCTGAGATTGTTACCGTTGGCGTCGTACGTGTAAGAACTGTTCCGACCCAGCGGCTGAGCGCTCGTTTTCAGGTGGCCGAGGGCGTCGTAGGTGTTGGTGGTCGCGCCACCCGCCGGCGCCGTTGTGGAACTGAGACGTCCCAGGGTGTCGTACGTGTATTGAGTTTGGCGGCCCAGCGGATCGATCTGGCTGGTCATGTTGCCGTATGCATCGTAGGTGTAGGTGGTCGAGACGCCGGAAGTGGATGTCAGATCGTAGCCCACGGCCTTGGCCGCCATCGTGCCATTCGCGTTGGACGTAAAACTTACAACCGGGCCGATAGTGTCGCTGGCGCTCTTCGGCCAGAAGTTGGCGTCATACGTGAAATTGCGGACGTTGCCTAACTCGTCCGTCGTCTGCGTCGGCTCGCTGCTCGGGTTGTAGACAGTCGTGCTCGTCGTGTTCACGCTGGTCGCGGTCTTCGGATACGTTACCGAAGCGGTGTTGCCGTTGGAGTCGTACGTGTAGCTGGTGGTGTGCCCCAGCGGGTCCGTCACGCTTAGCAGGTTGTGGTTGGCATCGTAGGTGTTCGTGGTCGTATTCCCTAGCGGGTCTGTGGATGTCAGCAGCATTCCGTAGCTGTCGTACACCATCGTCGCCGTGCCGGTGTTGCCGTTAGCGTCCGGCGGATACGTCGTTGTTGTCGTGTTTCCCGCCACGTTGTAGGCGTAGCTGGTCGTTTGCGCGAGCGCGTTCGTCACCGTTTGCAGGCGTCCGCTGCTGTCGTACGTCGTGCTGGGTAGCGCGTTGCCTCGCGGATCGGTTCCGCCTGTGTAGAGATGCGCCGTGTTGTACGTGTACTGCGCCGGCGTGGTGAGGCCGGGATACGTTACGCTCGCCAGATTGCCGTGGGAGTCATAGGCGTATGCATAGAAATTCCCCAATGGGTCCGTAATCTGCGTGATCCGTCCTTGCGCGTCTCGGACGAATGGCACGCTTAAACCATTGCTCGCCGTGATGCCTGTTGGCGTCACCGTCAGCGTGTTGTTCGCCAAGTCCTGCACCGATTGCAATGCGCCTGTGGCGCCTACTGTGTATGTGCGGCCGTATGGGTCGGTGTAAACCAGCGTGGTGGGCTGGTACGGCGCGTAGCCGATGGCGCAGATATATACGCTTCCCGTCTTCACCAGCAGGTTGCCGCTGCAGTTGCTCGCGCTGGCTTGCAGGGTTCCGAAGAATCCGGGCTCGGCAGTGTATTGGGGCGTGTAGATGAAGGTAAAACCTTGCGGTGGCGGCGTGAAGTAGAAGGTCTTTTGCTGGCCGTTGATGGTGAATGTCACGTCGTTGGTGGACGCAATCTGCATCTGTAAGTTTATGCTCAGCGACCAGCCATAACCGAAGTCGCTCGATGTGCCGCTTACCAGGCTGTCGTAGGTGCGGCTGATCTGAATCGGCAGGCCGGGCGCGGGGACTACCAGGTCGGTCACGGTGGTGGTCACTCGGCCGGGCTTGTAGTTGCCGCCGATGACGATGTCTACGCCGCTGCCCATGGTCTTGCCTGTGGCGTCGGTGGCGTCCAGTACGATGTAATAGGAGCCGTTCGGCAGTACCGTGGTATCGAGCGTGGCCAAGGTTCCCCCGCCTGAAGTCGTGGTGTTGGCGTTCAGCGTCACTACGGCGCTGGGGTTCGATAGCGGATAGTAGGTTAGCGTACCGCTGGCCAGGGTCTCGCTTGCGATCAGGGTGATGGGCACGAGGCCGGTCACCTGCGTGGCCTCGATGGGGCTCAAGATCCAGCCTTGGTCAGTGGTGACTGGAGGATTTACAGTGACCGGAATTTGCAGCGAGGTGGCGCCGAGCGAATCGGCGGCGGTGATTTGCAGAGTGTAGCTGCCAGGGGCCGGGAAAAGGGCATCGGTGATCACTAGCGTGGGAGTGTCGAAGCTGACGGTGCCGGGGCCGCTGACTTGGGTCCAATTTACTGTGATTGCGCCGCCAGAGGGGGCGACCGGGTCTGTAACGGTGGCGGTGTAGGTTGCAGTGCCAGGCAGCGTTACGAGAGAGTTGCCGGCGACGGTGATCGTGGGCGGATTGGTGGTGGTCCAGGTAAGGGTGGACTGATTGGAAACGAAGGGCAGACCGTTGAGGGTGGCCGAAGCTTGGATGATGTCGGTCATTGCGGCGGTCTCGGTGTAGCTGACGGTGGCGAGGCCGGCGGAGTTGGTAGTGGCCAGGAGGGTGTGCGGCGCGATGCCAGTCACGTTGACGGTGACGGGGAGCGAGGCGATGGGGGAGCCGGTTTCGTCGGTGGCGTGCAGGGTGAAACTGGCGGGCTGGCCGGTAAGGAGGGAGGCGGTGCTGGATGTGAGCACGAGCGATTCGAGCGGTGGTACGCCGACGGAGGCGGCGCCCGTGGTGACGGTGAAGGACAAGGGACCGCCGGTGCCGCTCTTGTAATCGAACTCGTAAGGGAAAGAGCCGGGGGCTGGGAACGACACCACGATGGGCGAGGCCGCTGCGGTGGACGGGCCGTTGTTAGCGGCCATGACTAGGTATTGCGAGAAGACAGTTGTGCCAGACGCGGGCGGATTCACATTGACGCCGCTGACGCGCGAGGCTCCGTTGCCGACGCCGAAGATGAAGCCATCCTGACTGGTGACGTTGATGGTGTAACTGCCGGCCTGGGCGACGACGAAGCTGCCGGTGAAGACGGCGGAGAAGCCGAGCATGTTGCCGGCGCCGGGCAGATAGCCGTTGCCTTGGGCGAGGATTGAGCCAGTGGACGCGCCCGTGGGACCGAGGATGAGATCGGCGAAAGAGCGCGGAGTGGAAGCGGTTCCCGCGGGATTGAACATCAGATCCGGGAAGGTTTGGAGGAACGCCGGGACCTG
>PLDF01000008.1 GCA_003135055.1 Bryobacterales bacterium | reverse complement strand
TTTGGAGGAACGCCGGGACCTGGGTGTTGGGTGTGGTGAAGGCTTCGCAACCGGACGGGCAGGAGGTGGCGGTGAAGAACTCGCCGGTGACGGGCGTGGTGGTGAAGGAGGTGGAGGGGCTGACCCAGAGCGCGGGGAGCAAGCTGGAGGCGACGCTATTGGCGGAGGCTTGGATACCATCCGCGCCGCGGGTGGCGCCGGTATAGGAGAGCGAGGCGACGCCGTTGGCGGCAGTGACGGCGGTGATGGTGCGCGCGTTGGCGCCGGTGACGGCCAAGGTGACGGTGACGCCGGGGACGGGCGCGCCGCCGGAGGTCAGAGTGGCGGCGAAGGTGGCGCTGCCGCCTACGATGTAGGGACTGGGCGTTGCGGCGTTGAGGCTGAGGATGGGTACGCTGGCGGACAGGCTCACGGTGGCGGAGGCGGTCTGCGTGGGATCGCTCTGGCCGGTGGCGGTGACGACGACGGTCTGGCCCGCGGTGATGGCGGCGGGCGCGGTGTAAAGACCGGAGGAGGAGATGGAGCCTTGAGTGAGCGGGCTGATGGAAAAGTTGACGGGGCCGCCGCAGTTTCCGGTGAGGGTGTACTGAGTGGCGGTGACTCCCGGAATTTGATAGATGGCATAACCGGCCGCGCCGGCGGTGACATGCAGCAGGTTGCCGGCGGCGGTCATATTGGTTATGCCGGCGGGCACGGTATAGGGAGTCACTACTGGGATGAGCGGGTTGGTGGTATCGACCAGCAGGAGCAGGTTGTGGCCGGAGCTATCCACCGCGCCGGCGAAGAGGGTCAGGTTGACGCCGATCTGGATGGCGGGGCCGGCCGTATAGCTTGTGTAGGGCAGAACGATGCTGACCACAATCGAGGGGCTGCGTTGTGGGATTGAATGCATGGGTCAGTTGCTGCAGCGGTCAGCGTACGCCCCCGCTATGATCTGGAAAACGGCTCGTCCCCAGCCCGTGTTCATAGAGAACAATCGTCTGACGCTTCCCCGATAGGTGGCAGAAACGACCGCCAATAACGGTCCAGGATTTCCTGCACACAGTGCGCGTAGGATCCGCCGGGATACTGTTCCTGGACGAATGCCAAGCTCAACGCTATGCACCTCTTCTGTTCCTCTGTCAGGACAGCCATACGCTCGGCAAACTTCCTATCGGCTGAAGACAGATATGCGTCATATCCCCAATTCACCCCTTTGGTCTCACCCAGAGCCATCTTGCCTGCAATGTCGGCCCGGCACTCTGCTTCCTTCCTCCTCTCGTCTTCAGGTAACTGCAAATACACCCGCCGCGCCTCTGGTGCAGCGTCTTGCCATCCCCTCTCGGGAGATCGAAACCAGGACAGTCCTCGCTCAAAACTAGCGCGGGCGTGTCTGTATCCCAGAGACTGGAGAAGGGGATCGAGATAGCATGCGTCGACTTCTCCTTCAGCCAACGCGTATAGGAAGGCGGGGAGATAGTATTGGAAGGTCCGCGCAGAAAAAAAACCAAGAATCCAACCGTCGGGAAAATAGTCCTTGAGTGGGCGCAACTCTTTCCAGGTCTTGGATCGCACAGCCTCCATAACCTCATCGCCACCGAATCGCACCTCACGGACCAAATGAGAGATGGGCAGCGGATCCAGCTCTCCGAATGCTCGCTCGATTGTTATGCCTATACTGTCAGCGGACATGATCGGATCCTCTATTTCACAACAATCTCCACACCTACGCACGCCGCAGCTTGGACCATTAGAGTTATTACAGGCGCCTGATGACTTTCGTTACCACCCTCGAAACACTCGACCATGACGGCCATTCGGGCGAGGGCACAAACTTCTTTCGCGAGGGCCTTCACGTTACGGGTAGCAAAGCTGTCCTTCGGATTGCATGGCGTGTAGATAGTTTTGGGGCATGCCGCGTTTTGCAGCTGCATGAGTTCGTAAAGTCTCTCCGGCGTACAGTTGCCAGGAGGCGGTATCTCCTTAGGCCAGGGCAGGTCCTCGACCTTCTTCTTGAGTCTCTCCCAGTCGAAGGTAACATACATCGGACACATAGCTGACCCAAAAACCCTGAGATTGTAAACCTCCCCGCCTGATGCCATGATCCCAGCAGCCATCAGGTAAGCTCCGAATGGCTGTCCGTAACAGGCGAGCGTAACTGTGGCTGCCGCTGCAATAGCAATCGCCCCGGGAACGCTGATATCCCTGATAATGAGGGTACCAGCGAAACTCCTGCCTGTCGGGTCCGCGAAGCCAACAGGGTTGGCAGCCGCGTACAGATACTTATGAAGCGTTCTTGGGTCGGTCGTCTTGCCGTAAGCTGGATCATGGGACATGAATCCTCCAGTGGTCGGGTTCATGTACCTGGCTCGCAGATAATAGAGACCTAGGTCTTGGTCGTACTGCTCACCGCGGTACAGATAAACGTTGAGCGTCGAGCCCGTGGCGCCAAACGAATTGCCCCAGGCATCGTATTCGCAGGTGTCCGTCACCGTACCGGTGCTGTCGGTTAGGCTCCGGACACTGCCTAACCCATCGTAGCCGTAGAAGCTCGCTGTCCAGGCGCCGTTGACGAACTGGTTCTGGTTGATCCGCTGCCGCCCGTAGGTGTACGTCCGCGTCACCGCGCCGCTTATCAGTTCTTCAACGACCTGCGCGTAGCCCGTGGGATTGAGTTCGTCCACCAGATACCTCGTCGTGGCGCTGTTCACCGTCTTTGCCACGCGGATGCCGTCGCTGTCGTAGACAATTGTTACCGTTGTGCCGCTGGTCGTCATCAACTTCAGACGGTTCTCGAAGTCGTAGGAAAAAGTCTTCCCTCCGCTCGTTAGCGTGTTGCCGTTCGCGTCGTAGCCTTCGGTCGAGAGAATCCGGTCGTCGGCATCGTAGTTAAAGCTCGCCGTCGGGATGCCGGGAAGAGTCGAATTCTGATTCAGCCGGTTGCCGACAGGGTCGAGGCTGTAATCCACCGAGCCGTTCTTCGACATCGGGTCCAAACTAATCGTCTCATTGGTGAACCGGTAGAGGCCGTCGTAGGTCCAGTTCACTACGCGGCCACTGGATTCGGTTACCTGCTTCCGGTTGCCTGCCTGATCCAGCAGGTAAGTATAGTTGGCTTTGGTGGCGTCCAGCTTCGTGACTCTGTTGAGGTCGTCGTAAGTGAAGTTAGACGACAAACCGTTTGGATACGTGGCCGTGGCCAAATTGCTCGCGGGATCGTAATTGTACGTCGTTGTGTTCTGATCCACTGGTAGACGATTATCCACCACGGCGCCCAAGCGGTTCAAGTTGTCATAGGTATATGCCACGGAAACACCGTTCGCATTGCTGGAGGACATCGAAGCGACGTTCCCGGCAGCGTCATATGTATAGTTTAGCGTACCTTGCGGCGTCACCTTGGCGATCAGGCGGTCCAGATTGTCGTACGTGTAGGTTGTGGCGCCGCTGGCGTCCGTCATGCTGGCCCGCTTGCCGGTGGGCGTGTACGTGAAGCTCTCCGGCGCGTCGGTAAGGCTCGGATCGGGGGTTTTCGAAAGCAGCCGGTTCAACCCGTCGTATGCATACGTCGTCGTCTTTCCGTTATAGTCCGTCAGCGAAGTCAGATCGCCCGCGGCATCGTATGTCCGCGTCTGCGTCTGGCCGACGGGTAGCGTCTCCTGCTTCAACTGGTTCAGTATGTCGAAGCCGTTTTGCGTGGTGTGGCTGTTGGCGTCCGTCAGGTTCGAAAGGTTGCCATTCGGATCGTAGGTATAGGCGGTCGAATTCTGCGGATTCGGACTGGCGGTCTGGACGACGGCCTTGAGCTGGTTGGCGGCATCATAGGTGTATTGAACCACGTTGCTTGCCTGATCGGTTAGGCTGGCCAAGTTGCCCGGGCCGTCGTAGCTGTACTGCTTTGTCGTGCCATCGTCGTAGATCGTCTTGCTCAGGCGCCGCCTTGCGTCGTATTGTTGCTGCGTTTTGTGGTTGTTCGGATCGAGGGTAGAGATCTGGTTGCCGGCGTCGTCGTAGGTGTACTGCGTGGTGTTGCTTTGCGCGTCTACAGTGCTGGTCAGACGGCCGGCTGCGTCGTAGTTGTAGGTGGTGGTGTGGCCAAGCGGATCGGTTTCAGTCGCCTTGCGGCCGTCATTGTAATAAGTGTACGAGATGGTAGCGGCTTCCGCCGTGCCGAGGGCCGTGGTCATGGAACTCAAACGGCCCGCCAAATCGTAGACATTGTGCGCTAAGTGGCCGGCTTGATCGGTTGTGTTGATGGCGTTGTTGCGGAAGTCGTACGAATACCCAATTGTGGTCGCTGGCGATGTCGGATAGGTGACAAAGGTCAGCCGGTTGAGCGCATCGTACTGATACGCTGTCGTATGGCCGTTGGCGTCGGTCTCGCTGAGCTTGTTGCTGTTGGCGTCGTAGGTGTAAGAACTGTTCCGACCCAGCGGTTGCGCGCTGCTTTTCAGGTGGCCGAAGGCGTCGTAGGTGTTGGTGGTCGCGCCACCCACGGGGGTTATGGTGGAGCTGAGCCGGCCGAGCGTGTCGTAGCCGTACTGCGTCTGGCGCCCCAGCGCATCGGTCTGGCTGATCATATTGCCGTAGGTATCGTAGGTGTAGGTGGTGGAGACACCAGAAGTGGCTGTCAGATCGTAGCCTATGGCCTTCGCCGCCGTTGTGCCGTTGGTGTTGAACGTGAAGCTTACCACCGGGCCGGCGGAATCGCTGGCACTCTTCGGCCAGAAATTCGCATCGTACGTGAAACTGCGGACGTTGCCTAACTCGTCCGTCGTTTGCGTCGGCTCGCTTGAGGCGTTGTAAACGGTCGTGCTGCTGGTATTCACGCTGGTCGCTGTCTTCGGATACGTCACCGAAGCGCGGTTGCCGTTCGAGTCGTAGGTGTAGCTGTTGATGTGCCCCAGCGGGTCAGTTACGCTTAGCAGATTGTGGTTGGCATCGTACGTGTTCGTTGTCGTATTCCCAAGCGGGTCTGTGGACGTCAGCAGCATTCCGTAGCTGTCGTACACCATCGTCGCCGTGCCGGTGTTGCCGTTCGCGTCCGGCGGATACGTCGTTGTCGTCGTGTTCCCCGCCACGTTGTAGGCGTAGCTGGTCGTTTGCGCGAGCGCATCCGTCACCGTCTGCAGGCGGCCGCTGCTGTCGTACGTCGTGCTGGGTAGCGCATTGCCTCGTGGATCGGTTCCGCCCGTGTACAAATGCGCCGTATTGTACGTATATTGTGCCGGTGTGGTGAGGCCGGGATACGTTACGCTCGCTAGATTGCCGAATGAGTCATACGCGTATGCATAGACATTTCCTAGCGGGTCCGTGATCTGCGTGATCCGCCCCTGTGTGTCTCGGACGAATGGCACACTCAGGCCGTTGCTGGATGTGATGCCCGTGGGCGTCACTGTCAGGGTGTTGTTCGCCAGGTCTTGCATCGATTGCAATGCGCCTGTGGCGCCTACTGTGTACACGCGGCCGTATGGGTCGGTGTAGACTAGCGTGGTGGGCTGGTACGGCGCATAGCCAATGGCGCAGATATATACGCTTCCCGTCATCACCAAGAGGTTGCCGCTGCAGTTGCTCGCGCTGGCTTGCAGGGTCCCGAAGAATCCGGGCTCGGCAGTGTATTGGGGCTGGTAGATGAAGGTAAACGCACCTTGCGATGGCGGCGTGAAATAGAAGGTCTTTTGCTGACCGTTGATTGTGAATGTCACGTCGTTGGTGGACGCAATCTGCATCTGTAGGTTGATGCTCAGCGACCAGCCATAACCGAAGTCGCTCGATGTGCCGCTTACCAGGCTGTCGTAGGTGCGGCTGATTTGAATCGGCAGGCCGGGCGCGGGGACTACCAGGTCGGTCACGGTGGTGGTCACCCGGCCGGGCTTGTAGTTGCCGCCTACGACGATGTCTACGCCGCTGCCCATGGTTTTGCCTGTGGCGTCGGTGGCGTCCAGCACGATGTAATACGAGCCGTTGGGCAACAGCGTGGTATCGAGCGTGGCGAGGGTTCCGCCGCCCGCAGTTGTGGTGTTGGCGTTCAAGGTGACTACGGCGCTGGGGTTCGATAGCGGATAGTAGGTTAGCGTGCCGCTGGCCAGGGTCTCGCTTGCGATCAGCGTGATGGGCACGAGGCCGGTCACTTGCGCGTGCTCGATGGGGCTCAAGATCCAGCCCTGGTCAGTGGTCACCGGAGGATTTACTGTGACGGTAATTGGCAGGGAGGTGCTGCCAAGGGAATCAGTGGCGGTGATTTGCAAGGTGTAGTTGCCGGGGGCGGGGAAAAGGGCATCGGTGACCGTTTGCGTCGGAGTGTCGAAGCTGACTGTGCCGGGGCCGCTGACTTGGGTCCAGTTCACTGTGATTGTGCCACCAGCGGGCGCGACCGGGTCTGTGACAGTGGCGGTGTAGGTTGCGGTGCCAGGCAGCGTTACGAGAGAGTTACCGGCGACCGTGACCGACGGCGGATTGTTGGTGGTCCAGGTAAGTGTGGACTGATTGGAAACGATGGGCAGGCCGTTGAGAGTGGCCGAGGCTTGGAGGACATCCGTCATGGAGGCGGTCTCGGTGTAGCTGACGGTGGCGAGGCCGCCGCTGTTGGTGGTGGCGCGCAGAGTCTGCGGATTGACGCCGGCGACATTGACGGTGATGGGGAGCGAGGCGATTGGTGCGCCTGTTTCGTCGGTGGCGTGCAGGGTGAAACTGGCGGGCTGTCCGGTAAGGAGGGAGGCGGTGCTGGAGGTGAGCACCAGCGATTCGAGTGGGGGGACGCCGATGGAGTTGGAGCCCTGGGTGGTGGTGACGGTGAATGAGAGAGGGCCACCGGTGCCGCTCTTGTAATCGAACTCGTAGAGGTAAGAGCCCGCGGTTGGGAAGGACACGACGATGGGCGTTGCGACGCCGGTGGACGGGCCGTTATTGGCCGCCATGACGGGATATTGCGAGAAGACAGTCGTGCCCGAGGCCGGTGGATTGACGTCGATGCCGCTGACCCGTGCTGCGCCGTTGCCGACGCCGAAGATGAAGCCGTCCTGGCTGGTGACGTTGATGGTGTAGCTGCCGGCTTGGGTTACGACGAAGCTGCCAGTGAAGACGGCGGAGAAGCCGAGCATGTCGCCGGCGCCGGCCACATGACCGTTGCCTTGGGCGAGGATGGAGCCTGTGGAAGTGCCCGTCGGACCGAGGATGAGGTCCGCAAAAGAGCGCGGGGTGGAAACGGTTCCCGCCGTGTTGAACATCAGGTCGGGGAAGGTTTGGAGGAACGCCGGGACCTGGGTATTGGGCGTGGTGAAGGCTTCGCAACCGGACGGGCAGGAGGCGGCGGTGAAGAACTCGCCGGTGACGGGCGTGGTGGTGAAGGAGGTGGAGGGGCTGACCCAGAGCGCGGAGAGCAAGCTGGAGGTGAAGCTATTGGCGGAGGCCTGGATAGCATCCGCGCCGCGGGTGGCGCCGATATAGGAGAGCGAGGCGACGCCGTTGGTATTGGTGACGGCGGTGATGGTGCGCGCGTTGGCGCCGGTGACGGCCAGGGTGACGGTGACGCCGGGGACGGGCGCGCCGCCGGAGGTCAGGGTAGCGGCGAAAGTGGCGCTGCCTCCCACGATGTAGGGACTGGGCGTGGAGGCGTTGAGGCTGAGGATGGGTACGCTGGTGGAGAGGCTCACGGTGGCGGAGGCGGTCTGGGTGGGATCGCTCTGGCCGGTGGCGGTGATGACGACGGTCTGGCCGGCTGTGGCGTTGGCGGGCGCGGTGTACAGACCGGAGGCGGAAATTGTGCCCTGCGTCAGGGGGCTGATGGAAAAGTTGACGGGGCCGCCGCAGT
>PLDF01000045.1 GCA_003135055.1 Bryobacterales bacterium | reverse complement strand
GCATCTATGGGCCGACGGACCCGGCGCGCAATGGTCCGTTTCATTGCCCGAATCGGGTGCTGCGGCATCCGGAGAGCGTGCGCGACCACTCCCGGCGCAGCGAGCCGGAAGCAGGACTGCTGACCATCACGCCCGAAGCGGTGACCGATGCGGCGCTCGAACTGCTGCGGGAGGCGCGGTAAGTGGCGATGGGCTGGAATCGCGTCGCGCGGCGGATTCGCGTCCCGTTGGGATTTGCATTCGCAGTGCTTTTCCTGTGGCTGGCGAAGCCAACGTGGTTGTTTCTGGCCCTGAGCCTTGTGTTAGTCGTACCTGGCTTGCTGTTACGCGGATACGCTTCAGGCTACGTGAAGAAAAATGCCGAGCTGACCATGACGGGACCGTACGCGCACACGCGAAATCCCTTGTATCTGGGCTCGATCCTGATTGCCTTCGGATTTGCGCTGGCTGCGCACAGCCTGTGGATCGCACTGATTCTCGCGATCTTGTTCGCGGCGATCTACATTCCCGTGATCCGCTCGGAGGAAGAGTATCTGCGTTCGGTGTTTCCGGAGTTCGACGCGTACGCGACGACAGTGCCGAGGTTGCTGCCGAGGGTTGTTGCAGCCGAGGGTTCAGGGGCCACCAAAGGGGTATTCTCGGGAGCACTCTACCGAAAGCATCGTGAATATAACGCATTGCTGGGGGCCGCCGGCATGTATGCTGCCCTCATCCTGAAGCTGGTGCTGCTCAGGAAATAGAAGGAGTCGATTGCAGGAGCATCGCATTTTTCCCAGGCCTGCCCAAAAAACTCGTGCGCTGCGAAAATCGCTGCCGATCGCCGCGGCCATCGGGCTGGCGGCGATTGCCGCAGCCGCGCAGAGTGCGCCGCCGCTCCTCCCTCCACGCTCGGGCTACAACTTTCCTGCGAAGCAGACACTGACGTACGCCGTGGACTGGCGGGTCTTTCCGGCGGGAACGACGGTGATGCATCTCCAGCAGGACGGAGATGAGGAGCGCGTGTCGGCGACCGGGGACACACTGGGCGCGATCAATCTCATCTATCGCGTGAGCGATCGGTTTCAGTCTTCCTTCAATCGGCGCACGGGATGTTCGGCGGGTTTTGCGAAGCAACTGCAGGAGGGCCGGCGCCAGGTGAACACCGATTTGAAGTTCGACTATGCGCAGGGCAAGGCGCTGCTCGACGAGAAGAATCTGGTGAAAGGAAACAGCAAGCACCAGGAAGCGCCCATAGGTCCGTGTGTGACCGATCTTCTATCGGCGATTTTTTATCCGGCTGCCCTGACTCTGACGCCGGTGGTAAGCTTCCGCGTTCCGGTCGCGGACGCAATGCACACGGTTGCTGTGACGATGAAGGTGGAGGCGCGTGAGACCGTCCGCACGCCTCTGGGAACGTATCAGACGGTTCGCGTGCAGCCGACAGCCGACGCCGGCGTGGTCAAAACTCGAGGCAACATCTGGATCTGGTATACGGACGACGAGCGGCATGTGCCCGTCCAGATGCGGGCGCGGCTGTTCTGGGGAACGATTACGTTCCGCCTGACGGCAATGGAGCAAAAATAAGGGCGGCCCTGGTGGGCTAGTGGATTCGAAAACGCTCGCGCATCAGGCGCTGCAGGCGAGGCTTGTAGAGGAGATCGAAAGCGAGCTCCTTGCCGGGAAACATCGCGAGGGCGGCCCGCCGTGTATCGGCCACCATTTCTGATGCCTCGTCGACGGTGAGCGACAAATCCTGGCTGATAACGGACATCACCATGTTCACCATGATCTGCAGGCGGCGCAGCCTGCGCTGCTCATCCTGAAGCTCCTGGGGAGTTTGCCGGACCGATTCTGGGCGGGAATCGAGGGCGGGATACTCGGGTTGTGACCCCATGCAATGCGAACCTCCGTTGCAGGATCGTACAACGAGTAAGACTGTGCGGGAAACGGAAAAGATGCGCCTGAATGCCTGGGGCGTGGCGGAATTGGGTTATCTTTTCTCACCGTCGCGGGTGATTGCGGCGGAGGGAATCTCGGCGTGCACGAGCGGCAGTAGGGCGGCGATTTCCGCGTCCATCGCGCGCAGGCATTGGCGTGAGGCGAAGGCGCGGCCGAGATAGCGAGGGGACTGATCGAGCCAGCGCCGCCGCGCGGGAGTGTCTCTCCGAGCGGAATCGAGCGAGGCAGAAACGATGCGGGCTATGCGCGGCATTAACTTCGCAGGATCGGTTGCGACGGTCCACTCGATGAGCGATGTGTCAGGATGTGGTTCGTCCGCGGGCAAAGCGACGGCGCCGCGTCCGACAAAAATGCGAGCCTGGCCCTCCGCCAATGCAGAGAGCAGGTCCGGCTGCAGCCCGCGCTCGATCATTTCGCCGATGCATGGTTCCGGATCGGCGGCGAGTCCGACAGAGACGGGCCGCGCTTGGCGTAATTCGTTTTTCAGAATGCGAAGTGCTTCGTCGAGATGGCCGACGACAAAATCGCAGAGGCCAGCGCGCAGTCCCTGGCGGAGACGCTCAGCATCCGCATCGACAGACAGCGAAGCGGCTCCGGCGATGCTGGCGGCG
>PLDF01000498.1 GCA_003135055.1 Bryobacterales bacterium | reverse complement strand
ACCGAAACGGGTCTTTTGTGCTACCAGATGAACCAATGGCTTAGACTTTTACAAAATCATGCAACATCATAATCTGGCAATTTCCGCATTTTGGCTGATTCTGATACGTTTTGTGATCGATGGCAATGGTCCAGAGGCCCGTGTTTATTGGGTCAAACGCTCGCGGGACGAGGTTTAAGTAAGCCAAGGGTAAGCGCCGCTGCCGGGCCGCAAAGCCACAAACCCGTTCAATTTCGGCGCCGCCGGTGGCAGGGGCTGTTGTCAGTTGCGAAGAAGACAGACCAGGAGGCCTGTCCTACATCGATGTGGTATCGCGCCGGAAGTAAGCAAGATTCTACTGCGCCGGGGCGTAATATCCCTGGCGATAGTACGTACGGAGTTGCCGCGCCTCCGCCGATCCCGCGAGAATCACCCGGACGCGATGGTACTTTCCATCGTGCGCGACGCCAGCCGGGGAGTAACCCAGCACGTATTCGGTTCGCAGCTCCCTGCTGATGCGGGCGCTGATCGCGGGTAACTCTTCCAGGTCGTTGACCGGATAGTTATAGCCGCCGGTCTTCGCCGCTAACTCATCGAGAAGCTTGGGGCCGTTGCGTTCCTCCCGGCTATGCTTGCGCGAGTCCTCAAGGTCGAAAATACCCATGGCATAAAGCTGGATATCGGACTCGACCAGGGCGTTCTTAACCTGGCCGGCGGTCTGGCGGCTGCAGTTGTCGCCTCCGTCGGAAAAAATTACCAGGGCCTTGCGTGAATTCCGGGCGCCCTTCATTTGAGCCAATGCCAGATGAATGGCGTCAAGAAGAGACGTCCGTCCAAACGGCCTGAGGCCGGCGATCCGGCGGTAGACCTGCTGTGAATCCACGGTAAAGGGCACGGCGAGCCTCGGCCTGTCTCCAAACTCGACCAGGAAGAATTCGTCTTCCGCATTGGCGGTCTTGAAAAACGCCGCGGCCGCTTCGGAAGCCTTGCGCATCTTGTCATGCATGCTTCCGCTTGTGTCGAAGATCAGACCGATGGAGATGGGCGCGTCATCCTGGCCGAAATGCGTGATCCTCTGCTCGACATTATCTTCGAACAGGCGGAAATCGTCCTTTGTCAAATTCACCACGGGACCCCCGATCGACGTCGTGACGTGAGCCGGGATGAGCACCAGCGACGAATCGACGCGGATGGCGGCGGCCGGCGGCGCCAACTCGGCGGTCGCACGTTTGGCCACAGGGATGATCGAGATCGGGCCATCGGTGGATGGCAATTGAAAAGCGAGGCCAATGGAAAGCGGAAAGAACGCGGTCATCGCCGCCCGCAAAAACATCCGAGCCATTGGGTGATTGTATACCACCCGGCGAAAGTTTGCTGCAATCGCCGGGGCCTACAGGCCCTCGCGCCTGTTCTTCTAGTCTATTGCCCAATATCCTTCCCTGGTTTTCACCTGCCATTCGGGGTGCGCCTTCGCTTCGACGCGAAGCGTGTGGAACAGCCCCGCCTCGCTGTGAGGCGGTTGAAAAGTCGCAATGTACTGCCGGTGTATTTCCTCTCCCATCGCGTGGATCTCCTCTTCCAATCCACTCTTCTTGAGGAAGTTCAGCGTGTGGGCCCCGGTGACGCGTGAAAAGAGAGCGGCGATATCCGGCGCGTGCAGATGCCCCAGCTCGCGTAACGCCCCGATGATGTTCCACTCCGGCAACTGCACGTCGTTTTCGATGAGTTTTCCGTCTTCCTTGGGATCGATGCTATGCACCGTTTTGGGACGCATCGTATATTGAGTCAGAGAAGGCGAATAAGTCAGCCAGTATACAGCCGCATTCTGGCGCTGCACGGCTTGCACCGCATCCTCAAGCTTGGCCGCGCTCGAACGGTCGCGCTTCTCCGCCACCAGGAATAGAATGCGGCGCCGGTCCGGCTTACGCGTATCCAACATTCTCATGGCTGTGACGATCGCATCCAGCGTGCAGGCGCCGTTGCCTTCCACATGCATGTTGCGCAACGGCCGGCTAATTGCCTCCGGATCGCTGGTGAAGCCCTGGCGCAGCACCACGGTGTCGCTGAAGCTGATCAGCGCGGTCTCTCCGCCTTCGGCCGCCACCAGATTCGAGAAGAGAATCCCGCTGCCGCCAAGTTTGTTGATGGCCGGCTCGGAATTGGAATTGGTCTCCACCGCAACCACCAGCGAGATGGGATACGTCGAATACTCCAGGTGTATCGGCCGGGCAACATTGTTGTCGTAGAGAAGCAGGTCTTGCTCGGTCAAACCGTCGATGTAGCGGCCCTTCGCGTCCGTCACCGTGATCGGCGCAACCACCAGCGGGACGGTGCTTCGGAATTGCGCCCCAGCGGCGCAAGCAAGCACAACAATACCTATCGCGCTGCGCATCGCAGAAAGTACAGGCATTCCGGGCGCCATCAGACCAGCAGTTGCGCCTGCATCACCGTCACCGCCTGTCCGCCCAGAATGATGCGGTCTCCGTTCAACCTCACCCGCACCACGCCGCCGCGCGCCGAGGCCTGATACCCGGTCATCTCCGACTTGCCCAATTTTCCGCCCCAATATGGACCGAGCGCGGTGTGCGATGACCCCGTGACCGGGTCCTCATCAATGCCCGAGCCCGGCGCGAAGAACCGCGAGATGAAGTCGAAGCTGGGGGTAGAAGAGCGCGCTGTCACAATCACCCCGCGCACCGGAATCTTTCGCAGCGTGGAATGGTCCGGCGACATGCCGCGCAAAATCTCCTCCGATTCCACCTCCACCAGATAGTCGAATGCGTTCTTGGCCACTGCCAGCGCCTGGACGCCCAACGCGGGCAGCAATTCCGCCGGTGGCTCGGAAACGGTGGCGATCTTCACGGGGAAATCGAGCTCGATCCACTCGCCGCGCTGGTCCGCCGACAGCAACCCGCTACGCGTGTGGAACCGTGCCTGTTGGCCCGCGGGCAAATGGCCGTCTTGCCACAACACGTGCGCGCTGGCGACGGTGGCATGTCCGCAAAGATCGACTTCCACCGAGGGCGTAAGCCAACGCAAGTCGTATCCGTCCGCTTGCGGCAACAGGAACGCCGTCTCCGAAAGATTCATTTCCCGCGCCACGTTGCGCATCCACTCTTCCGGCCGCGGCTCCTGCAATACGCACACCGCCGCGGGATTCCCAGCGAAAGCAACATCGGTGAACGCGTCCACGGTGACGATTCGAATGGGCATTTATCTAGTGTAGTGGGTCTCAGGGATAAATCCGCGGACCGAGAGAGCAAGCGCTTCGCGCTCCCTCCATGTATAGTATCTGACAGAGAGCCTCCAATGCCCGATAACGGAAATACCCGCATCGACCGGATCGAAGAGAACCTGGAGAAACTCACCGATGTCGTCGGCAAGCTGGCCGGTCTGGTCGTGAGCCTTGCCGAGGGGCAACAGCGGCTCGTTGAAGGGCAGCAGCGGCTCCAAACGGCCCAGCTTGAAACCACTGGGAAACTGGACGCTCTTATTCATATTGTCGATGAATGGATCCGCAACCGGCCCCAGCCAGGCGCGTAGTTAGCGGCTTCGACAGCATCGAGGCTAAATCCGGATCAATCGCGTGAAGCGCCGATCACGCCGGGGAGCCGGGACCCGCCTGCGTCACTCCGTCGCCGCAGCGTGTCCCGCCGCGGGAAACTTCTCGAATTTTCAAATCGGTTAGCGAGCGTCACGAAATAACGTTGCCACAATTCGAAAAGGGCGTCGTGGCGCACGCAATCATGCGGCGCACTCATGCGTGCAGCGTTCACAATCGTGTGANNGTGTGAACGCGCTTCGGTCCTTAGTGAAACGGACGTCACCTTCGCGAGCCGGCTAACGTCCGCTTGCCGGCCGCACTGGGCAGGCTCCAGCCGGACTATTGATTTACCATGGACATTGCGGCCGCTGCCCAAGAGATCAGATGAGCCATCCCGGTATCGCAGAAACCATCCAGTTCGTGGAGCGCTACGGATACGCCTTGTTGTTCCTGTGGGTGTTTGCGGAACAGGGGGCGCTGCCGATTCCCTCCCTTCCGCTGCTGGTTGCGGCGGGAGCGCTGGTCCGCACCGGGCGTATGCATGGGCCGGCCGCCATCGCGTGCTGCGTCGCCGGCGCCCTCATCGCCGACAGCGTGTGGTTTTATTTCGGACGCCGCCGCGGCAAGCGCGTCCTGCGATTCCTCTGCCGCCTTTCGCTCTCGCCCGATTCCTGCGTGCGCAAGACGGAGAACGCCTTCCACAAGTACGGCCTGAAGACGCTGCTGATCGCCAAATTCATTCCGGGTTTGAACGCGGTGGCGGCCCCTCTGGCCGGCGATTCCGGGATCGGCGTGGTTCGCTTTCTTGCGGTCGACGCGCTGGGAGTCGCGATCTGGAGCGCTACCTACGTGGGCGTCGGATACCTCTTCGCCGACCAGTTGGAGCTGGCGCTCACGTATGTTCAGCGGTTGGGCTCCGGACTCGTGATCCTGGTGGCCGGCCTGTTCGCCGCATGGGTGCTGTGGAAGTTTATCCAGCGCCGGCGATTCCTCAAGCAGATCGATGTGGCCCGCATCACTCCCGAGGAATTGCGCGACCGCATGGACGCGGGCGAAGATCTCTACATTGTGGACTTGCGCAGCGGCCTCGAAGCCGATTCGAGCTCCTTTCCCGGCGCCATCCGATTATCCGCCGAGGACCTGACCGCCAACTCGAAACAGATCCCCCGCGATCGCGAGATCATTCTCTTTTGCAGTTGACCGAACGAAGCTTCGAGCGCCCGTGTGGCGCTCCTCCTCAGATCCCAGGGCATCACGCAGGTTCGACCGTTGCGCGGAGGCGCCGATGCGTGGGAAGAAATGATGCGGCTACGCCCCCAGTAGGACAGGCCTCCCGGCCTGTCCAGCGGTTACGCGTGAACCGGACCGCGTGATGGGGTCGAGCGCGGCGAAAGGCTCGTCCATCCGGCCTCATGGCCTGTCATGCGCCGCATGCCAGCAACCGACAGGCCGGGAGGCCTGTCGTACAAGAATTCTTGAATCTCCGCGGACTCCGCGACGCTCCATACTTCTGGGTGGATTGCATGACGATTGAAGACACCGGCGGAGCTCACCGGCTTGCCTGCCTGGAGCTTCGCGGCGGTAATCATTCAGCGGCGTACTCCGCGGAGCTGCCGGGATTGGCGGGCTGGGTCTCGTGCCGTCCGCTGCGCCCGTCTCCGCGCGGCGGCGACCTCTATTACCTGTCGGCTTGCAGTCACGGCGTCATCGCCAGGGTGGCGATCGCGGATGTAGCCGGTCACGGGGAAGTGGTGAGCGCCGCGGCGGTTCGCCTGCACGACGCGCTACGGCAGTATGTGGATGACTGGGACCAATCCGAGCTGATCCGCGACCTTAACGATAGCTTCCTGAAGGGCGCGAAGAGATCCCAGTTCGCCACGGCTTTCCTGGCCAGTTTCTACTCCGGCTCCGGAGAGTTGCTGTTCACGAACGCGGGCCATCTGCCTCCACTGTGGTATCGTACTGCTACGCGGGAGTGGAGCCTCTTGCACGACTCAACGCCACTCAGTAAAGAGATTACCGATCTGCCGCTGGGGTTGATCGCGGGAACCTCATACAGCCAGACGGCGGTGCAATTGGAGCCAGACGATCTGCTGCTTTTGTACACCGACGGCATCAGCGAATCCTACGACGAATCCGGCGCGCAACTGGGGCTGGAGCGTCTGCTATCCATCGCCCGGAGTCTGCCCGTCGACTCCGCGCAAGCCGCCGCTAAAGGCCTGCTGGCGGCCGTGGCGCGTTTTCGCGGGTCCGCGCCGGCAGCGGACGACGAAACCGTGGTGGCGCTGCAACGGCGTGCGGGCGGGGTGTGACGATGACTGATGACCGGCCTGAGACTATGGGGAACGCCCGGCGCCGCCTGCAAATGAAGTTCGCCATGCCGAGCGATCCGAGATACTTGCCGGTGGTGCGCGGCGCAATCGGTCCCCTGGCGGCAGCGATCGGCTGGGACGAATCCGAGTGCCGTGCGATTACCCTGGCGCTCGACGAAGCCCTCGCGAATGTGATCCGCCACTCTTATCGCAATTGCGCCGACGGGATGATTGAGCTGGAATGCCGGGAGAGCGCCGACGGGCTTGAGATTACACTGTTGGACAAGGGCGATGCGCCGGACAGGTCGAAAATATGTGCACGCGAGATTGGCTGCGATCAACCGGGCGGCTTGGGAACCCACATCATCACCAAGGTCATGGACACGGTTTCCTACGAGACATCGCCGGAGGGAAACCGTTTTGTGGCGCGCAAACTGCTGAGGAAGACACCGTGAAGATTTCGATTCGTGACGTGGGAGATGCGAAAGTGGTGGAAGTGGAAGGCGACGTGGATCTGGGGACCTCTCCAGTCTTCCGCCGCACCCTTTTCGAAGCCCTGCCTCGGGCGGCGAAGCTGGCGTTGAATCTGGCAGCCATCCGCTACATCGATAGCTCGGGAATCGCTACCCTCATTGAGGTGCTTAAGGACTCGCAGCGTCTGAAGATAGAGTTCGTCCTGTTCGGGCTGAGCCCCGCGGTTGAGGAGGTGTTCCGCCTCACGCACGTGATCCGGATTTTCCAGGTTTTTCAAACCGAGCAGGAGGCGTTAGGGACTGCGTGATGCAGTGGGTGGCAGACGTGGGCGCCGCAACCCAGCGAAGCGTCGCATACGTGGGCGGGCTGGCGGAGATCTTCGGCGCGTCGCTGCGTCTGCTTTTCCTGTCGCCCCTGAAACGCGCCCGCATGCTCCAGCGGGCAGTCCATGAGGCCATGGCCGTCGGGGTAGGCGCCATCCCCATCGTCTCGTTGATCACCTTTTTTATCGGAGTCATCATCGCGCTGCAGGGCGCCTACGAGCTGCAGAGACTCGGAGCCATGCAGTTGGTAGCGAGTCTGGTGGCAATCTCCATCACGCGGGAGCTGGGGCCTTTGGTGACTGCCGTCGTAGTTATTGGAAGGTCCGGCTCGGCCTTCGCGGCCCAGATAGGAACCATGCGAGTGACCGAGGAGCTGGATGCTCTCGAAACCATGGCCCTCGACCCCGTGGCTTTTCTGGTGGTTCCGAAATTTCTGGCGATGGCCGTGATGATGCCTTGCCTCGCCATTTGGGCGGACCTGATGGGGATGCTGGGCGGCGCCCTGTTTGGAGTGATCGGAGGAGGCTTCACGTTCGGCGGCTATCTGATTGCCACGCGGGATGCCCTGCTGCTGCGCGACGTCACCAGCGGCTTCATTAAGAGTATCGTCTTCGGGATGGTGATCACCGCGGTAGGCTGCCAGGAGGGCTTCTCCACCGGCGCCGGGGCCGAAGAAGTTGGCCGCTCGACGACTTCGGCGGTAGTGATTTCCATTCTGCTGGTGATCCTGATCGATCTGGTATTCACCATCTTGTTCTATCTGGCGAAGGGGGGCGATTAGGGGATATGGCCGCTTCGGGCGCGCCCAACTCGATCACTTCAGGCCCGGTCACGTCGGTCACGTCGGGCTCGATCGCTTCAGGCCCAATCATTTCGGCGACCGATCTGCGCGTTAGCTACGGCGGCCGCGAGGTGCTCCATGGCCTCACGTTCGACGTCCGGCATGGCGAGACCCTGGTAATCATCGGTGGTTCCGGCTCGGGAAAGAGCACCATGCTCAGGACGCTGGTGGGCCTCGAAAAGCCGTCTTCCGGACAAGTGCGCATTGCGGGGGTTGACATCACCAAGGCTGGCGCCCGCGAGATGGATTCCATCCGCAAGCGCATCGGTCTGGCATTCCAGGGCGGCGCGCTGATCGGCTCCTTGTCCGTGGGCGCGAATATCGCGCTGCCGCTGCTCGAACACACCAGGCTCGAACGAAGCACCATCGAGGTGATGGTTCGCATCAAGCTGGAGCAGGTGGGTCTCAGCGGGTTCGAGAATTACAACCCTTCGCAACTGAGCGGAGGCATGAAGAAGCGCGCGGCCTTCGCGCGAGCCATGGCGCTCGACCCCGAGATCCTGTTCTTCGACGAGCCTTCGGCGGGCCTCGACCCGATCACCGCGGCCGGCATCGACGATCTGATCCTGAGCCTGAAAAAGGCATACTCGCTGAGCATGGTGGTGGTGACGCACGAACTGGCAAGCGCATTCCTGATCGCCGACCGGATCGTTCTGATCGACCGCGGCAACATCGTGGCCATGGGGCCCGCCGAGGAAGTGAGGAACAGCCGCCAGCCCCGGGTCCGCCAGTTTCTGGATCGTGTTGCCGATTCCACCCAGGACGACGAGGTGGACCATCTGCGAATGTTCACGGAAGGGATCGGGAAAGACTGATGGAAGCCATGCGCGAGCGCACTCTGGTGGGACTGTTCGTTCTAATCGCGGGGGGCCTCTTGTTGGGGACGGCGATCCTGCTCTCGGGAGGGTTCGGCGGGGCTGCCGTGCTGCATCGAGCCTACTTCAAATTCGCCGGCGGGGTACAGGCTGGAGCGCCCGCGCGCTTCGGCGGAATGACGGTGGGCAAGGTGCGGCGCGTTCGGGTGGATCCCGGAAATTCGACGCGTATCGAAATCGAGCTCACGGTGGACCGGGATGCGCCGTTGAAAACCGACAGCGTAGCCAAGATATCGACGCTCGGTCCGTTGACGGACAACTACATCGAGATCTCCACGGGCAGCGTGCAGGCGGCCCTTGCGCCCCCTGGTTCGACGTTGCTATCGCAGGAAGCTTTCGGCCTGCCTCAGTTAGGCGACGCCGCGCAGGCCATGCTGCCCGATATACAGAGGGCGGTGCAGAAACTGAACCAGAACCTGGATGGCCTGCAAGTCACGCTGGCGCGCGCCAACGATCTGCTTAACGACCGCAACCGCGCGAACATTGGCAGTTCGCTGAACAATCTGGAACACCTGGTTGCCGAGGTGCGGCCCAAGGCGGCGGATTCCCTGGACAACCTGAATGGCCTCTTGACCGACGTGCGTCCCAAGGTATCCACCAGCCTCGCCAACATACAGGAGCTGACGGCAAAGCTCGGACCGCTGCTGGACGACCTGAAGACCACCACTGCGCGCGCTAACGACACGCTGGGCCATGTGGATTCCACGTTGGTCGAGAACCGGAGTGACATTCGGGCCAGCGTAACGGGACTGCGCGATACGGTGGCGAAATCCGCGGTGTTGCTCAACGGGTTGAATGAGACGTTGGATCAGAATTCCGCCAACATCGACGCCTTACTGGATAACATACGAATGACCACCGAGAATCTCCGGACACTGACCGAGACCTTGGCGCGCTCTCCGGCGAGCTTGATTCGTGGCATCAAGGTGACGGACCGCAAGCCTGGAGAGATTCGAAAATAGGAGGCGGCACAGCCGAGGATTGGAAGAAGATGCGTACCACGATTGCAATCTGCCTGGTGATAGCCGCTGCCTTGGCAGGCGCGAGTTGCATCGCCACAAGACCGGTTCACTATTACACCATCGAGCCGGCGTCGCCGCCCGTAAATGAGGGCAAGCCGGACGGTCTCGTACTTCTGATGGGCGCCATCGTCACTCCGGAAGCCTTGCAGGACGGCCGCATCCGTTATCGGACCGGGGCCAACGAGGCAGGCGCGTATGAATACCATCGCTGGACGGAGCGTCCGGGCTCGATGGTCCGCGACTCTCTGGTACGCGCGCTGCGGGCTTCGGGCAAATATCAGCGCGTGCTGGAGTCCAGCAGCTCGACCGATGCCGATTACCTGGTGCGCGGCCAGCTTCACGAGTTCGGCGAAGTGGACGGCGCATCCGTTCAGACTAAGATCTCGCTGCAGGTGGAACTGGTGGACCGGAAGACCAACCGTAACGTCTGGGATCACGTCGCGGAGCGGGAGGAACCGGTCGGCAGCAAGACTGTCGCGGATGTAGTGCAATCGCTCGACCGGAACCTACAGCATGTGGTAAGCGAGACGGCCGCGGAGATCGACAAGTTCCTGGCTGCGAGGCGCTGAGTTCCTGACAATCCTTGGTAGGACAGACCATCGCCTTTCGTGGTCTGTCATGTTTTGCTAGAGTAAAGTACAGCCGCCTGACAGACGACAAAAAACGATCGTCTGTCCCACCTCACGCCACCTCACATCCGACTTGATAAAATGCACACCGCGGGGCCGCTATTCGGCGGCAACCGAGTCTGCTGTTCCAGGCTCCTTAAGCTCGTCGTACATGCTCCTGGCGGCGCGTTGCGAAGCGACCTTCTTCGTCCGGCCCTCCGCCTGCGCCATATGGTCCTTCCCCACGCGCACTTCGACGGTGAACGTCTTGGAATGCTCCGGACCCCGCTCGCGCAAGATTACGTAACGCGGCGGCGGCAGTTTGAGCGACTGCGCCATCTCCTGCAGCGCGCTCTTGAAGTTCTTCATCGCCGGTTGGATATCGGTGTCGGAGTCGGCATCGCCGGCAAACGGCGCATCCATCACGTGGGCGGTGATGAAAGCGCGCGCCGCCTCCGCTCCGCCGTCCAAATAGATGGCCGCGATCAAGGCTTCGAGCGCATCCACCAGCAGGGTTTTCTTGGCGCGGCCGCCGCTCATCTCCTCGCTGCGCCCCAACTCCAAATGGCTGCCGATATCGAGGCGGCGCGCCACCCCGTGCAGGTGCGCGGCGCTCACCAGATGCGCCTTGATGCGCGAAAGCTCGCCTTCGCGCGATTCCGCGTACCGCGAGACCAGCGCTTCGGCTACCAGGAATCCCAGAATGGAATCGCCCAGAAACTCGAGCTGCTCGTTATCGTTCAACGGAGAGCCCGGGCCGGCGCAAATCTCATTGGCCAGAGAGCTGTGGGTGAGCGCGCGGCGCAGCAACTCCGGCTTGGAAAAGCGGTATCCGGCTCTCGCCTCCAACGATGCCAGATCCGCGCGCATGCCGGGAGACTAGTTTCCTGTACCGGGTAAGAGGTGAGAATGAGCGCAAGAGCGCGACCCAGTACCGTGACCGCGAGATTCGGTGCTACGGTGGAACCGCTTGCCGACGGGGCGCCCTCTGGGCCCGGCTGCGATCAGAGCCGCGACCGTAAGGGAGTGATTTTCCCCAAGAGCACGAAGCCACACGGTCACGGAACTAGAGCGCGACACTGAGCGCGACCAGCGGGTCGCGCGCGGACCAGGGGGTCCGCCCCACTTTGGGATGGCAGGGGACACTACAGCTTGCCCGCTGCGCCTTTGGCCTTAAGGGCATCGTTGCGAATCCCCGTGGCGTATGGCTTGACTTGCGCGGGCAGGTTGGGCTGCGCCAGCAGCTTATCGCAGGTGGCGATCGCATCATCGTTCTTGCCTGCCTGTAGTTGGGCAGAAGCCAGGTATACGAAATATGCCGGTTCTTGTGGGTCGGCCTCGGTGGCGGCCTGCAAGTTCGTGATGGCGTCGCCGAACTTCTTGCGGAGAATGAACAATTTGCCCATGAGGGCCTGCGCTTTCGCAATCTGAACTTTCTTAATGTCTTCAAACTTCGCGTCGGAAAGCCCGGGATTCTGCTTGACAGCGGCCTTGGTGTTCTCAATCGCCAGGTTGAGATCCTTCTCAGCCTTGGTAAGCTTCTCTTCCTTATCGAGATCGTTCTCGCGAGTATGCGATACCAGCGTCTCGGCGATCAAAAGCGGCGCCTGGAAGTCCTTGGGATCGGCCTGCATGGCCTGCTCCGCGTAGACCTGTGCGTGGTCGTCGTCGCCCTTATCGTGGTACGCGCTGGCCTCCATGTCCAGCGCGGCCGACTTGAGTGCGGTGTCGGCGTACTTCGTGAGAAAGTCATCCGCTGCCTTGATGGTCGCATCGCTGTCGCCAGCCCCGGCGACTTTTGCCAGCGCGTTGTATGCCTCGGCTTCGCCCTTGGATTTGATTTTAACCTGCGCCATGAGGCACGTGGCACTCAAGGCGATCGCGAGGCCGGCAAGAATCGTTTGTTTCATTTGTGGCTAACTCCTTCGAATTCCGTTACGGTCTTTTCTCATCTGCACTAACGTCTTCGCGCACAGGCGTCCGGTTGCCTTCGTCTATGGCGCAATGTAAAAGGTTACTGAGTAGCGGGCCGAATCGGCGTATGTCTCTTCGCCATAAAACGGAAGCACATCGGCGGCGGCGACGCGACCGGCTACGCGGAATGTTCCGGGGGCCAAGTCCAGGTCCTGAGATGAGCCTGGGGCCAATGTCAGCTTCTTCGCGACCGAACCATCGAAGAATACGGATAGGTCATAGGCAGTCGAATTTCGTACAGTCATTATGGTCCGGCCATAAGCTGTAGACGTCCCCATGGCGCGTTGCGCGGGCGGCATGGCGCCATGATCGCTGGAGCGAATCTTCTCCACCTCATCCCGAACCGTAGGCTCCGACGGCAGCGCGGTGGACGCCGTGGGAACCGGCACTGCGTTGGGAGATCTTGGCGCGGCGCCTGCCGATGGCGCAACCACGATCGCAACGCCAATAGTGGCATCGCTTATCTTGGCGACGAAAAGCTTCCAGGCAGGCCTGGAAGGGTCGGCGAAGAATACCTGGCTGATAAAAGCCGCTTGCTCGCCGGGCTGGTAAGTCAGGTTCAGAACCGACTGCACGGACTTCACCATCCTTTCAAAGGTGTTGGCCGCCGCGGCGGCGTTTGCCGCAGGGCGGAACGTGCAAGCCAGCGTCCACGCAAACACAGAAGTGGAGGCCGGCGGCGGGGTTCTCATCAAATCGCACTTTTCGGCATCGGGCAACTTGAAGCTGGTCTTCCAATGGTGGCTGTCGGAGCCCGACAAATCAAAGTCGCCGCGGATGCTCGCAAAGGACTTTGGCTCCTCGGCCGCACGAAGGGCTCGATTGAGGTTGTCGCTAAATGCGAGCGCCCTTGCGCGCTCCGCCGGATCGTATTTCTCGACCGCTTCCGCGGAGCCCGAGCCGGGAGTCGCCGCATCGAGCCTCTTGCGCAGCGTGGATAATCGGCCCAGATCGGCATGCGCCTTCGCTATCAGGCTCGTCCTGAACTCCTCCCATTGCGAGTCCGGCATTTGAGGAACCGGTTTGGCCGCGGCCTTGGCATTTTCGATAGCGAGGTTGAGGTATTTCTCGGCCTTAGCGAGCTTCTCTTCATTGTTGAAATCGTTCTCACCAGAGTGCTGCACCAGCGTCCCGCCGATCAAGAGCGGCGCCTGGTAGTCCTCGGGATCGGCATTGACGGCCTGCTCGGCGTAGACTTGCGCGTGGTCGTCGTCGCCCTTCCCGTGGTACGCGCTCGATTCCATGTTCAGCGCAGTCGCCTTGTATGCGGTGTCGGCGTATTTCGAGAGCAGGTCGTCCGCGGCCTTGATGGTGGCGTCGTTGTCGCCACTCCTGGCGGCGGCCATGAGCGCGATCATCGCGTCGGCTTCGCCCTTGGATTTGGGTTTAAGCTGCGCCATCAGGCCGCTGGCGCCCAGGGCGATGGCGAGGACGGCGAGAATGGTTGGTTTCATGTGTGACTTGGCTCCTTGAAAATTCCGCTATTTCTGAATCTGCGCTAACGTCTTCTGGGCTTCCGCGCGAACCTTATCCGGCGCGCCTTCCACCTTCAGGGCATCCTGCAGGTACTTGACCGCCTGCCCGGCCTCGCCCGAAGCGGCGGCGAGTTTACCCAGATAGATTAGCGTATACGCCTTGGTCTGCGGCTGCTGCGGGTCAAGCTCCAGCGTCTTGAGAAAAAGGCGCTGCGCGGTCTCCGGATCCTTCTGCAACGCGGCGATGTGCGCCAAACCGTAATACGCCTGCGCGTGCATGTCCTTGAGGTCGGCGTGCTGGAGCACGTCCAAATACAGCTTCTTCGCCGTATCGAGATCGTGCGCATCGTATGCGTCGTCGGCGTCTTTAAGCGTCTTGGCCGCGCCGGTCAAGGGCGGCGGAGGCGGGGCCGCTGCCGGAACGGTGTGCGCCGGCGCGATCTCCGAGTCGAAGACCACCTTGGAAAGCCGATCTTCTTCCCTCACCACGTCGATGGATTGCACCATGTCCTTGTAGTAGGTACCCATGTCCAAGTCCTGCTTCTCATACACCGGAAGCTGCTCGGAAAAATAGGGCGTAAGAATGTAGCCTTGCAGCAGCGACTTCTGCACGGAGCCAGGGTTGTGGTCGAGCCGCGCTTCCACGGCTTTGATCAGCGACTCGCTGGCGAGCTGAAGAAAATCCTGCTTCAACGATTCGCTCAGCGTGCGCGAGCGGAAAGCGTGATCGCCAATTCCCTTCTTACGTTCCAGCACGTCCGCCCAATGCGTCGACAGCGGGTCCAGAAGGTAGTGCAGATAGGCGTGGCGGATATCGAAAATCCGCGGTTCCGGCGATGGCGTGACGACCACGGTGTAGAGGAACCCATAGCTGCGCATCTGCACCTGATTGGGCGCGCCGAGCAGCTCAAGGAGGATTTGAAAACGGCTGCGGGAAAGCCCGGACGTCTGCTGCCGCAGGTAAACGTTGACCTGCAACACCGCATCCACCACCGGCCTGTGATAGCGCTCAATGTACTGATTGATGGCGGGCTGCGAGCGCTGCCAGAGGTCTTCGATGCCGGCCTCCTTATAAAAGGCGGCGAGCAGCGGCGTGAGGCGTTCCAGAGGAACGACGTCCGGCGGCACCTCGATTTCCTTCTTGTTGATTGTGAACTTGGGCGGCCCGTCGCAGGTGATGGCGAAGGAGATGTAGGGGTCAATCTGCGGGTGTTTGGCGAAGAATGCCTTGAGGGGGACGAGCGACGGAATACTCTTCTTGGCCAGCTCATCGCGTACCGCTTTGCGCAGCGGATGATTGTTGGTCGAATCGATCTGCGAGTCGTAACCCGCGGCGTTGACGGCCGCCATGACGGTGAAAAGCGTGGGGCTGGCGTCAAGCTGGCCCAACTCGGGCCGTTGGGCGAAAGCGGCGCTGGCGAGCGTCAGTATGGCCGCGAAGAGTAGGACAGGCATCCTGGCCTGTCTGCCTCGCGGGCAACACACACGGCAACGGTCGAGGGCGTTCGGCATATCGCAAAGACAGGCCGGGAGGCCTGTCCTACATCTTAACGCCCGCGCCACAGGAATTCCAAACCGCCCATAACGCTGCGTCCCGGCATCTGCACGCCCTGAATCTCCTGGTACCCGGTGTTGGTGATGTTGGCGATCTGCATGAACGGGTGTACTTTGCCGCGCGAGCAGGCTGCGTAGACATCCCACAGCGCGTAAGGGTTCTGCGAGACGCGGTTGAGCGCGCCGATGCGCGTGCGCAGCAGGATCTGGCCGGGCAGCGACGCCTGCCATGCCACTACGCCCGAGCTGCTGGGATAGTTGAAGTTGTATTTGGTCTCGATCAGCGGGACGGTGTTCTGCGTGCCCACCAGCCCGGTGTACCGCAGGTCGAGCGTCTGGTTGCGCGAGATCGCGAAGCGTAGCGAGCTTTCGACGCCCGTAAAGTTGAGGCTATCGATATTGATGGCCTGCCAGAGCGCGGTGGGCGAGGTGCGGTAGTAGTCGATGCCATCGCGCTCGCGCCGCTGGAACACCGTCGCGCCGGCGCTGACGCGTCCGCCGGGGTTCCAATCGATGCCGCCCTCGTAAGTCCAGGCGCGCTCCGGGAGCAGGTTCGGGTTGCCCAGGTTGCTGGGGTCCGAATAGTAGAGGTCGGTATAGCTGGGGACGCGGAAAGCGCGGCTGGCTGAGGCGCGCAGCTTGAATTTCGGCGACAGCCAATAGCCGCCGGCGAGAGTGGGGCAGAACTCGCCGGAATATATTCTATAGAACTCTTCGCGCGCCGAAAGCGACAGCGAAAAGCGCTTGAGGGCGCGGAAATCGATGGCGGCGTAAACCGCTGCGCGGCTGCGCGCGTGGTCGCCAAGATTATTGCTGACGATGGATTCGTGCAGGCCCTCGAAGCCGTAAGAGAGCGTGGTGTTGGCCGCGAGCTTCTTATGCCGCCGCAAGGCCGCCTGATAGCTTTCGTCGGAATGGTGGTTGGTATAGATGGATGGATCGTCGCGGAACAGCACGTAAAGGTCGCTGTGGCGCCGATAGGCGAAGCTGGCCTCGGTATCCTCGCCGAGCGCCTGATTGAAGCCGAGCCACCAGGTCTTAGTGTCCTCCCACGAGGGATAGGGGCCGTAGAACTGGTCGGCGCCGAAGGGGTGATCCATGTAGGCGAGCGTGAGATTGCTTGCGCCCAGGCTCGATTTGTAGAGAGTGGTGGAGGCGAACTGCAGGTTGCGGTAATCGCGGTCGGGAATGAAGCCGGTGGAGAAATCGCGCGAGAAACTGAGCTGCTCGGAGAGATCGCCGAAGGTATCGGCGATGGAAACGCGCTGCTGGTTGGTCCCGAAACTGCCCACGGCCGTGCGCAGGCGAATCTCGAGGCCATCGGTGGGCGGCTCGGCGATGACGTTGATCACGCCCGCCATGGCATCCGAGCCGTACATTGTAGAACCCGAGCCTTGCAGCACTTCGATACGCGAAACCGCATCGAGCGGCACGGGGATATCCATATCGTGATGGCCGGATTGCGCGTCGTCGAGCCGCATGCCATTCAGCAGCACCAGCGTCTGGCCGAAGCTGCCGCCGCGGATGGATAGATCGGTCTGGACGCCGTTGGGGGCACGCTCTTGCAGATCGAGCGAGGGATCGAGCCGCAGCAGATCGGCCAGTGTGTCGAGCACGAGTTGGGCGCCGCGCGCATTCAGCAAGCTGAGGGAGCGGTCGGTTTCGTCGAGTGTCAGAGGCTCATAGGTTCCGGTGACCACCACGGTTTGGGCTGGGGGCGCGGGGGATTGGGGCGGTGGTTGCGCAGGCTGCTGTTGTGCGGAACCAAGCCAAGTCAGAGATAAGAGGAGGGTCGGGATTCGGAGGCGCAAATGCCATTGTAGCTTGGCGTGGCGCACGCACTTATGCGTGCAGCGTTCACAATCGTGTGAACGCGCTTCGGTTCTCGCGCGAGATTGACGCCCGCAAAACCGCTCACCAGAATCGATGAGTTGCGGCGAGTTTCCGGAGCGCGCTGAGCATGCCCGGAGCAGACGGAATGCGCCGGTCAATTTAGAGGTCATATGTGCGCGGAGACAGGCCGGGAGGCCTGTCTTACGGCTTGCGCTTGTAAATGGAGAGGTCATTGATAGACTTGGCTAATTCGTAGTGCCGGGTCTGGTAATCGTCCCACCAGTCGAAAATGCGGGTGTCGGAATTGTCGCGCATCAGCCAGGAGGTTGACACGTCGACATCGACGATGTACTCCGGGCGGGTGGTTTCGATATCGCGGATTACGTCGTTCTGCATTTTGAGGGCGTACGGCTGCGGCTCCATCAGACCGTACATGTAGATGTAAGGCGTGGCGGAGTGACGATGCGCGTAGAAGTAGATTTCGGGCTCTGAGCCGAGGACGGCGATGGGCGTGTCAGGCGAAGTACGTTGGCGGATGTAGCAGGCGGCGGAAATCGCTTCGGGGAATGGGTTGTCGCCCCAGATCTCACGCGCAACCTGGACCGGGGTCATTGAGAAGTACACCTGCCGCTCGGCGAAGAAGGGATAGGCGACGGCGGCGGCGAAGACGCAGTAAGCAAGCAGATTGCGGGCGAGCGGCGAGCGGTCTCTGGTTGGAACGCCTCCGGCGGCGTCGGCGAACGAAGCGCGCCGGCTGAAAGTCGGCGGCAGCCAGGATTGGCCGCCCCACTGAACCGCGGCGCCCGCCAGCAGCGCTACGGCCGGCAGCATGGGGATGAAGTAATGCTCGCGGAATAACAAACCCGGACAGGCCGTGGCGAAGGAGAATGCCAGGAAAGCCAAGGCGAAGGCCGCGCGCGGGCGGGTTTCGCGCATCCAAAAAACGCGGAACAAACCCAATGCGGCAATCGCCCACAGAGCCGGACTGGCGGCCCAAATGTCTTGAATTGTCGAGCGTAGATAGGCGACACCGGTTGAAAGCGGAACCCGCGCGGCGTAAGCGCGAGCATAGGTGACCGTCCAGAACCAGAAGTTGGGGAACACGCCGGCGTGCCACAGGATGAGGCAGGTTAGGGCATAAGGCAGGATGGCGGCCCCGGCAAACGTGGCGAGTGTGCGCAGGGTGGAGCGGTGACGGACGAGATACAGCGCGCCGAAAAGCATAAAAAAAACGCCGTGCTGCTTCATGAGGAAGGCGAGTCCGTAGAGTATGCCGGGCCAGAAGGCAGCGCCGGGGCGCCGGAGCAACTGCACAGTCGCAGCGAGCGCGAACAGGGTGACGAAATGGGTGGCGTGCGAGGCGGTTCCCCCCACATCCGGGCTGAGGGAAAGCGAGGCGTACGCGGCGGCGGCGGCGATTCCGGCGATGTCTCCGAACAGACGCTTGCCGAGGAAATAGACCAGCAGGATGGTGATTTCGTTGACCAGCAGGAGTCCAAAATGAATACCGGCGATGGTTTGGCCGAAGATGGCCATGATTACGGCGTGCGCGGCGTAAGTCCCCGGAAGCTTCATATTGGACGCGACGCTGTACGGCGGGATGCCTTGCAGAATGAGCTGGCCGGCGTAAGCATATTCGCCTTCGTCGCGCTCCAGCGGGATGGGGAGCAGGCGGATGCGGATGAGAGCTGTGGCAAGGAGAATGAGGGCCAGGGCGATTTGGGGGGTAAGGCGGCGCACCATCTCTCTAATTCGAGGATAGCAGGCGAATGCAAGGAAAATCGGGTAAGTGATTGATATGGCGGGGGAAGATGGCTGAACTGGGGGGATTGGAGGGTTGGGCTGGCCAGGCTGGTGAAGCGAGCAGCCCTCACTCTCGGCTTGCCGCCTGAACGCCGAGCGCTATGAGCGGCTCGGGACAGGGCAGGCCACGGGCCCGCGCCATGAGTGGGCGCTATATTGAGGTGTGGGAAAACCGTGGCGGCGCGTGCTGGTTCTTGGGCTCGCCTTCCTGCTTGCGATTACCGGCACTTTCGTCTTCGCCTACAGGGCCGGCAGGCAGGCGCGGCAGATCCATTCCGCAAATGAGCCGATACGCGCGTGGATGTCCATCCCATTCATTGCCCATACGCGTCATGTCCCCGCCCCGGTGCTGTTCCAGGCGATCGGGCTGCAACCGGAGCCGCATGACCGGCGATCGATACGCCACATTGCGCACGACCTGAAACGCCCGGTCCCCGAGCTGATGACGCAACTGCAGCGGGCGGTTGACGCGGCTGCGCACGCCTCGGGCAACCAACCGCGATGAACGATCAACTGCTCTCGGCGGTTTCGCAATACGGCGCGCCGGCGCTTTTCGTAGTCGTCGCGATCGCGGCGGTGGGAGTGCCGCTGCCCATTACGCTGCTGCTGATTGTCGCCGGGTCGATGGTAGCGCAAGGCGCGATGAGCCTCTGGTGGGTGATCGGCGCGGCCAGCGCGGGCTCCATCCTGGGCGACCAGGCGGGCTATGCGATCGGCCGATGGGGAGGGCAGGCCGCGGTGACCAAACTGAGCCGCTGGTTCGGCAAGGGCGTGGATCTGCAAGCAGTAGAGGCGAAGGCGAGAGCGTGGGGCGGGCCGGGCATCTTCATCACTCGCTGGCTGCTAAGCCCTCTGGGTCCGTGGATCAATTTGGCGAGCGGCACTGCGAGCTATCCGTGGCGCCAATTCATTTTCTGGGACTCATTGGGTGAAATCACGGGAGCGGCCATATATATCTCGGTCGGGCGGATTTTCAGCGACCGCGTGATGGCGATGGACGCGGTGCTGGGAGACGTGACGTGGGCGATCGCGGCGCTGCTGGCTGCGGTGGTGCTGGGATATCAACTACTGGCGTATCTGCGGCGGGCACGGGCGTAATAGATCCGGATCTGTATCGTATATACTGATTTGAGTTATGTCCACACCTTCAACGGCGTACCTCATGGGTCACACGGACCATGAGCGGCGCAGACTCTCAGTGCAGGCGCAAGCTTTGAATCCGCTGACTCGTGACTTCTTTGAGCGCGCCGGAATCGGGCCGGGAATGCGCGTGCTCGATCTAGGTTGCGGCGTGGGGGAAGTTTCACTGATCGCCGCGCGCATGGTAGGCCCGGGCGGCCATGTCACCGGACTCGATATCGATCCGTCGGCGCTCGAGATTGCGCGTGGCCGCGCCGTGGCGGAAGGCTTGCATCACGCGGTTTTCGAAGAAGCGAATGTGGCGGATTATCTGCCGGAAGCGCCGTTCGATGCGGTTACCGGACGTCTGATTCTGATTCACACGGCCGACCCGGCAGCGATTGTTCGGCGTGCGGCCGGCTTTCTGCGTCCGGACGGGATTATCGCGATGCAGGACTACGATCTCTCGCGGTTCATTCCCAGTTGCCCTCCCAAACCTCTGCGAGACCGAACGCTGCAGTCGATCGTTGAGTTCTTTACTCGCGCAACGCCCCAAGCCGATGTCGGGATGCGGCTATATCAGCTTCTGCTCGATGCAGGACTCGCTGAGCCCCAATGCCGTGGCGAATGCGCCATAGGTGGGGGACCGGCCAGCATCATGCACGAATGGTTCGCCGAGACGGTGCGGACTCTGCTTCCCCGCATGGAAGCGATGGGGCTGGCGGCCGCCGACGAAATCGATATCGAAACCCTGGCGGATCGCCTGCGCGACGAAGCAGCCTCGGTTGGAGGGTGCGTGGTGGGACCGATGTTGATTGGCGCGTTTGCGCGGAAGACTTGAGAAATTAGTTCTCCGCCTCAGACAATGCCTTGATGTGACTCAAGACGCGTAAGTGAATCCGATGAATAATTGCGTCCGACCACAGTCGCCAATATTCCGCCGGCCACAACCCGTGCTGGTACCAGGTTGTTCCTTCGAGCAAGGTCCGGTTCGGTCCTAAAGAAGTAAGCCGGAATTGTCCCTGCTTTGAAACCAAATAGCCGTGCAAGTGTTTGGGCAATACTTGCGCGTAAGGGCTCCATTCATGCATCGGCGCGGGGTTGTCGGTCACGCGGAACCGCAGAAGACTTGGTTCGTCCCAAACCTCTATCGGCTCTACGACCGGACCCGTGGAGAACTCGCAGTAGCGCACCGCCCCTGGGCCCGATCCTTCGATGCGCGCCCGCTTCGGATAGGCGAGACCTATTTGGAAATACCACTCCCGCGGTTCCGGCAGCTCCGAAAAAGTCACTACGTTTTTCCAAACCCGTTCGGGTGAAGCTGAGATTTCGATTGACGACCGCACTTCGAACACCGGCGGCCTGGCATTGACATCCCAGCCGAACGTGCCGGCCGGCAATAGCAGCAGCATCGTGGCGCCCGCTTGAAGGCGGCCGGGCTGGAAATGATAGATCAGAAAGCCACCCAAACAGCCCAACGGAAGCGAAAGCGGCAAAGACATGGCAATGCATAGCGCGCCTTCCTGCCCCAGAGCCAGCCATCCAAGGCTTGCCAATAGTACCGCGCAGCCACCGGCCACGACCGCGACATTTGTCGTCTGAGCCCGCACACACCACGCGCCCAGGCCTCCCAGAATCACCGGCATCAGAATGAAGAGCGTCAATCCGTATATGCCGCTGCGAAGCAACAGGACTCCGCCGCCAAGCAGAAACCCGGCCAACAAGAGGCCCACAAGCCAGCGCCAGTGCCGGATCACGCTGTATCTCCTTCCACGATCCGGATCAGCTCGAGAGCCGTTTTTCGCAACGGACGCGTGAGCGGCAGCGTGGAGAGCTGCAGCAGCCGAGCGACAATCCTCGAGCCCAGATCGAGCAGGCGCATGGTCCGGGCCTGACCTGGCGAATCGTCGATGACCCAGAAGAAGATGACGCCCATCTGGAAGAACCACAACACGCCGGGCATGTGGGGTTCCAGGTCCTTGGGTATGCGGATTCCGCAGTCCGCCAGGATGCGGCCAAACCACGCGAGATCGATGTCTCGAATCGCCTTTGTATCCGCGCTGAATGGGGAGAGCGGGTGCTTCGGGTCGGCGCCATTTCGCAACAGCGCGCGCAGCACGCCGCGATTGGGCGCGAAGTATTCCAGCTTCACCCGAATCAGCTCGCGCAGCCGCTTTTCCAGGCCGGCGGCGTTCCCCAGGGCCGCTTCGAGCTGCGGCTGCATCTCCTCGCACGAGCGCTGGTAGAAAGCCATGACAATGGCATCCTTGGACGGGTAATAGTAATAGGCGGCGCCCGCGGCAACGCCGGCTTTCACAGCGATATCCCGCATAGTGGCGCTATCGAAGCCCTCGTCGCGGAAGAGGCCGAGCGCGGCGGTCAGGATGCGGAGACTGGTGTCTTCGGCTTTCGGGGTGGGCTTGGAAATCGGCATATTTGAACGCGTTCAAGATTAGTATGGAGGGATGAGGACTGCTTGTCAAGGACTTTTTGAATGGGTTCAAAAGCGACTCCCCTCTTGGCGTGGCGACCGAAGCGCGTTCACACGAGTGTGAACGCTGCACGCATGAGTGCGTGCGCCACGGGCGGCACAGGCGGCAGAGGCGGTACACACACCTACTAAGTTGGTACTTTTCGGACTGTGGCGAGTATTACGCAAAAGGCTGCCACATGAAAGCTACTCACCAGAGCGAAGACCGGGCCGTAGCCGAAGCCATGGTCGAGTAAGTAGCCGGCGACTAATCCGAAGACTACGCCGCCTATCGCTCCGCCGAATCCTACTAAGCCCGCTACCGACCCTACCGCCCCGCGGGGAAACAGATCGGTGGGAAGAATCATGACTAATGTCGACCACGATTGTTGGCCGAAAAACGCAACGCTGAAGAGCACGATGGCGAAGTGAACCGGGGCGTGAGTCACGAAGAAGATCCACGGCATCAGCGCGGCGCTTGCGCCCAGGGCAACCTTGCGCGCAAAGTTCACCGAGCGGCCCCGCTCGATCAGGCGGCTCGAAAACCATCCGCCGGCGATGCTGCCGACGCCCGACGCGGCGTAGGGAATCCACGCATAATAGCCGACCTGCTTGGTGTCGAAGCCGCGCGCATCGTAAAGATACTTCGGCAGCCAAAAAAGGTAGAAGTACCATGCGGCGTCACTCAGGAACTTCGCGAATACCAGTCCCTGTACTTGCGTGTTACCCAATAAGTGGAGCCACGGGATGGCCGGCTCGCGCTCTTGCGCCACTTTGGCGGGCGTAAAGTAGGCGCGCATCCACCAGAGTGTCCAAAGCAGGCCCGCGGCGCCGGAAAGCGCGAAAACCCAGCGCCAGCTCAACGTGGCGAGAATGATCGCGATCAACGGCGGGGCAGCCACCGCGCCCACGGCCGTGCCGGCGTTGATGATGCCCATCGCCGTGGAACGCTCGCGCACGGGGAACCATTCGGCGACGGCCTTGGTGGCGGCCGGGAATCCGCCGCCCTCGCCCATCCCGAGAAGAAATCGGCTGGCGGCAAGCGGGCGAAATCCGCTGGCGAGGGCGTGGCTCGCGGATGCCAGCGACCACCACGCCATGATAAGAGCGAAGCCTGTGCGCACGCCCAGCACGTCGATCAGCCGGCCGCCGCCCGCGTACATGATAGCGTAGGCGGTCAGAAATGCGGCTTGGAGCTGCGAAAATTGCGTGTTGGAGATGGGAATCTCGCGCTGGATGGCGTTGATGGCCACCGGCAGCGTCTGGCGGTCGAAGTAGCTGATGGCAATGGCGGCGCCGATGAGGATGGCGATTCCCCAACGATGCGCGCCACTGGCGCCGGCCGATGGTATGCGACCTGGCCTGCGACCTTCGCCGCCGGCGATTCCCCGACGGCGCGCGCCAGTGGCGCGGGCCCATGGTATGCGATCTGGCCTGCGACGTTCCCCGCCGGCGATTCCCCAACGACGCTCGGGCTTTTCGGGCATACTGTTCAATGTAAAGGATTACATGCAAAAGGTCGCACTAGTCGGATTGGGCGCCATGGGTTCGGGCATGGCGGGGCAACTATTGAAGGCAGGCTTTCCGCTGGCCGTGTATAACCGGAACGCGGATCGCGCAGCGGAGGCGGTGAAGAGCGGCGCGCGGCTGGCGCAGTCGCCTCGCGAGGCCGCCGAAGATGCGGATATCATTGTGGCGATGCTGGCCGACGACCATGCCTCGCACGAAGTGTGGCTGGGCGAGGCCGGCGCGCTGCATGGCGCGAAACTGGGCGCGATTGCGGTGGAATGCAGCACGCTTTCGCCGGCCTGGGTGGTGAAGCTGGCGGGAACCGTTCACGCCGCCGGCTGCGAGTTTATAGATGCGCCGGTGACGGGCAGCAAGGGCCATGCGGCGTCGGGCGAGCTGCTGTTTCTGGTGGGCGGCGAAGCCGAAACGCTGGATCGCGCGCGGCCCGTATTGAAGGCGCTGAGCCGCGGCATTGTGCATCTGGGCCCGGTGGGCAGCGGCGCGCGCATGAAGCTGATCAACAATTTCATGTGCGGCGTGCAGACGGCGGCGCTGGCCGAAGCGGTGGCTGTGATCGAACGGAGCGGGCTTGACCGCGAGGCGGCGCTGGACGTTTTGAGAAACGGCGCGCCGGGGAGTCCGCTGGTGAAGGCGCTCTCGCAACGCATGACGGAGCGCATTTACGACGTCAACTTCGCGCTCCATCTGATGCAAAAAGATTTGCGCTACGCCTCGCAAGAGGCGCAGAGTCACGGCGTGGCGCTTCGAACCGCGGCGGCGGCGCTGGACCGCTTCAGCGAGGCGGACAAGCGCGGCTGGGGCGACCGCGATTTTTCGGCGGTGGCGGAAGCGGCGCGCGAGAGCAATCGCCAATGAGGCTCATTCAGATCCGGCACGTTCATGGCGGACGCCGCACGGGCGTGGTGAGCGACGGGTCCATCGCGCTGCTGCGCGGCGGCGAATCCATCTACGCCTTCGCGCAACTGGCGCTCGATGGCAGAGCGTCGCTTAGCGCCGTGGTGGAAAGCTCCGTGACGCAGGAAGCGCTCGACTACGATGCGGTCTACCTGGGCGCATCCGACTGGCGCATTCTGCCGGCGATGGATCACCCCGCCGAGGCCGCGCGCTGCCTGGTGAGCGGCACGGGGCTCACGCATATGGCGAGCGCGAAGAATCGCGATGCCATGCATGCAAGCTCTATGGAGCAAACCGTTGCGCGCGTGGACAAAACGGCTGCGCACGCGGACAAAACGGCGGCGCACGTGGACCAAACCGCTGCGCGCGTGGACCAAACCGCCAGCGTGGAGCGCGCCTCTGGCGCGTGGACCGGCCAGGAGGCCCGTCCTACAGAAGCCGAAACGCCTACCGATAGCATGCGCATGTATCGACTGGGCGTGGAAGGCGGCCGGCCGGCGGCGGGCGAAATCGGTGCGCCTCCGGAGTGGTTCTACAAAGGCAGCGGCATGGTGCTGCGCGCGCACGGCGAGCCGCTCGATATTCCGCCGCACGCGGAAGATGGCGGCGAAGAGCCGGAAATTGCGGGCATCTACGTGATCGATTCCAACGGCGCGCCGCGGCGGGTCGGCATGGCGCAGGGCAATGAGTTTTCCGACCACCGCTTCGAGAAGCGAAACTACCTGAACCTGGCGGCTTCGAAGTTGATGACGTGCGCCATCGGTCCGGAACTGGTGGTGGACCCGGAGTTCGGCTCGGTGGCGGGCGAAGTGTCGATTGAGCGCGGCGGCGCAGCCATCTGGCGGAAGCGGATCCGCAGCGGCGACGCGGCGATGTCGCACAGCCTGGCGAATCTGGAGCATCATCACTTCAAGCACGCGGGGCACCGGCGTCCCGGCGATGTGCACGTGCATTATTTCGGCGCCGATGCATTCAGCTTCGGCGAGGGCGTCACGCTGCAGGATGGCGACGTGATGCAGGTGCAGTTCGACGGTTTTGGGAGGGCGCTGCGGAATCCGCTGCGGGTGGCAGGCGCTTCCAAGAAGCTGTTTGCGGCGTTGCCGCTGTGAGGGACCATGAAGACAGAACTCCTAAAAATAGCCCGGCGCGATTTTTTGGTTGGCTTAGCGGCCGCGGGTCCGCTGGTGCGAAGCGCGGCCGCGGCGGACCAGCCGTTCAACCAGGTTCGCAGCATGATGCGGCTGTTCGTCAGCGACGTGGAGGACAAGCCCTGGTTCAACGACCGCGAGATGTGGCCGGCGTATTTTTCCATGCTGGCCGCGCAGCGGTTCAACCGCTTCCAACTGGCGTTGGGCATCGGCTACGATTTCCTGCGTGAAGTTACCGACTGTTACTTCGTGTTTGCGTACCCGTTCCTGCTGACTGTGCCGGGTTACAACGTGCGCGCCGTGGGCTTGCCGGATGCGGAGCGCGACCGCAACTTGGAAACGCTGAAGTACATATCGGAGCAGGCCGTGGCGCACGGCCTCCACTTTCAGTTGGGCCTGTGGATGCACGGCTACGAATGGGCCAACAGCCCGCACGCGAATTACACCATCGAGGGGCTGACGGCGCAGACTCACGGGCCATACTGCCGCGATGCGCTGGCCGCGCTGCTGCGCGCGTGCCCGGCGATTTCGGGCGTGACGTTTCGCGTCCATGGCGAGAGCGGCGTGGCCGAGGGCAGCTACGATTTCTGGAAGACGGTGTTCGATGGCGTGGTGCGTTCGGGGCGCAAACTCGAAATCGACATGCACGCCAAGGGCATCGACCAGAAAATGATCGATGTGGCGCTGGCCACCGGAATGCCGGTGAAGGTTTCGCCGAAATTCTGGGCGGAGCACATGGGCATGCCGTATCATCAGACGGCGATTCGCGAGCAGGAAATGCCGCATGGCGAGCGCACCGGGCTGATGGCGCTGAGCACCGGCACGCGCAGCTTCACGCGGTATAGCTATGCCGATCTGTTGCGCGAAGACCGCAAATACGGCGTGCTGCATCGCGTGTGGCCGGGCACGCAACGGATGCTGCTGTGGGGCGACCCGCTCACCGCCGCCGCGTATTCGCGCGCGTTCGCTATCTGCGGCAGCGACGGCGCGGAGATCATGGAGCCGCTCTCATTCAAGGGACGGCGCGGATCGGGCAAGCCCGGCGGACGCTGCGGGTATGCCGACGCGTCGCTCAATCCGCGGTGGGACTGGCAGAAATATCTGCACACCTATCGCGTGTGGGGCCAGGCGCTGTACGATCCGGACGCGCGCACAAATTCGCAGGGCGCGGAAAAAGCGCTCGAAAGCGCCAGCCGGATTCTGCCCATGATCACCAGCACGCACGGCCCTTCGGCGGCGAACAATACGTATTGGCCGGAGATGTATACGGCGCAGCCGATGGTGGACGCGCGGAAGAACAATCCGTATACCGATACGCCGTCGCCAAAGACGTTCGGCAACGCCAGCCCCTTCGACCCGCAGATGTTTTCCACCGTGAATGGCTTCGCGGACGAGTTAGTCAAAGGCGAGCGCAGCGGCAAGTATTCTCCGGTGGAAGTGGCGCAGTGGCTGGAGGATTTGGCGCAAACGGCGGCCACACAACTGGCGCAGACCGCGGCGCAGAAGACGGCGCAGGAAACACCCCAGTTCCGGCGTTTGGCGATTGACATCGGCATCCAGGCGGCGCTGGGCCGCTTCTTCGCGGCGCGGTTTCGCAGCGGCGTGCTGTACGGTATCCATGAACGCACCGGCGACCGTGCGGCGCTTGAAGAGGCGTTGAAGATGTATCGCCATGCGCGGGATATTTGGGCGCAGATGGCCGAAAGCGCGCGCGGCGTTTACGTGAGCGATCTCACGGTGGGCGAGCAGCCGTGGCTGCGGGGGCATTGGCTGGACCGGTTGCCGGCGATCGACAGCGATATCGCGGATATGGCTGCGAAGCTGGAGAGCCCGGCGCCCGCTCCGCAGCAGGGCTCCGCGAAATCGGCCATCGCCGCGGCGCTGGGCCGGCCATCGCGAGGCGTTCTTAATTGCAGCCACAAGCCGGCTGCGTTCCGCCGCGCGGCGGCGCTGCCCATTGAGCTGACTGCGCCTGCCACGGCGTCGGCGCGGCTGTCGGTACGGCTGTGGTACCGGCACTTGGATCAGGCGGAGCGCTTCGAAGTTGTGGACCTGGCGCGGCAAGGCAGTGTGCATGGCGCGGCGATTCCGCCAGGTTACACCGATTCGCCGTTCCCCCTGCAATACTATTTTGAAATCCGGCAAGGGCCGGAGCAGGTGTGGCTCTATCCCGGGTTCGACGCCAACCGCGCGAATCAACCTTACTTTGTGGTGCGGCCTGCATGAACTATCGCGAATTGGGACGAACGGGTTGGAAAGTTTCCGAGATTAGCTTCGGCGCCTGGGCCATCGGCGGCGCGTGGGGCAGCGTGGATGACGCGGAATCCATGGCCGCCTTGCGCGCGGCCGTCGATTGCGGCGTCAACTTCATCGATACGGCCGACGTGTACGGCATGGGCCGCAGCGAACGTTTGATCGCCGAACTAAAGCGCGAGCGGAAGGAACAAATCGTCGTCGCGACCAAGGCCGGACGGCGCCTTTCCCCGCACACGGCCGATGGCTATAACCAGAAGAACATCGGCGCGTTCATCGAAGACAGTCTGCGGAACCTCGGCGCCGATTGCCTCGATTTGGTGCAACTGCATTGCCCGCCCACGGACGTTTACTACCGGCCCGAGTTGTTCGGCGCCATGGATCGCTTCGTGGAAGCGGGCAAGATCCGGTTCTACGGCGTCAGCGTAGAGCGCGTGGAAGAGGCGCTCAAAGCGCTGGAATACCCGAACGTGCAGACGGTGCAGATTATCTTCAACTGCTTCCGCCAGCGTCCGGCCGATTTGTTCTTCGAGCAGGCGAAGCGCAAGCGCGTGGGCATTCTGGCGCGCGTTCCGCTGGCGAGCGGACTGCTCACCGGCAAGTTGAACCACGATACGCAATTCGCGGCGGACGATCATCGCAGCTTCAACCGCCACGGTGAGGCGTTCGATGTAGGCGAGACGTTTTCGGGCGTGGATTTCGAAGGGGGTCTCGCCGCGGTGGACCAGATGCGCAGTCTGCTTCCGGACGGAGTAAGCATGGCGCAGTTCGCGCTGCGGTGGATTCTGATGTTCGACGCAGTGACATGCGCGATTCCGGGCGGGAAACGGCCGGCGCAAGTGGCGGATAACTGCGCGGCCTCGGACTTACCCGCACTAACAGAACAGACGATGAACGCAGTTCGGCGAATCTACGAGGACCGGATCAAGAGCCAAGTGCATCAGCGCTGGTGACCGTGTCTGCCATAGTAGGGCCGGCCCGCTTTGTGGGGCAGCCAATCATGGCTGCAGCCGGCTTTCAGCCGGCTCTCTTCGGCTCGCGATAGGCCGGTTTCCGATGCAAGAGACGTTCCCGCCAGTTGCTAGCAGGGATCGCCGGTCACTTACTTGCGGCAGGCTGCCAATAGCACCGGCGTTAACGTAAGGCTCCAGGCGGCCGCGGCGCTGCGGCAAATCGGCGGCCAACGGTAGCGCCCAATTAAAGCCGCTGATCGCGAGATTCGGTGCTCCTTGCAGGCAATCACTCCCTTACGGTCGTGGCTCCGATTAGAGCATTCTGCCTCGGTCGAACCCATGCGAACAAGATCGCACTCATGGCCTCAGCCCCGGCGACGCTCGCCCCTCTGCTGTAAACGACTACCGTGAACCACGCTTAGGAGGATTGCGCCCGGCCAAAGGAAACTGTTCCAGTTCGATTATGTTTCCCGACAGCGGCCAACTGTCTCGGCAGCACCAGTAGAGCGCGGCCGCGGCGATGGCTTCGGGCGTAGTCATGGTTCCGAATGGTACGGAGTCCGCCGGTGGGTTGAGGTGCCAATTCGCCTCCATCCCATCCAGCAGCTTACGGTCATATTCGTTTCGAGTGAGCACCCAACCTAACACAAAGTGGTTCACTCGAATACGGTGCGCCGCCCAGGCGTCGGCCAGGTTGCGCGATAGCGTTTGCAGCGCGCCCTTGGAAATGCTATACGGCAGCAGGTCCGCTTGCCCGCAGTATCCGTTGATGGAACCGATATTCAGAATGCAGCCGCCGCTCTGCTTCAGCGCCGGAAACGCCTCTTTGCATAGCAGAAAAGGCGCCCGGACATTCACGGCCATCATGCGGTCGAATACCGCCGCTGTAGTGTTCGCCGCGTTGGCGCGGTCTATATTCGCGGCATTGTTCACCAGCACATCCAGCCGTCCGAAGCGGTCCAGCGCCGCCTCCACCAGCCGCCGCGGCGTGTCGGTGTCGGACAGATCGCCATACGCAAGATGACTCTGTGCGTAGCTTCCGGTATCCCAGGCTAGCGAACCGGCTAACCCATGTACCAGCACGGAAGCCCCCTCACTCAGAAAGAGCCGTGCGATCGCCTCTCCAAGGCCACAGGTGGAGCCCGTGACCAGGCATGTCATATCCTTCATTTTCATGGTGGCTCCTATCTTACTTTCACGTCTCAAAATTCCCGATGCCGGCCGCCGGCGTCCCGGTTCGGAAAACAGGCTGGATGTCCGGTGTCAGACGAGCTTCCGGAGTTAGCCGGGACGAATCGAAGGTTGCAGGGCGCCAATAAAATCGCCGTCTTCGGCCGCTACGTTGGTAATCGGCATCGCGCGTCCATCGATTTGCGGTTCGTGTCTCTGCCGCGCCTCCACCCGTTTCCACAGTAGCGCGGTCCGAACCAAGCCGCTGCGTTCGCGGGTTACGCCGGCTGGCGCCTCAGTCGAACAGGTCCGGCTCCTCGCGGCTGATCATGTTCCACATGGGCTGGAATTGGAACCAGCCGTTGAACCCGCCGGCCACCTGGTTGCGCGCCACCAGGGCATTCTCGCGCGAGATCGGGATCGGCTTGCCCGCCGCTTCGGCCAGCAATTGCGCCTGGCAGCTTCGCTCCATGGCGATGAACCACCAGGCGGCCGCATCCACGCTGCCGCCCACCGTCAGCAGGCCGTGATTGCGCAGAATCACGGCCTTTCCCTTGCCTAACGCTTGCGCGATGCGGTCGCCTTCGGCGGTTTCGTAGACCACGCCGGTGAAATCGTCGAAGAGGCCGTGGTCCTCATAGAAGGCGCAGGCGTCCTGCGTGATCGGGTCCAGCAGGCGGCCCAGCGACGACCAAGCCTTGCCGTGTATGGAATGGGCGTGCGCCGCCGCGACTACATCCGGCCGCGCCGCGTGGACGCGCGAGTGGATTGCGAAGGCCGCGGTGTTGACGTGGGCGTCGCCCTCGATCACTTCGCCGCGATCATCGACCAGGATCAGGTCCGAGGCGCGAATCTGCGAGAAGTGCACGCCGAAGGGATTCACCCAGAAGCAGCCGGCGCGCTCGGGGTCGCGCACCGTGATGTGGCCGGCCACGCCTTCGTCGAATCCAAAGCGCGCGAACAGGCGGAAGGCGCCCGCCAGGCGGACCTTGCGATCGCTGCGCTCCTCTTCGGCGGTGGCGAACGTGGGTGGCGGCGCCAGATTTCTGCATCGTCCCGGAGCTTCGGTCTTAGTGGCTTCGGTCATACTGTAAGAATAATACTTTGTGGGGCAGCCAATCCTGGGTTGGCAATCTGGCTGCCGCCGGCTTTCAGCCGGCGCTCTTCACATCGCGATGCGTCGGTTTCTGCCGTTAAGGTGACGCTCTGTTGAAGACACGTTCCGTGCTTCGCCAATTGTTCGCCGCTGCCGGTGTGTCTGCTCATCGCGGCGGCGATGCCGGCGCGTCCCAGGCGCTCTGCGCGGATCGGGCATAGACAAGTCGTGAGCCGCCGCAAGCCACGGTTCTACAATATCGCGGGACTGCATCTCAGCCGGCGACTTAGCGTAACGGGTCGGGCGCCGTCGATCCGCGCAACCATCGCAATACCCGCCTGCGTTTGGCGTAGCCGCACCGCGCCTGTGCGCCGCCGTTAGGGACTGGGTTTGAAAGAGCGCAGCCTGGTTTCGATCTCTCACCTCTGCGGCCTCTGCTGTCTCCGCGTGCAACCCAGAAGGAAGATGGCGTCACTCCCGCGGCTCGGGCCGTAGCTCTTTCTACACGAGGCCTTCTCCGCGTCCATCTCCGTGTTCTCAGCGCCTCCGCGTTGAACACTCACCCGCACGACGGGCTCACCCACTCCAACCACCTCACTCAAACTGAATGTGCGACAAATCCGCCGGCGCCTTGGGAAACTTCATCTTCATCCCTTCCAGCGTGTGAATCAAAATCTCCGACACCGCCAGATTCCGGAACCACTTCTTGTTCGCCGGAATGACGTACCACGGCGCCTGCGGCGTGCTGCACTTGCGCAGGGCGTCGTTGTACGCCTCAATGTACTGGTCCCAATACCCGCGCTCTTTCACGTCCGCTTCGGAAAACTTCCAGCTCTTGGTCTTGTCGTCCAGCCGCGCGCGGAACCGCTTGGCCTGCTCCTCCTTGCCGATGTAAAGCAGAAACTTCACCACGTGAACGCGATTCTCGCTCAGCATCCGCTCGAAATCGTTGATCTGCTGGTAGCGCTTCGACCACACCGCCTGCGGCACAAGGTTGTGGACCCGCACCACCAGCACATCCTCGTAATGCGACCGGTTGAAGATGCCGATCTTGCCGTATTCGGGCACGGCATTGTGCACACGCCATAAATAATCGTGGCGCGTCTCGGCGCCTTCCGGAACCTTGAACGGGGTCACCGTGACGCCCTGCGGATTCATGCCCGTCATGACGTGGCTGATTGTGCCGTCCTTGCCGCCCGCGTCGATGCCCTGCAGCACTACCAGCAGCGCGCGCTGCGATTCCGCATAAAGTTGGTATTGCAGCACCGAAAGGCGCTTGCAATTCTTCTCCAGCCGCTCTTCCGAGCCGTCTTTTTCCACGCCGTGCGTGCCGGCCGGGTCGATATTCGCAAGCTTGAATCGCGCGCCGCCAGTGACCGCCAATTCGTGCGCCAGATGTGGCATTTTCCCCATTCGGCCCTCATTCTACACTGAATGCATGCTGGTGCTTGCCTCTCAATCGCCGCGGCGCAGCGAGATTCTGCGGCAGGCTGGAATTTCCTTCACAGTCCGGGCCGCCCCAGTGGACGAAACGCCGCTTCCGGGCGAGCGGCCCGAAGATTATGTACAGCGTCTGGCGGAAAGCAAGGCGCTCGCCGTCCAATCCGCGCCCGACGAAGTGGTGCTCGGCGCCGATACCACCGTAGTCGTCGATGGCGAGATGCTCGGCAAGCCCGCCGACGCAGCCGATGCGCGCCGCATGATTGCGATGCTTGCCGGCCGCCGCCATCGGGTGATGACCGGCATCTGCCTCAAGCGCGGCGCGGAAACGGTGCGCCGTTGCGCCGTCACCGAAGTCTGGTTTGCGCCCATGAGCGCCGGCGAAATCGAGGAATACGCCGCCAGCGGCGAGCCCATGGATAAAGCCGGCGCTTATGCCATTCAGGGCCTCGCGTCAAAGTATGTCGAGCGGATCGAAGGCTGCTACTTCAACGTGATGGGGCTCCCGGTAGCGCTGGTCTATCGCCTCTATCGCCGCTTCAAATACTTCACGAACAGCGCCGCGTTGCCGCGCTCGTTGTAGAGCAGCTCGTCCACCATATTGCGCGTCATCAGGATGCCGAAACCGCCCGGCCGCTGGCCATGCTCCTCGCGGAATTCCACATGCCGCACCGGCGAATCGGCGGGATTCGAAATAGCCGCGTGCGGCAGCAGATCGAGCGAGAATCCCTTGCCCGGATCGTGAACGTGGACGATCACCGAGCGCGCGGTCCGCAGAATGGAGACGCGCACGCGCTTGCGCGGGTCCGATTTCGCCCCATGCTCGATGCCGTTCAGCAGCAGCTCGCGAAACGACGCGGCGATATCCTCGCACGTAATCGCCGGCAGGTCCGCGTGCAGCTCGCGCAGGAACTGCGTGGCGCGCTCGGCCGCGGCCAGCTTGCAGCGGATGTCGATGGTGATCCACTCCGGCCGCGCGGAGATGACGCGCAGATCGTCCAGCCACGAATCGGCATCGAGCGCCTGCTGCACCATATCGGCCACCGGCTGGCCGGCCAGCGGTTTATGGAAATAGCTGTAAGCCCGATCGCGAATGGCGCGGACCACGTTCATGGGGTTCGCATCGCCCGCCAGTATGACCTTCGTATTCGGCAGCAGGGCGCGGACGCGCCGCAGCAGCTTCAGATTATCGAATCCATTGCGGCCCTGGCCGGCCAGCACCAGGTCGCACGGAGAGCGCCGCAGCAGCGCCATCGCCTCGGAGCCGTCGTAGACGTCTTGAATGCTGCGGTCGTCGCGCTGCAGCAGCGTAGTGAGCAGTTGGTGCACGGCGGGGTCGGCGTCGATCAGCAGCAGGGATCGCGAGCTCACAGGGTCTCCACTTTATAATGTGGCACACTCTACGCCAACGCCGTGCCGCTTGGGGGTGCTTAAACGGATTCGGGAAACGCCGGTCAAAATCCGCTCCCTCACGGTCGCGGCTCCGTAACCATTTGCAGACACGCGCAGCCGAGACAGAGCCGCGACCGTGAGGGAGGGGGATTTCGCGGCCGAGCGAGGAAATCCCGACAACGTTTAAGCACCTGCCGCTTGGCTTGCGGCCGCACTTGTGAACGGCCCGCATTCGGCTAACCCCCTCTACCGAAGCCCTTGCCTGGTTAGCGCGCTTCTCCGGACCGGCGTCAGCGCAGCCTGTGCTATGTCACGGCGCCCTCGAAGCGCCGCCATGCCGATGCGATCGTTTCATCAATTCAGTTTGTCGCGGAACAGTGGGGCAGGCATCCATGCCTGTCTCCGGCCTGTCTCAAGCCGCCGTCAAGCTGCTGCCGGTTGTGAGCGTCATCGCGCCGCACTGTGCCGGCTCGCGGCGCAGAGCCAGCGAGGCATCCTGGAAAAATCAAGCCCGCCAACCGGACCGCCCAGCCGGATCGGCCAACCGCTCCGCCGTGCAACGCCATTTCAAGCCGCCCGCGATAGTACAATTGGCAATATATTCATCCGCATTCTGTAGGAGTCCGCATGAAACCGCGCTTCGCGCCCGAAGATCTTCTCCCGCTGACCAGCGTTCATTTCGAGATTCTAGTGTGCCTGGCCGATGGCGAGCGCCACGGCTACGCCATCAAGCGCGAGATTGCGGAGCGCACCGGCGGCCGGCTCGAGCTCGGTCCGGGCAGCCTCTATGGAGCCATCAGGAAACTCACCGCCGATGGACTGATTGAAGAATCCGAGCACCGCCCCGAAGCCCATCTGGATGACGAGCGCCGCCGCTACTACCGGCTCACGTCCGAAGGCCGCGCCGTAGTCAAGGCCGAAGCGGCGCGTCTGCGGTCCCTGGTGGAACTGGCCGAAACACGCTTCGCCCCGGCGCGCGCGCGGCGCCCATGATCGTGCAGTGGTTTTACGGGCTGCTGCTGGCCCTCTACCCCGCGGAGTTCCGGCGCGAGTATGGCGCGGAGATGCAGCGTCAATTCCGCGACGATTGGAACGACGCCCGGCAGCGCGGCGTCCGGCGCGCGGCGATGTTCTGGCCGCACGCCATCGCGGATTGGGCGCTCGCGGTTTTCCAATTGCACGGCGAAATCGTAGCGCAGGATCTGCGCTCGGCCTTAGCCAACCTTGGAAAGCGGCCGGTCTCCACCACTGCGATGGTGATTCTGTTGAGCCTGGCCATCGCCGGAACCACTTCCCTGTGCGTCTTCGCAGCGGGGTTAATCTTCCGGAAGCTGCCGTTCGAATCCGCGGGCCGCCTGGTATTCTTAGCCCAGCCGCGCGCCGCGGGCGGCATCGAGTGGCAGATGCTGCCGCGCGACCTAGCCGAAAAGTTCCGGCAGACCAGCCGGACTCTGGACGGCATCGCATTGCAGACCGATTTTACCGAAACACTCGACGATTTCCACGCGCACGGCTGGTTTGTCACTCCCGCTGCCCTGGCGCACCTGGGAATCAAGCCCACCCTCGGCCGTCTGCTGCGAGCGGATGACGATGATGCCGCAGTGATCGGCCCGCGCCTTTGGGAGAGCCGATATCGGAGCCAGCGGTCGGCCATCGGCTCCGTCATCCAGCTTTTCGGGCGCGATTACCGCGTCGTGGGCGTACTAGAGGAAGCGCCGGCGTTTCCATTCGATGCCGATATCTGGGCCTCGCGCTCCGCGCAGAACGGGTCTGCCGGCGTTTTCGGCCGCATCAAGCCGGGTAAGACGCTCCGCGATGTGCAGTATGAGTGGACCGCGTTCCGCCAGTTGGCCGGCGGGCGATGGCCGGCCGAAGCTGCGTGGCTGCGCAATGTGGGGCACGATTCGCTGCTCGATTTCATTCTGTGGTGCAGCCTTGGCGCATTCGCGATGGTCCTGTTGCTGGCGTGCGCCGACCTGGCGTGTCTTCAAGCCGGATACGCTCTCCACCGTCGGCGCGAAGTGGCCATTCGCATGGCCGTCGGCGCTCCGCGTGGCCGCGTCGTGCGGTTTCTGATGACCGAAAGCCTGGTCGTGGCCGCTATCGCCGGGGCGCTATCCGTTCCCGTAACCGCATTCATCGTTTCACAGATCCACGCGCGCTTGGATTCTTGGGGAATGTCGAGGCTCGCCGGATGGACGGCCGTGCGTTTCGACGGCGTGGCGTTGCTCGCAACAGCCATCATCGCTCTCGCGGCCGGCGTCGCCGCCGGATTCCTGCCCGCGTGGCGGATGGCGCACCAGCTTCCATGGACTATTTTGATGGATCAACGGCCCGGCAAGGCGCCGCCTTTGGGCCGTCTCCGGCTGGCGCTGCTGGGAGCGCAGACAACGGTGGCGATTCTGACGATCGCGCTGGCTCTCGGCTTCTCGGTGGAAAGTAAGCGGCGACTCGATTCGCCCGTCATCAAGGTGTTGGGCCGGAGTTGGAGGGCCAGCTTGCGCTTACCCGGCGACCGAAGCATGAGTCTGGTGGAGCGCATCGTGAACCGGCTGGAATCGAGCGGCCAGCCGGCGATCGCGATTGGCGCTCCGCCATTCCTCGACGAGCCGGCGTCGATGGAGTACGAACGGCGCGGCGGGCCATCGATTCAATACCAGTTCGTGAATGCGCGCTTCTTTGGGATCGCCGGATTCCGCTGGAGGGCCGGCCGCGCGTGGACGGAAGAGGAAGGCAAACTCACGCACCCGATGGTGGGCGTGGTCAACCAGGCGCTTGCAGGCAAGTTTCCGGTAGGCGGCATTCTCAGGCTGATCAATGCGAACGGAAACCCGGCGCCCGTCCGCATCGTGGGAATCGTCGAGCAGCCGCCGCTCGATCAGCACCGGCCGAAGCCCGGTCCGCTGGTGTTCCTGCCCTATCAGCGCGCCACCATCGGCTCCATGAATGTGATTGCACCCTTCCAAGGAGACGCGGTGCGCGCGAAGCGGTCCCTGGAAGCCGCAATCCTCGGAAGCGATCCGCCGCTACGGGGCTATTCCATTCAGGATTACGGCGTGAGGATCGCGGATAACTGGTCGGGCTGGCTGGCGATGGTGACCATGCTTTGGATTGCAGGGGCATTCGCGCTAGCGCTCGCCGCGACGGGCATGGCGGCATATTTGACTCAAACGTTCGTCGAGCGCCGCCAACCCATCGCGCTGCGGTACGCGTTGGGCGCGCTGGTGCGCAACGTCTGGGGATGGGTGAACCGCCAAACTCGCGTTGCCATATTGACCGCCGCCCTAGCCGCGCTGGCGCTGTGGGGCGTTGTTCTGGCGCTGCCCGCGGGGATGGTTCCGGAATTCGGCGTCGCCGCGATTGCAGCCGCGGCGTCGTCGGTAGCCGTGGTTGCCGGAATGTGGTGCGCCGTGTCCTGGTTCGCCAGCCGCCGTGCGGCCTGTCATCCACTGGCGGAAAGACTCCGCTACTAGCACTAGCTGGTGGCGCGGCCCCATGGGCTGCGCTCCAGGCGCTTACAGTTGCTCCGTAACTATCTAGAGACACACGCAGTCAACACAGAGCCGCGACCGTGAGGGAGCGGGATTTCGCGGCCGAGCGAGGAAATCCCGAAAACGTTTAAGCACCCCTGTGCACCCCTGTGATCCAGCATTGTTGCATTACTACAATATTAGATATACTATGACGAAATGAAGCGATTCTCATGGTTCCTCTTCCTGGCTGCGGCCTCCTGTCAAGCGGCGGATTTGCACCTCCAGTCCGGCTATCAGCGGACAGGGTCGAGCGGCGATCCGTATTTCGGCATCGGCGTTGGCGTCAATGCCAGCGATGCGCTGAAGTTCACAGGCGAGTTCAACTTTGTAGCTCTGGCATCCGGCCAGTTCACGTACTCCGAACCGCCCGGCAGTTTCACCGCCAGCGGCAGAGCGGGCATGGCGGATATCGGCGGCGGCGCGCGCGTCCGCCTGAATAGAGACGCGGCATACGAGTTTTACGGATTAGGCGAGCTTGGCTATTACCGGTTCCTGGCCTCGGGAAGCGTAATCGCGTCCGGCGCGCCGGGCATGTTACAGGCTTCGAGCGAGCCCCAATCGGGCGCGGTGATATCGATCGGCGCCGGCATTCTTTTCGGATCCGGCAAGGTGAGGCTGGGACCGGAAGCCAGATATATGCGATACGCCGGCGATCTGGCGGCAAACGCGGTGCGGGTTGGATTGGTGTTGAACTTCGGAAAGTAGGCGGCTTCCCGATGGCGGCTCGCTGCTCGCCGTTGCGCGTCGAACTATATCGCCGGCCTCCGGATTGCCGTGCGCTTCGACGATAGAGTATCGCGTCACTCAATTGTGCGAGGCCGTATAAGTGGAACGTCTCCGGATTCCAATCGATCGCGGGTGACGGGAGACTGCTTTATTTTATTTATCCCCCGTGCCCAGCACCGTTTCAAAGTAAGGCGCTTCAGTTTCCCTATAGACAACGGCGGTTTCCGCATTCTTGAAACCCGCGCCCTTGATCATCCGCTCCATTTCCAACTCCGTAAAGCCCAGCCATAGGTCGGCGTACATTTCGCGCGCTTCTTCGAAGTTGTGGCGGTTCAGATCCAGAATCGCGATGCGGCCGCCGGGCTTTAAGATCCGCCAGGCTTCGCCCAAAGCGCGCTCGGGATGGCGCGCATGGTGCAGCGCCTGGCTCAGGAATGCCAGGTCCACCGTGCCGGTGCGGATCGGCACGTCTTCCAGGTCGCCCAGGCGGTATTCCAGGTTGGAGATGCCATGCTTTTTCGCCAGCTCTCCGCCGAATTCCACCATTTTCTCGGAGTTATCGATGGCGATGACCCTCTTGGCGCGCTCGGCCATCAATTGCGAGATAGTGCCATCGCCGGCGCCCAAATCCGCGATGATCATCGGCGGCATCAGCCGGATCAGCGCTTCGGCGATGCCTTTCCACGAGCGCCCGGGCACGTATTGGCGGCCGAATTTGCCCGCCAGCTCGTCGAAGTAGCGGCGCATCTTGTCCTGGCGCTTGCGCAACGTCAGGCGCAACGCCTGCCGGTCTTCCACCGCCTCGGGCACTTCCGCGGCGGCCTTGCGCAAAAGCTCCATCAGCTCCGCGGGGGCTTTCAACCGGTAGAAGGCATTCTTGCCGGTGCGCCGGTCGTCCACCAGCCCGGCCTGCTTGAGCTGCGCCAGGTGCGTCGATATCCGGCTCTGGCCTTTGGAGAGGATTTCCTGCAGCTCCGCCACCGAGAGTTCTTCCTGCTCCAGCAAAAGAAGCAGCCGAAGCCGGTTCGGGTCGGCCGCCAACCGCAGCGATTTAAGGATTGACGCCATGCCTTGAAGTATTGTAACATCAACTTATCAAGATTTGTTGATACGATATTAAATACGAGGAACTGGAAACGAATGGGAACCGCCACGCTGAACGAAACCGATTTCAAGGTCGCCGACCTTTCCCTGGCCGAATGGGGCCGTAAGGAAATCTCCATCGCCGAGCAGGAGATGCCCGGCCTGATGTCCATCCGCCGGAAGTATGCCAAGGAAAAACCGCTCGCCGGCATTCGCGTCACCGGGTCGCTGCACATGACCATCCAGACCGCGGTGCTCATCGAGACGCTGGCCGATCTGGGCGCATCGGTTCGCTGGGCAAGCTGCAACATTTTCTCCACGCAAGATCACGCCGCCGCCGGCATCGCGGCCACGGGCGTTCCCGTGTTCGCGTGGAAGGGCGAATCGCTCGAGGATTACTGGTGGTGCACTTATCAGGCGCTCAGCCATCCGGATGGCAAGGGACCGCAGCTCATCGTCGACGACGGCGGCGATGCGACTCTGCTGATCCACAAAGGCTACGAGCTGGAAAACGGCAGCGATTGGGTCAACGGCGCTTCGGATAGCCACGAAGAGAAGGTCATCAAAGACCTGCTGAAACGGGTTCACGCGGAAGAGCCGCGGCGCTGGCACAACGTGGTGAAGGAATGGCGCGGCGTCTCCGAAGAGACCACCACCGGCGTGCATCGCTTATATAAGATGCACGAAATGGGCTTGCTGCTGGTTCCCGCCATCAATGTCAACGACTCGGTGACGAAGTCGAAGTTCGATAACCTTTACGGCTGCCGCGAATCGCTGGCCGACGGCATCAAGCGCGCCACCGACGTAATGGTGGCCGGCAAGGTCGCGGTGGTTTGCGGATACGGCGACGTGGGCAAAGGTTCGGCGCACTCGCTGCGCGGCATGGGCGCGCGCGTGATTGTCACCGAAATCGACCCCATCAACGCGCTGCAGGCCGCCATGGAAGGCTTCGAAGTCACCACCGTCGAAGATACGCTGGGCCGCGGCGACATCTACGTCACCTGCACCGGCAACACCGACATTATCACGCTCGATCACATGCAGCGGATGAAGGACCAGGCCATTGTGTGCAACATCGGCCACTTCGATAACGAAATTCAGGTCGACCGTCTCAACACTTCCGGCGCGCTGCGGACCAACATCAAGCCGCAGGTGGATATGTACACTTTCGGCGAAGGCCGCAGCATCTTCCTGCTGGCCGAAGGCCGCCTGGTCAACTTGGGCTGCGCCACCGGCCACCCCAGCTTCGTGATGAGCAACAGTTTTGCCAACCAGACGCTGGCGCAGCTCGATTTGTGGAAGAACCGCGACGCGTATAAGCCCGGCGTCTACACGCTCTCGAAGAAGCTCGACGAGGAAGTGGCGCGGCTGCACCTCGACAAGATCGGCGTGAAGCTGACAACTCTTTCCGCCAAGCAGGCCGAGTATCTGGGCGTGCCCTTGGACGGGCCGTACAAGCCCGATCACTACCGTTACTAATACCAGTGCTACATTGAAATTTCCGCAGGAGAATATAAAATTGGCAACTAATCAGAGACACCTTTTCACTTCGGAATCCGTCACCGAAGGCCATCCCGACAAGATCGCGGACCAGATATCGGACGCCGTGCTGGACGCCGTGCTCACGGACGACCCCACCGGCCGCGTGGCCTGCGAGGTTCTGGTCACTACCGGCACCTGCATCGTGGCCGGCGAGATCACCACCAAGACTTACGTGGACGTTCCGCGCATCGCGCGTAGCACCATTGAACACGTGGGATACAACGACGCCACCTACGGATTCGATTCCAACACCTGCGGCGTACACAATCTGATTCAATCGCAATCGCCCGATATTTCGATGGGCGTCGATACCGGCGGCGCGGGCGATCAGGGCATGATGTTCGGCTTTGCCTGCGACGAAACGCCGGAACTGATGCCGCTGCCGATCATGATGGCGCATAAGCTGGTGCGCCGCCTCTCCGAAACGCGGCGCGAAGGCGTGCTCAACTTCCTGCGGCCGGACGGCAAGAGCCAAGTGAGCGTGGAGTACGTGGAAAACAAGCCTGTGCGCATCGAAGCGGTGGTGATTTCGACGCAGCACAGCGACGATATCTCCATCGACGAGCTGCGCCGGGAAATCAAGAAGCACATCATCGACGCGGTGATTCCGTCGAACATGGTGGATTCGCAAACCAAGTATCACATCAACCCGACCGGCCGTTTCGTGGTGGGCGGACCGCACGGCGATACGGGCCTCACGGGCCGCAAAATCATCGTCGATACCTACGGCGGCATGGGCCGGCACGGCGGCGGCGCATTTTCGGGCAAGGACCCGACGAAGGTCGATCGCTCCGCCTGCTACATGGCGCGCTATATCGCTAAGAACATTGTCGCCTCCGGATTGGCGACGCGTTGCGAAGTCCAGTTGGCCTACGCCATCGGCGTCGCCGAACCCGTTTCGGTGATGGTGGACACGTTCGGCACCGGCGCGATTCCCGACGAGCGCTTCACCGATCTGGTTCGCGAGAATTTCTCGCTGACGCCTCGCGGAATCATCGACACGCTCAAGCTACGCCGTCCGATTTACCGCAAGACGGCCGCGTTTGGCCACTTTGGACGCACGGAAGACACGTTCTCCTGGGAAGCCACCGACAAGGCCGAAGCGCTCAGCGAACAAGCGGGCGTGGCGCAAGCGGTCGCCCGGTAGCTTGCCGTGGCAGGTTGGCGAACCTGCGGCCAATACCAAGGAAAGTTGCCGGCATAGCGTGGTGCGCGTGACGCGAGGCGGCGGTAGAATTAGCCGCATGAGGTGGATTTTATGAGGGGGCCGATCACATCACTCTTTTGCTGGCGTTCGGCATCATTCGTCAGTGCGCAAACGAAACCGACAGAGGCCGAAATAGAGCAAAGCACTGATGTTCAGCGCCAGTCTTGCGCCCCGTGCCAGATGTGCAGGATTTCGGCAATTTCTTCGGTGGAACGGTACACAACAACGTAAGGCGGGCTGACCAGTTCGCGGGTTCCCTTTACCTCACCGGGTCGGCCAAGGCCGGGGAAGGTTGCCAGTTGTTAAATACGGTCGATAACCGCCTGAGCGACATTCAGGCCAGCGGCGGGATTGTCTTGCTGGATGTGCTTAACAGCGGCTTCAAATTCGTCGGCGGCTTCGGTCGTCCACCGAATGAGCCTCACGATTGAAACAGCCTGTCGATACGGTTAACCACGTCTTTGTGCTCTACAAACTCGCCACGGTCGGCTTGCTCAATGCCTCTCTGCACTCCTGCGATGAAGCGGTTCTGATTTTCGAGCATGCGGGTAACTGTGTCTTTCACCAGTTGCTCGGCGTCCTTGCCATTGGCAAGGGCCACTTGCTGGAGCCGCGTTTCAACGTCGGGCGAGAAATGTACTTCCATGCCTTCAATTTAAGGTGGAGATCACGAGCACGCACGCGAAGGCCGCGCAAATCGCGGAAATTCTGACCAAGGTAAGCGCGTTTCTCAAGTACATCAAAACGACTGCGGAGCAGTTGACCCAAGGGGATCGCTGGAAGCTGATTCTCAGTGCCGCGTTTCGTCATTTTCTGGGTGGCAAAGTCATCGGACGCACTGGCCGGCTCGCCGATGCTACCGGGTAACTGCCGTTTTTAGGATGATCGCCACTTTATGCAAGAGGGCTTTATAGTTCTTCTCCGATGAACTGCGCCTGCGGCCCGGGCTACGCTCGCGCCTTTGCCGCGGCCGCCAGAAATTGCCGGGCGCGTTCTTCAATTTCGCCGAATCGCCCTTCCTTCATCAACGTCGCGTCGGCCAATTCGCCGCCCACGCCCACCGCGCACGCGCCGGCGCGGAAGAAATCGCCGATGGTTTCGAGGGTCACTCCGCCCGTCGGCGCCATCTCAATCTGCGGGAACGGGCCTTTGAGCGACTTGATGTATTTCGGGCCGCCCACGTTCCCGCAGGGAAAGACCTTCACTGCATCCGCGCCCGCCTCCCACGCCGCCAGTACTTCAGTGGGTGTCAGCGCGCCGGGAAAGATCGCCTTGGAATACCGTTTCGCCATCTCGATAGTGGCCACGCGCAAGTTGGGGGCAACCAGAAACTCCGCTCCGGCGAGTATGGAAATGCGCGCCGTCTCCGCATCCAGCACCGTGCCCGCTCCCAGCAGCATCTTGCCGCCGAAACGTCCGGCGAGCTTTTCGAGGGCCGGTATCGCGCCCGGAACCGTCATCGTGATCTCCGCCACGCGAATGCCGCCATTGAGGCAAGCCTCCACCGCCTGCATCGCCGCCTCCGCGGTGTTGGCGCGCACCACGGGTATAATGCCTATTTCGACGATCGACCGGAAGATTTCGCGCGCAGTCACCCTCACAAGTTATCACGCGAAGGGGCGACGCGGAGCGGACGCGGAGCATGTGGCGCATGTATGAACCGCATTCTTCCCCGGCCGCGCGCTATCCTATCATCTTGACGCCTCAACCTCACTCCGAGCAGGAAAAGCAGGCGCCGCGCGTCACCGCGGTGGTAGTTTCGCACGACCGCCAGGCGATGCTTCGCCAATGCCTGGCAGCGATCGAAAAGTCCGAAGGCCGCGAAAGGCTGCAAATCGTGGTCGTGGAAAATGGCTCCATGGATGGCAGCGAGGAGCTCGATTCCGAATTCCCCGACCTGCAATGGATCCGCCTGCCGAAGAATTTTGGCTTAACCAAAGCCATGAACCTGGGCTGGCGCGCCGCCGACGCCGAGTACGTCTTCTTCCTGCACGACGATACCGTGGTTCCCCCCGAAGCCGCCATGCGCCTGGCCGATGCGCTCGACGCCAATCCGGATGCGGCCGCAGTGTGCCCGCTGCTGGTGGATGCCGAAGGCAATCCGGCGCCGCAGTTCGGTACCCTGCCGCCCGATTTCGTATGGCGCCCCGCGCAGCCCGCCGGCGATGCGCTGGTGCAGGTGGAATATCCGCGCGGCGCCGCCCTGATGGCGCGCATCTTCTACATCAAAGCGACGCGGCAGATCGACGAACGCTTCGGCCAAGCTGGCGGCGATGCCGATCTGGCGGCGCAGTTCCGCCGCGCGTCGAAGAAGATCCTGCTGGTACCCACGGTGCGCGTGTTCCATTTGGGCGCCGGCGAATACACCGCGCAGGAGCGCGCCGACGCTCTGCTGGCGCACGCGGCGTTCCTGGCCAAGTACCAGGGATTCGGCCCCGGCATGGCCGCGCGCCTGGCATCCATCTTCGGCCCGCTGTTGGGTTTTCGTTTCGGCGAGCTCCGCCACACCCTGTCCGGCCAGAAAATCGACGGCTCGCAGTAGGGTGAGGCCATGCTCCGCCACTTTGCGCTCACAAAACACGGCGGCAAGTCCCCAGCCGGGCGTCCACCAGAGATAACGTTGCCGGTTTACCTTTTGATATCTAGCAATGCTTGGGGGCCCGGGGTTAACATTAACGCCATGGAAGCCTTGCTCTGGATCTTACTTCCGGGATTCGTGGCAGTAGCCGCCGGACTATTGTCGTGGTTTGTGATGCAGGCGCGCATGGACGTGGCGCTCGCCAATCAGCGCGAAGCCATGGCCGAAAAGCGCGGTGCGCTGGAAGTGGAAAAAGCCACCGTGAAAGCGGGTTTTCAAAGCGCCGTCCGGGCCGCCGAGGAAACCGCGCGGCGTCAGGCGTTCGACACCTTTCTGGACGAAATCACCGTCGAGCAGCGCCACTATACGCGCCAGAATCGTCTGTTGATGCAGAACCGCAAGAGTCTGGTGTTGCAGGAACGCATCTTCTTCCGCAATCTGCCGCTCTCGGATTGGATCGAGCACGAAATCGTGCTGGAAGAAGGCATGGACGTCAACCAACTGGTGCAGGAGATGACGGTCTTCGACAAAGGCGTAGTGAATATCGCGGATGTGCGCAGCCCGCAGAAGGCGCTGGCGTAAGCCGCCCGCCCGCTACTTCTTGGGCGCCTCGAAGTCCTTCAGCAGCTTCCGGATTTCGGGCATCGCAGACGCCAGTTGCCGCTGCACAATCTCATTGGCTTTCGTCATGATCGAAGGCGAGTTCGAGATCATCGCTTGCCCCGCCGGCGATTTGTAGAAGGCTACGATTCCATCCAGTTCCTCCTCCGTGTAAGCGCTGGCGTACAGCTTCGCATATGCCGGCTTGAGTTTTCCCCAGCTCAAAGCTCCGGTGAGAATCGCGGCAACCTTGTCCTGAAGCTCGTCGTTCGCCTTGGTCTGCTCCGGAGTCGGCGTGACGTCCAACATTTTCTGCACCAAGCCGGATTTGGCCTGGTTCAGCATCATCGCCATGCCTTGGGTGAGTGTCTGCTCCGTGTGCGATACCTTGAAAAACTCTTCCACTTTCGCGGCCTTGCTCGCCTCGTCGGCGCGGGCGGCTGAAACAGCGGCGCAGATAAGAATGCCGGAAAGAAACAGGGAGTTGCGTCTCATAATTGCGTCTCTCATATAGCGTCTCTCATATACCAACCAGCGTATCAGGACAGGCGCAAGAATAAGCCTCACCGCTCGCTATCGAGCGTCCTCATCTGTGCCTCGGCGTACCGCGTGCCCGCCGCCGCGGATGCCGGAACAACCCCTTCGATGCCAGCCAATTCTTCCGCGGATAACTCCACCCGCAGCGCGTCCAGCGATTCTTCCAGCTGCGCGCGCGTCCGGGCGCCAATCACCGGAACGATATTCTCCCCTTTGGCCAATACCCAGGCGATGGCGAGCTGCGCCGGACGCACTCCCTTCGCCGCCGCCAGATGCTTCAGGGTTTCCGCCAGCCGCCGGTTGCGGACGCCGTTTTCTCCCGTGAAGCGCGGTAAGTGAGCGCGAAAATCGCCCTTGGCCGCCGGCGTGGAGCCGCTCAACAAGCCCCGCGAGAGCACGCCGTATGCGGTCACGCCGATGCCGAGCTCGCCGAGCACGGGAAAAATCTCGGCTTCGGGCCCGCGGCTGATCAAGGAGTATTCGATCTGCAGATCGCAGATAGGGTGCACGGCGTGCGCGCGGCGAATCGTCGCCGCTCCCACCTCGGATAGCCCGATCGCCCGCACCCATCCGGCCTTCACTGCATCGGCGATGGCGCCGACGGTGTCTTCGATAGGGACACTGGCGTCGAGCCGCGCGGGCCGGTAAATATCGATATGGTCCACGCCCAGCCGCGTCAGGCTGTGCGCCAGAAAGTTCTTCACCGCTGCCGGACGGGTATCGACGCCCAGCCAATTTCCGCCCGGATCGCGCAACGCGCCGAACTTCACCGAAAGCAGCGCCTGTTCCCGGCGCCCTTTGAGCGCGCGTCCGATGAGCGCTTCGTTATGCCCCATGCCGTAGAAATCGCCGGTATCGAGCAAATTGACGCCGCGGTCGAGCGCGGCATGAATAGTCGCGACGCTCTCGTTCTCATCGGCCTGTCCGTACACACCGGACATCCCCATGCATCCCAGAGCCAGCGGAAAGATCTCGGGGAAGGCGCTCCCCAACCGGCGGCGCGCGCCTTGGTAGCTTGACGGCATGTGCGGCATCCTATAATGCATTCTACAGAAGTGGTGCACGGAAGCGGTCTTGGTAGTGGGTGCGCGACACGAAAGTGGGTTCGGCGGCTTTTTCCTTTTTTGTGCCATAATTCTGAGCGTATAGATACGCTCAGAAAGGACCCCATGCCTGATTCCCTCTTCGCCCTGGAGCTTCATCGCTCCAAGCTTCTCCAACAGTTCCCCGGCCTAGGCGATTTGCGGCCTGGCTCGATTACCGCTGTCGTCCGGCGCTGCGGCAAGCCAACCTGCCATTGCGCCAAGCCCGACGACCCTGGACATGATCCGCAGTTCCGGCTTACCCGCCGAGTGGCCGGCAAGACTACCACTGAAACGTTTCCCACCCCGGAGGCATTCCGTAAAGCACAGCAGGAGGTCAGCGAGTTTCATCGCCTTCAGGAAATAAGCCAGGAACTCATTGCCGTCAACGAGAAGATCTGTGCGCTTCGTCCGGCTCAGCAGACCCAGGTGGGCTGGACGCCCCAGGAAAAAAAACGGCTGCTGCAATCCATCAGGAGATGGCGCGGGAAATAGCAACGTTGCTCGCCCGTATCTTCGCCGAGCGGCGCAACGCTGGCCGGACCGATCTTGAGGCCATCGAGGCGGCGCTCCGGGGCGGCTTGCACAAAGTGGGCGCGGCGGCCTTGGCCGGATTGCTGCAAGGGGACACCCCTTCCGTCGAGCAGCGGCAACTCCCTTGCCCTTGCGGCCACACAGCCCATTACGTCGAATTACGCGCCAAAACCATCATCACCGTTGTCGGCGAGGTGCAACTTCGACGTCCATACTATCTGTGTGCCCACTGTAGGCAGGGCCAGTTTCCGGCGGATCGCGAACTGGACGTGGAGAAGAGCAGTCAGTCCCCCGGCGTGCGCCGCATGCTGGCCGCGTTGGGCCATGCGGCCCCCTTCGATCACGGGCGTCGGCAGTTAGAGTTGCTGGCTGGCCTGAAGGTCACTACCAAAGCCGTGGAACGTTTATGCAGGATAATGGAGATATTGAGATGGGGGACGATAGAATCATACGTGTGCGCGCGCCACGCCTCGCTTCGTGATTTTCCTTCAACGCATCTTTCCAGGCACCACCGTTACCTTATGGGTGCGGCAGAAGGTTTGCGAGCGGAAGATTAGGGATACCGGTGAATGACCGGATTGCCGTAGACCGCAGATTTGGCCCCCTTCGAATCGCCGCAGGGAACAGCCGATTGCGCCGAGCAAACACTTCGGCATGTTTCGCCAGTTAGAGGGAAACCTATCTGTGACCGGTAGCCGCATGCAGGAGTCAAGCGGTTTGCGCGCAAAGCGGCAGTAACAAGACTGTAAGTAGCGCTCGCCGCAACATAGGAAAGGCAGTGTAACATGCCTATCTCGCCAGCAGCTCCGCCACGGCGACATACAGCTGCGAGGTCAGTTCTCCGCGGTCGCCGATAGTCAGTCCCTTGGTCGAAATCGGGTCGCCTACCCGCACTGTCACCTTGCCGCTGCGCAAATGCGCCGACCCTATCGGCAGCAACTCCCGCATTCCGGCGATGGCCACTGGAACAATCGGCACTCCCGCCTTGATGGCGATGTACGCCGCGCCCTCCTTGAATGCGCCCAGCCCTTCGGCCGAGCGGCCGCCTTCCGGGAAGAGCAGCATCGAAATGCCGCGAGCCGCCACCACACGCGCGCCTTCCGTCATGCTCTTGAGCGAATTGCGCGGGTTGGTGTGGTCCACGGGCAAATGGCCGGCGCGGTGTAAATGCGAGCCCAGAAACGGAATCTTGTACAAGCCCTTCTTCGCGAAGAAGCGGAACTGCTGCGGAAGAACCGCCAGCGCCGCCGGAATGTCCATTAGACTGCCATGGTTCGCCACAAAGACGTAACTGCCTCTCGGGTCGAGTTTCTCCACGCCTTCGCTGCGCACCCGAACCAAGCTCACCGCCAGCAGCGTCTTCGCCCAGAATTGCGCTAGCCGGTGCTGCATATCGCCATTCGGGTCGAACAACGAAGCGATCAACGTCATCGTCCCCAGCACGATGGTGGAAAGCAGAATCAATGGAACGGAGAAGAGCCAGGTACGGGCAAGACTCATCGCTTCGCACCAATCATAGCGCGAGCCTCGGCCACCAGAAATAGCGATCCGGTGATAAAAATAGCGTCTTCGTCCGTAGCGTCCGCCACCAGCGCCAGCGCGTCTTCGAGCACCGGCGCGGCACGCAGATCGGGGTGCTCGGCGATGTCCCGCAACGCCGCCGGGTCCATGGCGCGCGCTTGCTTCGGCGCAGTCACAATCACCTGCTGCGCGCACGGAAACAGAATGCCGCCGATCTCTTCGATGGCCTTGTCGCGCATGGCCCCGTAGATCAGGCGCACGCGCCGGCGCGAATAGAAGCGGCGGATATACGCCGCTAGCGCGCGCGCGCCGGCCGGATTGTGCGCGCCATCCAATACGATCTCCGGCCGTTCCGAGACGCGCTCCAGCCGTCCCGGCCACATGGCCCGCGCGATGCCGCTTTCAATAGCGCGATCGGCCACGCCCAGCCGCGTCAGCGCGATGGCCGCCGTGGCGGCGTTCTCCACCTGATGCTCACCCGCCAGCGGGCAGCGAATCCGCAGCTCGCGCTCGCCGGAAAGCAGAAAGCGGCTGCCGCGCCGGTCGAGCTCCAAATCGCCGACGCTCCACGCATCCGTACGCACTACCGGAACGCAAAGCTCGGCCGCGCGCAGGTCCAACACGCGTGCGGCTTCCGGCCGCTGCCGCGAAAACACCGCCGGCGCGCCGGTCTTCAGAATGCCCGCTTTCTCACCCGCGATCGATTCCAGGCTCTTGCCGAGAAACGCTTCGTGGTCGTAGTCGATTTGCGTGATAACGCACAAATCGGGCTTCACCACGTTGGTGGCATCGAGCCGCCCGCCCAACCCGACTTCGAGCACTACCATGTCCACACGCTCATTGAGGAAGATGAGGAACGCCATCGCGGTAACGGTTTCGAAGTAAGTGGTGTGCCAGTCGATCCCGCCCTCGGCCAGCAGCTTCTCCGCGCAGCCATGCACGCGCTGGAACGCTTCGGCGAACTGGCCGGCCGAAACGGATTCGCCGTCGATGCGGATACGCTCGGTAGGCTCGGCCAGGTGCGGAGATGTGAACAGCCCGGTGCGCCGCCCGTCCGCGCGCAGGCCGGCTTCGATCATGGCGCACGTGGAGCCTTTTCCATTCGTGCCCGCCACATGGACAAAGCGCAGTTGGTCCTGCGGGTTACCCAGCGCCGCCAGCAGAGTGCGGATGCGATCAAGCCCCAGCTTGGCGGTCTTGATTTCGTTTCCGAGAGCGTAGAGAAACTGGACGGAATCGGGGTAGTTCATGCAGTCAAAGTGAGGCGGACCGCCTGGTCCGCGGCCGGCGCCCTGGCCAGCCCGTTCGCCGAGTCGCGCGATTGATCCTCCCGAAATGCGGGTCCAGGGGGACCCGCGCAGACCAGGGGGGCTGCCCCACAACTTTACAGGAAAAATTTCAGCGCCGTGGCAATATATGCCTTCATTTCGAGCCGCGGCACCACGGCGTCCAGCATGCCGTGCTTCAACAAAAACTCGCTGCGCTGAAATCCCTCCGGCAGCGATTTGCGAATGGTCTGCTCAATCACGCGCGGCCCGGCAAAACCGATCAGCGCGCCCGGCTCGGCAATATTCAGATCGCCCAGCATGGCGTAGCTCGCGGTCACGCCGCCGGTGGTGGGGTCGGTCAGCACGCTGATGTAGGGCAGCCTGGCTTCGTCCAAACGCATCAGCCCCGCCGATATCTTCGCCATCTGCATCAGACTGATGGCGCCTTCCTGCATGCGCGCTCCGCCCGACGCCGAAACAATCACCAGCGGACACTTCTTTTCGAGACACCGCTCGATGGAGCGCGCGATCTTCTCGCCCACCACCGACCCCATACTGCCGCCGATGAACGCGTACTCCATCGCACAAATCTCGACCGGCCGGCCGTCCAGCGTGCCCGCCGCGGCCACCAGCGCATCCGAGCGCTTCGTCGATTCCTGCGTGGCGCGCAGCTTGTCGCGGTAGGGCTGCTTATCGACGAAATTCAGCGGGTCTGAGGAAGCCAGCCCGTCGTCGAACATGTCGAATGGGCCGTCGAAAAGCAGCTTCAGGCGCGTGGCGGCATCGATACGGAAATGGTGGCCGCACTTGGGGCAGATGTTCCAGTTGTCCGCCAGTTCTTTCTTCCAGGTGATCTGGCGGCAGCCTTCGCACTTCTGCCAAAGCCCTTCGGTGCGGACCCGGCGTTCGGCGTCTTCCACGCGCGGCAACCCTTCGCCGCTGGGCTTATCTCGTTTGAACCAAGCCATGTTTGAACCAAGTCATGCAATGCTTACGTTATCGCGGGTAGGGATGGCCCCGCAAGGTCGCAAACGCACGATAGATCTGCTCCGCCAGCATGGCGCGCGCCAATTCGTGCGGAAACGTCATCGCCGAAAGCGATAGCAGAAGGTCGGCGCGTGCGGCCCAGCCCGCCGGAAGGCCGTCGTGTCCCCCGATCGCGAACACCAGGTCGCGCCCTTCCATTTCGGCCTTCGCGGTCATGCTGGCGAACGCCGCCGAATCCATCGGCTTGCCTGCCGGGTCGCAAAATATCTTGCGCGCGGTGGGATGTTTCGCCCACAGATCCACCCGCTCGGGCCTGATTTCGCGCATCTCGCACGCGGCATAGCGCGCCGCGCGGCCCAGAAAATCCTCGGCTATGGAGTTGGCGTGCGGGTCTTTCGGCTTGCCGATGAAGTAGAGGTAAATCTTCACTCAGGCGGAATCTCGATCACGGTGGCGCTGCGCCACAACCGCTCCAGACCGTAGTATTCGCGCGATTTTGGCGAGAAGACGTGGATCAGCAGGTCGCCATAATCGGCCAGCACCCATTCGGCCTGGTTGTAACCTTCCACGCTGATCGGCAGCTCACCGGCCTGCCGCTTCAGTTGGAGCCCGATGTCGTCGCTGATGGCCTGCACCTGACGCTGATTCGAGCCCGTGCAGATCACGAAGAAATCGGCGAACGTCGTGATCGCCGTGAGATCGAGAACCCGGATATCGGAAGCTTTCTTGGATTCGGCGGCTCGAACGGCCAGGAGCCAGGACGGGGTTGCCACTTCCACTTCAGAGGTGGGAATCGGTTTAGCCTTCAGAACACGCTCCTATGGGGTATCGTACTACATCGATACGGCTTCCTCGCCAGGCGGTCAACGTCCGCTTGGTTAACGGTCGCGGTTCTGCGCGCCGGGAGGTTGCGGGAATTGAAGAAGCGAACCCCGCCCGGAGGCAGTCTTCGATTGTCCCGGCCCGGACTGGGGTGGCGCTTTGAGGCGTCGCAGTTCCTTGAGGGCGCGGTGATAGTTGCGCTCGCAGGCCTCGACGGCCCGTTGGTGGCGCACGAATTGGCCGGAAGCCGCGGCAAAGGTTTCGCCGGAAGTCACCACGCCGCCTGGGCCTTTTTCGGCAAGGAGCTTATCGCTGACTTGCTCCCAAATTTCGGCTTCGGTGCGGCGCAGGCGGCGGAGGCTCCATTCGTTCTTAACCAAGGTTTCGACCAGGTCGAACTCGGCGGCGTTGGCAGGGAGATGGTGCTCGTGGTACTCGGCGGCGAGATGGGCGAGGCCTTCGGCGGATTCCTCGAACGGAATCACGGTGTTCGCGTGGACGCCGGGCTTGAGGGCCTCGACGCGGGATGCGGCCTTGCCCTCGGCGGTGCGCGAGCCGGCGGTTTCTTGTGCGTGGCGGCGTTTGGCCGCGGGTTGTTTGGTGTCTGCCATGAAGAGCTCTCGTTTAAAGAGTAGCAGAGGTGGTGGTAGCGATCTGCGAGAGTATTTCTATAAGTTCTTTGGAATTATTCGGTTAACGATTTTTGAAGCCTTGTGACCAACTTCGCGGGACTCTTATGTTGTGCAGGCGCGCGTCGAGGCGCCGGCGGCCGGAAGTTCATCGGAACAGATTAATGGTATTGAAAATAAAATACTTAAGCCCGGCGAGGGGAAGCATGAGCGAAAGCCGAATGCGACTCGATTTTCAAAGTCGCGGGCGGCGCTATGGCGGGGGCACTGAAGCCGGCAGGTTTCCATATCGCAATTCACACCCGAAAGCCTGACACCCGAAAGCCCAGCCCTCGGAGTGGCTCGGGACAGGGCAGGCCATGGGGCTTATTGGCCATGGCCCACCCCACGTCAGTTCTCTACCGGGATTTTCTCAGCGTGGTCCACGATCAGCAGCTCGGCGGGCACCTTCTTCTGCTCGATTTTGATTCCCAGCTGTTCGTTGGCGGCTTGAATGATCATGGTGATCACGTCCTCAATGCCGGTGGGCCGGAAGTCGCCGCCGCCCATAAAGGGGGACATATCCAGCGTGAAGTCGTAGCTCCCTTTCAATCCGGTCTGGTCCACCACCACGCCTTGCAGCGGGGACTGGGCCATTTCCGACAGTTGCGCCAGAGTGACCCGGGTGAATGCCGCGGCCATCTTGCCATTGGCGGTGGGTTTCACCTCCATCTCGCCTTCGCTCTCGGACGGCTTGAGCTTGTGCCCGCCCTTTGCCACGGTAAATACGTAAGCCGGCATCTCCTTGGTCTCACGGTGGAAAGTCAGCTTGAATCTCTCGGCCAGCAGCGTTTGCATCATCACCCGCTGCCGCTCCCCGGGCGTCTCACCGGCCGCCTTGGCCACGATGTCATATCTGTTGTCGTCTAGCCAACTGGGCCCCGAGACCTGGATGGCCTGCAGATGGTAGGCCCATTGCAACACGGACTTCAGATGGACGTTCTTCATGGTGACGCCAGCCGGCGATGGGGTGATAATTTCCCGTCCGCGGCCCGGGCCCTCGCCGGACCCGGCGGCGTTCATCTTGACCGATGCCACCTCGAAGGCCGGCGCCTCCGCGGGCTGGCCGAACGCGCCGCAAGCGCTGAAAATCAATAGACTTGTTCCAAATATCGCGCGCATCCGCTCTTTGTCCCTCTTTAGTGAGGACGAGTTGGGGGGCCGGTTATTGCAGCGCCGACGCGTGTTCCGGCCAGCTGCAAACATTCCTTCCGTGAGGCATCTGGCCGGGTCTCTAAATGCGGCCTGCCGCGAAGCCCTCGATGCCAGTGTAATGTCCACGAAGCCGCTGGATGTAATGATGAGTCCAATCTGACCCACCGAAAACCCACTCCCTCACGGTCGCGGCTCTGTCTCGGTTGCGTGTGTCTGCAAATAGTAAGGGAGCGGGTTTTGACCTTTTGACCGGCGTTTCCCGAATCCGTTTAGGCACCCGGCGCGCATCGGCCGTCGTGGCGCACGCACTTCTGCGTGCAGCATTCACACAATCGTGTGAATGCGCTTCGGTCCTCCCTCGTCACGTTGAAATGGCACGGTTAGTGCGGCTAACCGGTGGTTACGCTCTTCCCCGAAACCGGTCGAATTCCCGGCGATCGCGTTTCGAGGGTTTGCCTTCCCGCAACGCTTCGAAATGCGGCATCGCTTTGCGTTCTTCCGCCAACTTTAGCCGCGCCTCCCGGCTCGCCTCCGTCTCACGGTAGAGCGTCTGCGCAACCGCCGCCGGGCCGCGCATCTCACTGACCAGCAGGACCTCCACCTGAAAGTCGCCGCCATCGTTCTTCACTTGCAGCCGGTCGCCGGCTCGGACCTCGCGCGCAGCCTTGGCTGCTTGTCCGTTGGATTCAATCCTGCCAAGCTCACATGCCCGTGCAGCGAGCGCGCGCGTCTTGAAGAATCGGGCGGCCCAGAGCCACTTGTCCATTCTCACGCCGGCCATGATCCCATTCTCGTACCGCGGCGGGGTCCAGTGGGCCACCGGCGGGGAGTGTCCTAATGTGCGGTACTGGCCAGGAACCGCCAATAGCGTTTGCTCCCTGATATGCCTGGTGGATCGTTTTGGAGCGATTCACAAAAGCCGACGTTACTACTTGATGGCCGCATCCAAGTTCATAAGGTTCATTCCTGAAGCGGGGTTCCTTGACCCCACACGAAAAAAAGGATGGCGAATTCAGGCTGAGGTATTCCGTAAATCCGAGCCAAACAGGCCCCTCAAGGGCCTGGTGGTATTGGCGAAGGCGCACCAAGCCCCAACCGGGCTTCCGTCTCCAACTCCGAGCGCTGCACTGGAATGGTACGGCAGGCGTATCCGAGGAGTGAACTATGAACTCTGGCACGACAATCCGGATGGGAGCGTAGTAAAGGGATGGCATGAGCATATTTGGTCGCCGATAGACGAAGATGCACATGTCGTTGCCGCAAAACCTGAGCCAACGCGAAAGACTCTCCTCGACATTTTAAAATGGGGCTTGAAAAAATGGAACATCGACGTGCAGAGCGAGCAAGGAAGCATTCATGACATTGAGCATTGATGCTGTTTTGGATACATACCTGAGCGCCTATCGGAACCTAATCGCCGTCGAATTCAACGGCGATAGCGCGACCCTCTCATTCCCGTTTCATCTTGCGGCTAATCACCGGGTTGAAATCATGGTGACAAAAGTTGGAAAGAGCCACTGTATCCTTTCTGATTCGGCAAGGACGCTGGGAGAGGTCCAAGCGGCTGGATACTCCCTAACCCCTCAGATGAAGGAGAAGTTGGAACGCCTTGCAAGCTTATCCGGTTTGAGGATCGTCGATACCCATTTGGTGCTTGAGACCTCCTATAGGGACCTCGGAATCTCCATACAGAAATTCCTGGAAACGGCGAAGACGATTGGAGACGTGTATTTGGTTCATAAGCCGCGCGAAACAATAGATGACGACCTTCTGTCTCAGGTGAAGCTGACGCTGGAATCTGCAATGCTGCCCTATCGCTTGCACGAGAAGATCCCTGGCGAAATTGAACTCCATCCGTTTGATCTAGTGGTGCCCCCTAATGGTCGGAGGGGGATGGCATTGAGTATCCTAAGTGGCCAGAATACACATACCGTGGCGCAAATCTGGGGATTCAAATGTGACGACATCAAAAGAGGAGAGTGGCATCGGAAAACAAACTCCAAACTCGCCCTCATCTATGACGTTCGCTATCAGAAGTGGTCCGACACGAGCCGAGCAATTTTAGAAAGCAGGGCAGACGTGGTTATGGCTGGCAATTCGCTCGACGGTTTGCGCGATGCTGTGGAACAACTCTAAACCGGCTTGGCTCTCGCCCGCCTTGCCAAAACGGCCTTCCAACTTCGTGCGTATCCACACGAAGCTGCGCGTCACGCCCGCGATGGAGGCCGGGATCACGGCGCGGGTGTGGGAGCTGGCGGACCTGCTGGCGTACTAGAATAGACCCAGAGCGCCCCCGTATCGCGACACGGAGCAGAAGGGCTGAAGGTAAATGGCACTGGGTAGCGGCAAGACGGAAACTATTTCGAGAATTGGGAATCGCGGCAGAAGATCGACAGCGGTTCTTGAGTTTCTGCCAAACCGTAGTACATCGGCTGTCACTCAACTTACGCGAAGCTCTACCATGGTGCGCCGCCAAGTGGCACAGTTTTCAGGCGTACGCGCGCTGCCGATGGTCGATCGGTTTGTGCGACGCCCGCAGAAAATCTTCGTACCACGCGACGGTCCGGCGCATGCCTTCGTCCAGCGTGAAGAGCGGCGACCACGGCAGCGTCCGGCGGGCGTGCGCGGCGCTCAGGAACTGGCGGCGGATCTCGTTCGACGCTTCGTTAAGCACCACGGGCTCCAGATCCGATCGCATCGCTTTGAGCACGCGGCGCACCAACTCGAGCACCGTGGTTTCGGTTTCGTTCGAAAAATTGAACGCCTGGCCGCGCAGCTCGGGACGGCCGTGAAGCTGCTCGGCGAGCAGCATGTAGGCCGCTGCGCCGTCTTCCACGTAGAAATAATCGCGCACATTCTGGCCGTCGGAGCGGATAATCGGGCGCTCGCCGCGCACCACCGAACGAATGGTCCCCGGCACAATCCGGTTCCAGTTCAGATCGCCGCCGCCGTAGAAATTGCCGCAGCGCGTCACGGCCACCGGCAAGCCATAGGTGTGGGCGTACGTCTGCGCGATCAGATCGGCGCACGATTTGCTGACGTCGTAGGGATGGCGGCCTTGCAGGGGCGCGTCTTCGCAGTACGGCAAACGCTCCTGATCGCCGTAGGCTTTATCGGACGACGCAGTCACGATGGATTTCACGCTGGGCGAGCGGCGGCAGGCTTCCAGCAGATTCCACGTGCCTTGAATATTGCTCTCGAAGGTGGAAACCGGATTGCGGTTGGCGATGCCGACGATGGCCTGCGCGGCCAGGTGAATCACGGTGTCGGCTTCATACTCGCCGATGGCGCGCTCCAGCGCGTCGCGGTCGCGGATGTCGCCGCGGACCACTTTCACCCGATCGAGGACGCGCGACCGCACCAATTCGCTCTGCGGAACCCAATCGCGCACGAAGCAGACCACGCTGGCCCCGGCTTCCACCAGACGGCGCGTGAGCCATGAGCCGAGCAGTCCGGTGGCGCCGGTGACAAGCACGGGACGATCCTGCCAAAAGGCGCTCGTCATGCCCAAACCCTCCACGGGGCGGCGCCGCCGCTCCACACGTCGTTGAGGTGCTGATGGTCGCGATAGGTGTCCATAGCGTAGAAATAGCCGTCGTGGCGATAGGCCATAAGTTGTCCGTCGAGCGCCAGTTGCTCTAAAGGCTCGCGCTCGAAGATGCAGTCGTCGCCGCCCAGGTAATCGAACACCTCGCGGTTGAGCACGAAGTAACCGGCGCTCATCCAGCCGTCGGTCTTGGGCTTCTCGGTGAAGCGCTCCACGCGGTCTTCGGCCGCGAGCTCGAGCATGCCGAAGCGGGAGATAGGCGGAATGGTGGTGACGGTGGCGATTTTGCCGTGACTCTTGTGGAATTCCACCAGGTCGCGGATATTGACGTCGCATACCCCATCGCCGTATGTGAGCAGGAAGGTTTCGCCATCGACGTACTTTTCGATCTTGCGGATGCGTCCGCCCGTCATGCACTTGACGCCGGTGTCGGCGAGGGTTACGCCGAATCCCTGCTCAGTGTGCCGATCGTGGTAGCGAATCTGCGATTTCTGGCCCAGGCAGATGGAGAAATCGTTGTTCATCGCTTCGTAGTTCAGGAAATATTCCTTGATGTTGTTGCCCCGATAGCCCAGACAGAGCACGAACTCGTGGAAGCCGTGGTGCGCATAGGTCTTCATGATGTGCCACAGAATGGGCCGTCCGCCCACTTCGACCATCGGCTTGGGGCGGAATTCGGTTTCCTCGCGAAGCCGCGTTCCCAACCCGCCACACAGTATGACCACCTTCACGAATTGTACCCCCCTGCGCTTGAGATCCGGGGGAAAAACCTGTCCCCGGCGGTCCCGGCTGTTGCAGTTCGCCCGAAACCCAATTATTGAAGTGTCGGGGAGTTAACACTATCCCGTATTTGGTTGTGAAACTTGTGTTGACTTTAGTTATGGTTAAAGAGAGGTAGTAGGCCAATTACGCAGCGCCGCTGCCCCAAAGATGCGGGCCGATGCGAAAATAGACTGGTACGGTTTAGTTTAGCGCAGATCGGCAAAATAGCTTCAGCATGATTCGTTTATTTCGGGTTTTCATTCCGGTAGGGACCGTCGCGGTCTTCTTGTGCGAGCTTCTGCTGATTGTTTCGGCGTTCATCCTGGCGTGCTATCTGGTTCTTCCGTTCGACCCCACGATTTTCCTGCTCTACGAAGGCGGCTTGCCGCGAATTCTGGTGGTGGTGGCCAGCATCGTGATCGGGCTGCACTTTAACGACCTGTACTCCCGAATCCGTGTACGCTCGAACCTTGAGCTTCTTCAACAGCTCTGCCTGGTGATCGGGGTTTGCTTCCTCGTCCAGGGCTTCCTTGCCTATCTGAATGCCGGCTTTCGGGTACCCATCCGCGTCATGCTGACCGGCAACTCGCTCGCGGTGATTGCGATATTCGGCTGGAGGGTCTTTTTCTCGGAGTTCGCCCTGCAAATGGTGGGCGGCGAGCGCGTGCTGCTGGTTGGCGCGAGCCCTTTGCTGGTGGATATCGCGCAACACATCGCCGCGCATCCGGAGGCCGGCCTGGTGGTGGTCGGCTATGTGGACGAATCCCGCGAGCCGGGGACCGAGCTGCCCGGGGGCAAAGTGCTCGGAGTGATTTCCTCGCTGATGGAGATTGTGGCCGCCACAAAACCGCGCCGCATCATTGTGGGCATGTTTGAGCGGCGCAACCGGATGCCGATGAACGACCTGCTGGAGCTGCGTTTCGCGGGGTACATCATCGAAGAGGTGGCGAATGTGTACGAGCGGCTGTGCGGCCGCGTGTGTCTGACGGAAATCCGCACCTCGCAGCTGATCTACTCGGGCGAGCTGGGGCCGAGGGGAAGCAGCCTTGTCTTTCAAAACCTGATGAACCTCGCGGTGGCGGTTATCGGCGTGGTGGTCTCGTTTCCGTTTGTAGTGCTCACGGCTTTGGCGGTGAGGCTCACCTCGCCCGGCCCGGTACTCTACCGGCAGGTGCGCGTGGGCCTCAACGGCGCTCTGTTCACGGTGTACAAGTTTCGCTCCATGCGGGCGGATGCGGAAGCGGAAACCGGCGCGGTCTGGGCCAGCAAGGACGATCCGCGCGTGACGCCCGTGGGCAAGATCATCCGCAAGATCCGTTTTGATGAATTGCCGCAAATCTACAATGTTCTGAAAGGCGAGATGTCGATGGTGGGGCCGAGGCCGGAGCGGCCGGAGTTCGTAAAGGCACTCTCCGAGAAAATACCCTACTACCGCCAGCGGCACTGCATCCGGCCGGGGATAACGGGATGGGCGCAAATCAACTATAAGTATGGGGACACGCTGGAAGACACAGTCACCAAGCTCGAGTACGATTTGTACTACATCAAGAACATGACGCTGAGCCTGGACGGCTACATCATTTTCCAGACGGTGAAAGCCATGATGCTCTCGCGGGGCTCGCAGTAAAGTAAAGTGGCGCGGGCCGAAGGCCTGCTCTGACACCCGGCGATGCTTATTGGGGATTATCGCCACTCAGTGCCGTAATTCGCTCCCTTACGGTCGCGGCTCCGTTTCGGACGCAGCGTGTTTTCAGATACTTACAGAGCCGCGACCGTTCGCCGAGAGCCAGGCGCCCTTTGCCTTGCGTCCTCGACACATATTCACGTGGACACAATCAACGTGGACACAACTTGCGTGCGCACGTAATGTGTGGATATGAACATCACGCTCTCAGTTGACGACAAAGCGATCGAGTCCGCCCGGCAGCGGGCCAAGGCATTGGGCTCCAGCGTGAACCAGTTGGTTCGGGAGTATCCAAACAACTTGCGGGCAAAAGCGACCCCGTCGCGGATGCGGGCCGAGTTCGAGAAACTCTCCGGCTTGCGAACGCGACTCGCGCGGTTGGAAATTCGACCGCGAGAATGCACAAACAATAGCGACTGAGATCCGCAGACAGGGGGAGGACAAGCCTGGTTTCAAGGAATTCGCCATCCACCGGGAGAAATACTTACAAGAACCGTCGATGCAGCACACTGAGACCGGCGAAAAAAATCCCCGACTGGCGCAAGACCAATCGGCAGCTCATGGCGCGAGCCGAAAGCAGCCGTAGGGGGCTTGCTCCACGAGCCATGCCCGCACTATGCCTGTCGATGCCAACGCGCACACGGCTTAGTCCGAAGTTCTTAGGCCTCGGA
>PLDF01000131.1 GCA_003135055.1 Bryobacterales bacterium | reverse complement strand
CCAATATCGTGACCCATTACACTTTACCTAGCTTTCTCACGCCGCTCTCTGTCTCTGAAGGCTTCATCGCGTATCTCGTCCGACTCCTTGTCGTATCTTTTGGCCTCCGACATCCTGCCGGCCTTCACCATAAGATCCCCAAGGGTGGAAAGCAACGGCCATCTCCGCAACGGGTCCGACGTACGAGGGAGCAATGTCAAATAGATCGCCTCAGCCTCGCCGTATTTTTTCGCTTTCACCAAGACATCCGCCAGGCTCTCTTGGCAGTTATCGCTACCTGGGTCGAGAGCGGTCGCCTTGCGCTCACAAGCCTCTGCTGTTTCGGTCAGGCCAATTTCCGCAAAGCTCAAGCCCGCGATACGGTAGGAGGACGCCGCTCTATGCAAATCGACGGCGTAGATTAAGGATTGGATACCCAGCAAAAGCGCGCCTCTGTGATTGTTATTGCTTTGTTCAACGGCTGCCTTGGAGAAGTAGATCGTCCATTCGTCATCGGAAAGTGACGCGCCAATAGATGCCTCCGCCTGCTGCAACGTGACAATCAGTTCGGCATTCATCAATCCAACGTGCACCTTCCAGACAACTGCTGCCATCGCCAGCAGGAAGATACAACCAACCGCGATGATCCATTTACTGTGTTTCTTGACGAAGGCTGCCCGGTGCGCGGTGGCCTGTCTCCGGGCTTCGTCCTGTTCCTTCCTTCGCTCGCTTTCGAGCCGGGTACGGGCCTCAGAGCGAGCTTTCTCTTCCTCCTAGATTCGTAGCCGGTCTTCTGATGTAAGCTCCATAGCCCGTACTCCCTCTTCGATTCGAATGCTATGCCGCCGGAGCGTTTCCGCAACGTACTGGAAGCGCCACGGGGTCCCACGCCGGGTAGTGAACCGGTGAACACTTGCCGATTGAGTCCGTCCGCAACCTGCCGAATAGTGTATCCCGCCGTTTTCAATTCCCGGACGCGGGCCAGGATGCTTTGCTTCGACTCTCACACGAAAAGGTCGATCGGCACATGAAAGAATTCAGCCAGCCTTTTTGCCTGGCTCTTGCTGATGGACCGTCGACCACTCAGTACTTCGGTGGCGGCGCCCTTGTTGCCCAAAACAGGCCAAATGTCTTTGTGCTTTAGTCCACGTTCTTCCATAAGTGCGTTTAGGGATTCGTTAGGCGACACTTGGGGCAGAGGGTAATTCTTCTCTTCGTAGTCTTCGATGAGGAGCGTCAGCACTTCGGCGAGTGCTTCCTCCTCGGGTGACAGGTCATCGCGATCGTCGAGCGCGAGCAGCGTTTCTGCAAACCGCGTACGCTCGGCCTCTGTGCGAATTGGCCGAGGGAGAGATTTCGCCAACAATTCGGCGTACACCGAATCCGTGATCTCAGTCGTCGTGCTCATTGCTTCCAGTCTCCCTTGCTGTATTCGACATGGGTGAGGATGTAGAGAATGAAAACGCGTTTGGTTCGGTAGTTGATCCGCGTGATCAACCTGTAGTTATTCCCATGAATATTGAAGACGGTCCTTCTACCAACAATATCGGCGTGAGCGAAATCACTCCTCACCTCGGCTAAAGAGCCCCATTCGGCCCTCCTGGTAATTCGATACCAGTTCATCAGGGGCGCAAGTGCATCATGCCGCCCTTCCGCAAACTTGAGAATCGCCGGTTTGCTGATGATCCTCAAACCTTGAGTTTACAAAACGTAAACCATCGTGTCAAGCAATCGGCTCAGCTTTCTTCTCGCCCGGCTATTTGACCGGGTCACAACCAGCCCTGATCCATCAGAATCTGGCGAAAACCCGGCGTTTCCAGCGAAACCGCCGGGAACCACTGGCCCACAAGCTCCCGCTGCCACCACGCGCCCGATTTGCGCCGTTCCGCCGCCGTGCTGAAGCGATAACTGTACAGCTTGGCCCGCACGAACCGCGGCGGCGCATCGGGGAAAGGATTCACGCGCAGGAGCGAAAGCAGCCTTTTCGCCTTCCAGCAGCTTGGCCGCGAAGTTCACAGACCACGGCTCACTCGTGACATCATCTTCCTCCCGATGATCGATTGCCTGACCAGCGACCTGCAGCACATTCAGGCGCAGCGATCTTGCCCCACCGTGGCCGCGACGCCCGAAGCCGTCAAGGCGGCGTTCATCAAGGAAGGCGACCTTTTCAAAGAGAAGGGCGTGGTGTTCCTCGATACCTTCGTCAATCTCTCGAAACCGGATGTCTTCGAGCGGCAGATGTACGAAGAGTTCAAGGATATTCTAGGACTCTCGCCGGAAGAGAACCATCGCGCCATTGAGGAAGCTTATCGCTCGCTCGATTACTTCAACAACGTGACCATGCGGTCGGCGGCGCGCGAAGTTCTGGAGCAACTGGAGCGCGAAGAGCCGTCCGTATCACAACGACCCCGGCGTGAACCACGAAATCCTGGAAGAGTTCCAGAAGCTGGGCTATCCGGTCTTCACCGAAGACTGCCTGCCGATTGACGACGATATTATCTGGCGGCTTTTCGGCCAGGAAGTGATCACCGGCGAGATTCAGCACCCGATGGCGATCACCGACGTGTGGAAGAATTCGTATAGCGAAAACACCAGCCGCAAGGTTTGGGCGGCGAAGTATGTTTCGCGCCATCCGAACCTGGTGGCGCTTGAGCTATCGAGTTTCAAGTGCGGCCACGACGCGCCGATTTACTCGGTGGTGGAAGAGATCGTGGAGCATTCCGGCACGCCGTACTTCTGCTTCAAGGATATCGACGAGAACAAGCCGACGGGCTCGATCCGCATTCGGGTGGAGACCATCGGCTACTTCCTGAAGCGCTATCGCGAAGACATGGTCCGCAACAAGAAGAAGGTGCAGACCATCGAAGAGCAGATGGCTGAGTTTGAAGCACGGCTGCGGCG
>PLDF01000385.1 GCA_003135055.1 Bryobacterales bacterium | reverse complement strand
AAGGCGCGCAACCGGCGGTCACCCTGCCGCCCGGGCGCCGCCCCATTCGCGGCGGCGGAACGGCCACGGCGGATCGCGGGAAAAAACGTTCGGGCTTTCTGCCCTTTCTGGCGGCGATTCTCATGGCCGCGGCGCTGCTGGCGCTCATCGGCTGGCAGGCCGGGCAGCCAACCGCGCCGCATACCGGCGAGACCACGCAGCCCCGGCAACCGGCGGCGACGGCGGCAACGGGAAACACGCAGGCGGCCGACACGCAGAGTACGGGGCTGGGTGCAACGCCGCAGAATACGGCGCAGGGTACGGCGCAGGGTGCAACCCAGAGTACGACCCAGAGTGAGAGCAAGCCGAGTCCGATGCCTGCCGGGGAGAGCGCGTCGACCGGCCCGGTAGCGGAACCGAAGCCGCCGGAAGAAACCGTGGCGGCCAAGCAGGAGCGTTCGCCTGAGCAGACGCAGCCCCTCCGGACACGGCCTGTCCAGACACCGGCGCAACCGCCCGCGCAACCCGAGGACGTGCCTAAGCCAGTGCAAAGACCGGCAGTCCAAGTCCGGACGCCGGCGCCTGAAATCCCCGTGCGCAGGCAACCGGCGCTACAGCCCCGTATCGCGGCGGGGCCGCAGGCGGTGATGGTGATCACCAGCCCGTCCGGCGCCACCGCCACGCTGGATGGACGCCCGGATCAAGCCTGCAAGACCCCGTGCCCGCTGGACGCATCCGCCGGCCGGCACACCATCGCTTTCACTTTGCCCGGCTACCAGATCGAGCATCGGGATGTCACCGTCGGCTCGGAATCCATGGAACTGCCAGCCGTCATTCTCCACGCCTTCAACGGTGTTTTGATGTTGAGCTCGACGCCTCCGGGCGCCAGCATCCTGGTGAATGGACAGCCGGTGCCCGAGACCACGCCGGCGCAGCTTTCCCTGGCTCCGGGCACGTACAAGATTTCGATTCAGAAAAACGGATCGCAAAGCGTGAAGACGGTTGAGATCCACAACGGCGATACGCAGGTCTTGAAGGTGACGCTAGGGCAGTAGCGTGGGGCGGGCATCGGCCGGCCCATGGGCCTGGCTTAGCTTGGCTGGCTCTGTGAACCGGGCGGTTTTGTGCTTTGGCGGAAAACCACTCCCTTACGGTCGTGGCTCTGTTCGACGGGTCGTGGCTCCGATCAGAGCCGGAAGCCAATCTCACTGACGGATTGTTGTCGAAGGGCGAGCGCTCGGAGCGGCTCTTGACCGGGCAGGCCATGGGCTTACCCCACGATTTTGAGTCCGTCCATTTTTCTACGGTTTAACAATTCTGACGTCTTTGCGGCGGCCAAAAGCCGTGTTATAGTCAAAATCGCGTTTGATAGCTTCCGCCGATCGGCCGTTTCCATTCCACTGATTAGCCCGCTTTCAAATTGGCTGGAGGATCGAAGATAAGTGAAGAACATTTTCGTAGGCAACCTGAGCTTCAACTCAACCGAAGAATCGATTCGAAGCATGTTCGAGCGCCACGGCGCAGTGAATAGCGCGCGGATTATGACGGACCGGGATACGGGCCGTTCGCGCGGCTTCGCGTTTGTGGAAATGGAAAACGAGACGGAGGCCGACCAGGCGATTGCGGCCCTGAACGGTTCTACGCTGGATGGACGAGCGATTAACGTCAACGAGGCGCGGCCGAAACCGGAACGCTCATTTGGCGGCGGCGCCGGGGGCGGCGGTGGCAACCGGTTCGGCGGTGGCGGCGGTGGCGGCGGCGGCCGCAGGCCCAGCGGCGGCGGCGGTGGAGGAGGGGGCGGTGGTGGCGGCGGCCGTCGCGAACCGCGCTGGTAATTCTTAAACCCCGCGGGTTCCGTTCTCGAGAAAAGTTCTCAACCGATGGCTGCGGCTGGGGTGCCGCAGCTTTCGCAGCGCTTTGGCCTCAATCTGCCGGATGCGTTCGCGTGTCACGGCGAAATTCTGCCCCACTTCTTCCAGCGTGTGCTCGCTTCCGTCTTCCAACCCAAACCGCATTTTGATGATCTTCTCTTCGCGCGGCGTCAGCGTTTTGAGCACCTGCGCCGTCTGCTCCCGCAAATTGAGATTGATGACGGCGTCGGACGGTGAAATGCCGTTCTGATCGACGATGAAATCGCCCAGGTGCGATTCGTCCTCTTCGCCGATGGGCGTTTCGAGCGAAATCGGCTCCTGCGCCACGCGCAGCACTTTGCGCACCTTGGAAACCGGAAGCTGCATGCGCTTCGCCAGCTCTTCGTTGGTAGGCTCGCGGCCCAATTCCTGCACCATCGTGCGCGAGGTGCGGATGAGCTTGTTGATGGTCTCGATCANNCGATGTTGCCTTCCTGAATCAGGTCGAGGAACTGCAAGCCGCGGTTGGTATAGCGCTTGGCGATGCTCACCACCAGGCGCAGATTGGCCTCGATCAATTCCTTCTTGGCGTTCTCGGCTTCGCCATGCGCCTTGGTGATGATTTCGAGCGTACGCCGCAGCTCCGCGGCCGAAGCGCCGAATTCCTCTTCGAGCTGCTGCAGTTTCTGCCCGCAGGCGCGCTGCTCCTTGCGCAAATCCTTGATGCCGTCGGCGCGATGGCCGGACCACGTCTCCAGCTGCTTCTGCACGCGCGCGATCTCTTTTTCCACCGGCCGCAAATCCTCCACGGCCGCGCGCAGACGCCCGATCAGATGGCGGATCACGGGGCTCTGCAGACGGATGCCGCGCATGAGCCGCGACGTCCTGACAATCAGCCGCCCCACTTCCCACAACTGGCGCCGGTACTGCTTCGGCTTCATGCCGCGCGGAATGGCCATCAGCTTCTGCCGCGCCTGCAGGATGCGCTTGTAATGCCTGGCGATGTCTTCCACCGAACGGTCGAACTCCCGCCGCTTCTCTTCCACCAGCTCGTCGGTCAGTATGGGGTCGGAGATCTGCAGCACGTCGCGCGCGGAGAGCAGATCCTTCGCCATTTCCTGGTTCATGGCGATGATTTCCTGGATCGCGAGCGGAGCCCGCGAGAGCGACTTCAACACCGTGGCTTGCCCGCGCTCGATGCGCCGCGCAATCTCCACTTCGCCGTCGCGCGTAAGCAGCGGCACCGTTCCCATCTCGCGCAGATACATGCGGACGGGATCGTTGACCTTATCGCCCAGGCCCGCGGGCAGATCCAGATCGAGAGGCTCTTCGCCTTCGTCGAGCTTCCGCTCGAAATCCTTCGGCTCTTCGAGAATCTCAATGCCGGCGACGTCAAGGCCGGCCAATACCTCGTCGAGATCGCTGCCGCCCGTGAGATCCCCGGGCAGGACTTCGCTTACTTCGTCGAATAAGACGTAGCCTTTTCCCTTACCCAATTCTACGAGCCGCTGCAGCCCGTCAAACTTTTCATCCATCGCCACTGAAGCCCCGTTAAACTCCCCCTGGCGTTACGAATCCAGGTTATTGTACACCACGGCGCGACGCCGAATTCCCCCGACTGAGTCTGCCCAATTCTTGCATCAAACGCATAGCCTCGTCCAGTTTTCCGGCGCGCTCCAATTCGTTGATGCGCGTTTTCAACTGCATATAGCGCTGCCGTTCGCCGGCGCCGAGCAAACGCTCGATGCACTTGCGCCCCCACTCGATGCCGAACTCTTCCGCCGCCGGATCGTCCGCAAATAACATTTCGGCCAGAATCCGCCGATCGTTATCTTCCAGGCGGGCGGCCACCGCGTCGAAGGTCACCCGTCCGCCCGCGGCGTGCACCGCAATGATAGCTTGCAAGATGCGCCGCGTATCCAAACGGTCGAGAGTTTCGACGCGCGTCAAGTCTTCGATCAACCCGTCGCAGCCTTCGGCGTTAGAAAGCAAAACGGCGATCAGCCCGCGCTCATCCGGCCGAACCGAGGTCTTGGGCAGCTCAATGTATTTCTCGTGCCGCTCCGCAGCCGACTTGCGGAAGCTGTCGAGCACCATGCTCGCCGGCACGCCGATATAGCTCGCGACGTCGCTCGCGATCGCCGAACGTTCCAAGCGGTCTGAAATTCGCTGCACAGCCGGCAGCAGGAACTGAAGCACTGAGACTACCCCTTCGCTAGTGTGAACATCATACTTCTTTCGTGCGCCGTCCGCCAGCCAGTAGAAGTAGCCCTTGGCCCGGTCGAGTTTCTGGCGGTACGCATCGGCGCCGCGCCGCTTGCAGTACTCGTCGGGGTCCAGACCGCCGTCGAGCTCCATGATGCGCACCTTCATGTCCTCTTCGAGCAACATGCCGATGGACTTTTCGGTGGCTTTCGAGCCCGCCGCATCGGGATCGAAGTTCACCACGATGTTCGGCGCGTGGCGCTTGATCGCCTGGATCTGCTGGGCGGTGAGAGCCGTTCCGCAACTTGCCACCACCGCGCCGACGCCCGCCGCGCTGACGCCGATGGCGTCCATGTACCCTTCCACCAGAATCGCCCGCTGTTCCTTTCGAATGGCGTCTTTGGCCCGATGCAGATTATAGAGCGTGTAGCTCTTCCTATATATCGGCGTTTCCGGGGAATTTAAATACTTGGCATTTTCGTCCGCCGCCAGCGCGCGTCCGCCGAACGCGATGATCTTGCCGGCTTCGTTGTGGATGGGAAACATCAGACGGTTGCGGAAACGGTCGTAGTACCCGCCGCTCTGGCTCCGGCCGACAAGCCCCGACGCCTCCATTTGCGCCGCGGGAAACTGGCGCTCTTCGAACATCCGCAACAGCGAGCGGCCCGAGGGCAGCGAATAGCCCAGGCCGAACTGCTCGATGGTTTCCGGCTGCACGCCGCGCCCGGCCAGATACGCCCGCGCAATTTCGCCCGAGGACCCGTGCAGGTTGGCGTGGAAGTGTTCCTGCGCCAGCTCGTGCATCTGCATCAGCGCGGCGCGGGTTTTGGAATCTTCGTCGGCGTACTCCGAGCGTTTCGGCATGGGAATGCCGTGCCGCTCGGCCAAGCCCTTGAGGGCTTCGTAAAAGCTGACGCCCTCGATTTCCATCACGAACTTCAAGACGTCGCCGCTCACGTGACAGCCGAAACAGTGATAGAACTGCTTGCTTTCGCTTACGGAAAACGACCCCGTCTTTTCCTTGTGGAACGGGCACAGGCCCGAATAGCGGTCGCGCGAGGCCTTCTTCAGCTGCACGTACTGGCCGATCACATTGACGATGTTGACCTGGGATTTTAGCTGATCGACGAAGTCCATGGCGCTCTCCGCTATTATGGCGCCGGCGGTTCCGTAAAGGCGACGCAGGCCAGGCCGTCTAGGCCGTCAACCCACCGGCATTAACCGACGATATCTTGACCCGGGACGGCCTGTCCGCGATACACTTCATCATGGGTTTGTGGAGCGTTGTCGATGCCCTGAGTCCGCATGCCCGGGTGGCCACGGCGGTGGCGCCGTTCGCCGGGTCGATGATTCTGCGGTTTGCGCTGGGCTCGAACCGGTTCATTCAATGGCTGATCTGGCTGTGTACCATGTGGTTCCTGGTAAACGTGCTGCTGGCGCCGTATTCCCAAGGAATGTGTGACGATCTGGTGGCGCTGCGGAGGTTGTTTCGGTGAACGGAGACGCCGGGTTAGCGCCTATACGCGGAAAAGAGGCATTGGCCGCCGATGAAATCCGATAAGAATTGCGCTTTATTTAATCGGCGTTTAGTAGTGGCGCGGATTTTACGCCCAGTTAGCCCGGCGGCGTAGCCCCAACCGAATTTTCAGCCGCGGTCCTCACGGTTCCCGACTCATTCGTTCGTCCACTGAGTCGCGCACTTCACACCCTGGGGACGGCGAGGATGTGGGGAGATGCCCATGCGATCTCTGTCCGTATCGCTGTTGCTGATGGGCCTCCACGCCGCCGGCCAAGCTCGGCATCCGGCGCCGGGCTCCGGTGGGGATCGCGCCGGTTCCCGTAGCGTGGATCGATTCCGGCGCACTGCTGGTGGTTGGCAATTCGAATCGCTTCCCGCAGCCGGAGACTCCACAGTTCCTCGATGTGCTCGACGCGGCCAAATTGCGGGCGGGCGCGGGGGCGGCGGCGCTTGTCCGCACCATTCCCGCCGGATCTTTTCCGCGCGCCTTGACCCTTTTTGCCGGATGGCGAAACCCTCTTTTTCTTTCGGATTACGATTCGGATTCGCTGCAAGGCGATGGAAGCGGCGCGGCTATGGGCGGCTGCGCAGGCACGTGCGGCGACGGGGCAATAAGCGCGGCATCGTCCACGCGTGGTTTCGAGGATCAGCCGCCTCGAACGCGTCCCAAGACGTGACGCTTTTCCGGAATTGGGGAGGGGCTTACGCGTCCGGGTACTCCGAGGTTTTCTCCACCGCTGGTCTCGGAACTTGCAGCTTCAGCGCGGCTTTCGAGCTAGTTCCGTAGTAACGCCGAAATGGCACGGTTATTTCATGACAAGTCTTAGCGGCATTAGTCCATGGCCTGCGATTCCCGAGCGCTCGGGGCGCCCTTACCGAGCCTGTGCCGACGCCGCCGGCGGACTATCCACTTCCACCACGATGCTGACGGCGTTGCCTCCGCTTGCCGCGGTCAGTATCGCCGGTCCCAGCGGGAATCCGGCCGGGATCGCAAAGTTGATCTGCGTAGGCGAGCTGTATTGAATCGCCGTCGGCGCGCCATTCAGGGTCAACTGCATTCCAGCCGGGAATTGCGTCCCGTTCGCCGGAAAGATAGAGGCAAATGTCCCGGGATAAATGGCTCCGCCGGTGTTGGCGTTAATCGCCGGCCAGGCGATGGAAGGCAGCGCCGGGTTGGCCGGCTGAATCTGGAATCCGAACGGCTGCGACATCACCTGAAAGGCCGAGATCACGCTCGTCTCGGAGCTTCCAATGGCTGCGCCCGGCGGCACAGTCACGTTGGCGATTACTTGCGTTGGGCTCACCACCCAAATGTCGTTCACCAGAGCGTCGGTGGTTCCGAATCCCACGCTCACCTGGCCGGCCACGAAGTTAGTGTTCGACGCGTTGATCGTAACCATCGACGAAATGCCCGCCGGCAGCGTTGCCGGCGTCACAGAGGAGATCTGCGGCTGGGCCGCCACCGGATAGGTGAACGTCGGCGGGTTGCCGCTTTGCAGGAACATCGAGTTCTGCCCGTCTCCGTTGAATACCGTGAGAGTAGAGACTTGGCCGCTGGTTCCCGTGGGCGGGGTCGCATTGAGGATGTTATTAGAGGCGCCGCCGTTATTAGCGATGCCGCCGTTATTGGATGTTCCCGGCGCTTGCAGGCCATCGAAGAAGACGCTGCTGGCGGCTCCGAAATTGTTACCGCCGACGGTAACCGTTCCATTGGCATTCTGCGTCACCGAGCCGATCGTGGGCGGATCTTGCAGCGTGAAGTTGACGCCATCGGGAAGCACGTACATATCGTTGGCGGTATTGAATACCAGGTGGCGCGGTCCGGCGGCCTGCTGCGCCTGCGGCACGTTGAAGTACAAAGCCCACGCCGAAGCGCCATCCGGAGCCACGGAGTAAGCATTGCCCATTCCAAGCACCGCTACCGAAACCGGCGTAGCTGCCGGAGGATAATCCGGCGACGCGGCGATTACAAACTGGCCGGCAGTCACATTCACAAACGCCGGGGTGACCGGAGTTTGGCTTGGGCCCAGATAGCTGTACGTCAGCATGTCATACATGCTTATCGCGGACCGCGCTTGCACCTGGAAACTCGGCCCCGAGACGTTCTGCCCGGCGCTCACGGTGAAAGGCTCCGCTTGTTGCCAGTTCTGCGTATTGGGGAAGAACTGCGTGGAGAAAACGCCGCTGGCCGGGAACGTGCGTCCCGTGAGATCGGCGGGCAGCAGTATGCCGGAGCCGTTGGCGGGAATTGCGTCGGGCGGCAGCGGATGCGCGTACAACTGATACACGCCGGGAGGCACTCCTTGAATCTGAAAAGAGCCGTCGGGATTCGTCAGCGTGCTGACAGCCGGACCCGTGGGCGAGATCGCCACCACGGAAGCCAGACTAACGCCGCCTCCGCCGATGAACGCCACATTGCCGGAGATGGAGCCGAAATTGGCGGTCCATCCGGGCGCTCCGTACAGTACCGAAAGCGCCGCGATATCGTCGGCGTCGATGGGCCGCGCGCGCGAGGTGTTGCGGATCACGTCCTGCGACATCGCGGCGCCCGTCCAGGTGTGTTGCAGGCCAAGGGCGTGACCGATTTCATGCACCACGGTGGTGAAATAGCCCTGCAGATAGCTCTGGAAGGGGCTACCTGCGGTGTTGGCGGTGTTACTGGTCAGAATTACGGTGGAGCGGGAAATCGCGACGAATGGGCCATTGGCGCCGTTCAGCACCACCGGCGTCACGGGGAGATTGGGCGTACCCATTCCCAGCAGGCCGGGCAGATCGTCGAAAACGATGTCGGCGCCGGGCGTATTCTGGGGCGCCTGCGACTGCGATTCCAGACCGCCGAACGCCACCCGCAGATTCGAGCTGCTCACCGAATTCCAAACCGCCAGCGCCTGCTTGATCTCGCCCAGCACGGAACCGAAACTGTCGTTCGGATAGAAAATCGATGGGCCGGCGTCGTTCACGTAAAACGTAACCGTATTGTTGGGAAGAGCCGCGAGGTTGAATTGCGCGCGTATTATGGGATTGAATGGGGCATTGAATGGAGCCAGGCGGCTCTGGTAGTAAACGTAATGGTAATAAGCCTGGGCCGGAACGCCCAACAACACAGCCATTGCCGCCAGAGCGGCCCAACGGCCCATGGTCCTCGAAAGCCGCACTATTGGATCCCCTGCGGCGCCAGCGCCGCGCTAATAACCGCTGCGATCTGCGCCTTCAAACCGCTCAGCGGCATCGTCAGCGTCTGGTCTTGCACCGGACGGCCCGTGTTGTGGCCGAGCATGGTTTCATGCGTAGCGGTATGCGTCACCGCGGGGTCTGTCGAACCGTCCTGCGCCACCGAGAACAGCCCCTGACTCAGCCCCATCACCTGCGTAAGGCCGGATTTACCGGTCCACAGGAAGAATACGCAGTCGGCTCCATTGTCAAGCTGCGGCGCGCCGCCCCAAACCTGGCGGACGCCGTTGGCGACGCCGCCGGGAATCGCCAGATCCACGGTGGATTGCGCCGCTCCCTTATACCGTTCGCCGACTTGAAGCTGGTAGTGGGTATAAATCACGGGCCCCGACATCGCCGCGTAGGAGCTCACCACTTTCGCCCGCACAATGGCGGTGGATTTCTCAATCATATCGCTCATCGAAAGCTGCTCCAGGGTGGCGCACTGGAGCGGCAACGCCACCAAGGCAAGCACGACGCCGATTGCGAGCGGGCGATTCATGGGATGTGGAAAAGCAGTTGATATGCCACTAGAAGTTATTGTAACAAAAAGGCTTAAATCGCACTAATCGGACGCGCTTGTATCCCTGTGACACGGCCTTGAGGCAGCCTGTCCCAGTCCATCCAGTGGCGCGGGCCCATGGCCTGCGGCGGCAGTTCTTCAATTCAAGGAAAAGGATACTTTGGTTAAGCCGGAATTCTACCAGCTCAGGAAGGAGACAGCGCCGCCGTGCCGTCTCCGGCGACGAAGTCGATGGCTTCTTTTAGGCCGGTTGCCATACCTGGGTGGAGATCGTCCTCTTTAGGCTCCAGGAAGCCGTCCTCGATCATGAGGGATCTGACAATGGCTTTCCCTATTGCCTCCGCCAATGGCGGCGGCACGGCGTTGCCAATTTGCGAGCGAACGTCCCACCTTGTTCCAGAAAACCGGAAGCCGTCCGGGAACCCTTGTAAGCGGGCAGCTTCTCTAGGCGTCAATGGTCGGTCGCTGAGCGGATGGCCATACCTTCCGCGGGTGAAGCTGTCGAAACCCGCGGTAATTGTCGGCGCCTGACCGTCCAGTTTCAGCCGGCCATACACATCCGGCCAGCCGCCGGATCTGCGGTCCACCTTTTGATGGCAGCGCAGTCTTAGCGTCTCGGGAATATCGCACCAGCCCCCACCCTGCGGAACGTAAGAGAACCGCTCCACGTTAATCGACGTCACCTTCGCTGCGTAATGGTTCGGGAAATCGACATGCTCCGAATAATCTTTCGGCGGCTCGGGCATTCCACGTAATGCTTCGCCAACCGTCAGCCACCGCTTGACTGCCGGACCTGGAATACGAAAGCCCGCCTTTACGCTTTTCGCCTTCCCGACGATCACGAACCGAACCCTGGTCTGCGCCAAACCATAATCCGCGCAGTTGTAGAAGTGGGGATAAAGGTCGTACCCACTCAGTTCGTCGTGGATGCGGCCTACGAACTCTTTGCCGCGCTTCCGACCGAACTGGTCCACGTTTTCAAGCAGGAAAAATCTGGAATCGGCCTCGCGTACCAACCTGGCGAACTCAAACACAAGCTCGTTCCGTTCGTCCCCAAGATGGGCGCCGCGCTTCTGTTTCGAGAAGCCTTGACAGGGAGGCCCGCCCGCGAATAGATCGAGGCGTCCTTCGAAGCTGCCCTCACGGAACAGCCGCTGGGCGGTCAGGTTCTCCGCTCTCTCGTGAAGGCAGCGGCTCGAAAGGTTATGCCTGAAGGTCTCAACGGCGCACCTGCTCGCGTCGAAAGAGGCTAGGATTTCGAACCCGGCCCGTTCGAGACCAAGGGCCAGCCCTCCGGCGCCACAGAACGAATCGGCGCAAGCATATCGCGGCTTCATGCGCCGAACTTTCTTGCCAATGAGGACCTCAATCTTTCAATATCCTTCGTTTCACATTCCCAGACGATTACTGTGCGCCATCCCTGGCTCTTGAGCAAGGCCATGTTCTTTGCGTCGCGCTTCCGGTTTTCCGCGAGCTTCCTGGCCCAGAAACCGGCATTCGTCTTCGCCCTCGATCGCCCCTTCGGACGGTCGTGTCCGTGGCATCCGTGCGCGAAAACCACTGTGCCGAGCCGGCGGAACACAAGGTCGGGGCGGCCTGGCAAATCGCTGACAGTCAGACGAATAGCTCTCTCTAGTTGAGTGTCTCGACCCCGGATGCGGGACATGATCTCTGCACGCTTGGCGCTGGAGTAGATGTCAGTCATGCAGGCGTTACTTATGGACTACAGCGGCCCGGCCGGCACCGGCCCCCGAAACCCTTGCATCGAACTCTTCAGGTCTTCCCCGGCCGCACGATCAGCATGGGGATATCCAGATTATGCCGCACCGGGTTAATCGTATTGCCGAAAATCAGGTCCTTCAGCCCTCCGTGGCCATGCGCGCCCATGATCACCAGATCGGGGTGGATTTCGTGGGCGTAGCGCACAATTTCCCGCTTGGGCGACGACGAATGGCAGATGGCGGTTTCCACCGGAATACCCTGTTCGCGGAACGAGCGGGCGATCTTCTCCAGGTAGGCCTCGCCCAATTCCACTTCGGCGGTGGAAGCGTCCGGTCCATACACCTGGCTGGTTACGCCCTCCTCCACGTGCAGCAGGAAGATCTTGGCGCCGTGCGAACGGGCCATAGCGGCCGCATGGTTGACGGCAAGGCGGTCGAGATCGGTATGGTCCAGCGGTACCAGTATCCGCTGGTAGATGGGCGCGGCGGCGGCGGTGGCCTCAGTGGCGGCGGCTTCGGGCAGCGTGATCGGCGCAACTCCATAGCGCTGGACGCGGCGCGTAATGTACGGCTCAACCGTTACCCATAGCAGCAGCAGCAACAGCCCGGTTCCAACCGGAATCACCACCAGCCAGATCACCGGGCGCCACCGGCCGGCGCTATCCATCCAGCCGGAAATGGTCTGTACGGCAAGTACGAAATTGAGCCCTACGGTGACTGCTGCGCAAGCCCAGGCGAGCGCATTGACCCACGCACGGTTTGCGAATGCGCCCATGCGGTTGCGGTCGCTGGTGAAGTGGATCAGCGGAATGATGGCGAACGGCAGTTGCATGCTGAGCACGCACTGGCTGAGCAGCAGCAGCCATAGCGTGGATTGCGATCCGGCGAAATAGATAGTCAGCGCGGCGGGTATGATCGCCAGAGAGCGCGTAATAATGCGCCGAAGCCACGGCCGCACGCGGAGGTTGAGGAACCCTTCCATCACCACCTGGCCGGCCAGGGTTCCGGTAAGCGTAGAGGATTGGCCCGAGCAGATCAGCGCGATCGCGAAAATCACGCTGGCCATTCCGACGCCAAGCAGCGGCGTGAGCAGCCGGTACGCCTGCTGAATTTCCGTCACCACGATGCCGTGCTTGAAGAAGACCGCGGCCGACATCACCAGGATGCCGATGTTCACGAACATGGCGCCGTTGAGCGCCACCACGGAATCGATCAGGTTGTAGCGGCACGCCGCGCGCTTGGCGCCCTCGTCATGGGCGATGTGCCGCGTCTGCACCAGGGCCGAATGCAGGTACATATTGTGCGGCATCACCGTAGCGCCCAGAATGGTGATGGCCAAATAGAGGCTCTGGCCGTCGAGACGAGGCATCAGGCCCGTAGCTAACTCGGCAAAAGCCGGCTTGGCCCAGATCACTTCCACGCAGAAGCAGCCGCCGATTATCGCAATCAGCGCCAGTACGAACGCTTCCAGCGTGCGGATACCGAAACTCTGGAACCACAGCAGCAGCAGCGTATCGAGGGCGGTCAGCATCACTCCCCAGAGCAATGGAATGCCAAACAGCAGATTGAGTCCTATGGCCGCGCCCAGCACTTCGGCAAGGTCGCACGCGCCGATGGCGATTTCGCACAGAATCCACAACGCCACGTTGACCTGGCGCGGATACCGCTCGCGGCAGGCCTGCGCCAAGTCGCGGCCGGCCACAATGCCCAGGCGCGCGCTCAGCGTCTGCAGCAGAATCGCCATGGCGTTCGACATCACCAGCACCCAAAGCAACCGGTAGCCGAAACGCGCGCCGCCTTCGAGGTCGGTTGCCCAATTGCCGGGGTCCATGTAGCCCACGCTCACGAGGTAGGCCGGGCCGGCGAAAGCGAACATGCGCCGCCAGAAGGAAGGCTGCGACGTCGCCACGCTGGCATGTACGTCGGCCAGCGAGCGCGATTGCCGGCGCAATTGTTCGGTGGGCGTCACTGATCTTAATTATGCGGGAAAAGCGGCTTATGCGGGAAAAGCGGCGGCGCGGTGGGCCGGTTAAGTGCTGAACCGACTTTGGGGGGCCGGCTCTCGGCGACCTAGGCGTTAGGATAGGGCCCTCTGCCAAGGTTCGGCCCAATGGCTCAGGCCTAACCTCCCGTTTGAATTTTGAGTTATAAAGCTCCGCCCCGACACCATCCTTCTTCGCTGGAGCTACTCTTGAGATTCCGCACCTTCGTGATCGCCTCGGTATCCGCCTGCCTGGTGTCTCTCGCCCCGTCGGCCATGGCTGGCCTTATACTCGACCCCACCGCCGTCTCGACTAACATGGGGACGTTCTCCGGCAACATCGACAATGTGATCAACCAATCGGGCCAGAATCCGACCCACACCAGCGGTGTGACCGACTTCGCCAGCTACACCGCTTCCGCCACGGCGACCCCCGGGACTGCCTCCGATTTGTGGACCTCGGCCGACCTCGAGACCACGGGCAACGTCGACTTCACTCTCGGCGGCTCCTACGAGATCGACGCCTTCGCCATCTGGGCATTGATCTCTACAAATGGCGACAACATCGGAGATTTCACGCTCCTGGCCTCGAACGACCCCACGTTCACGACCACCACCACGCTCGGCAGCTTTACCCCAACTTACTCCCCGGGATCGCCGATACCCGCCACCGTCGTCACCTTCACAGCGACCACGGCGTCCTACGTTCGGCTGGAGATCACGAGTAACAACGGCGGCCCTGACGCCGGCTTTAACGAGGCGGCATTCGAGTTCGAGCCCAGCGCTGCCCCCGAGCCATCGTCGCGGTTGATGGTGGGAATCGGGATCGCGTCGGTCCTGGGCCACCGGCTCCGCCGCCGCAAACTGTAAGGCGAAGCCGTGGAACCCCGCGGGCCAATACCAGACAAGTCGTGAATGGAAAATTCGATTGCTTGGTCGGATCGATTATCGCGCCCGGCTTACCGATGTTGGGCTTTGACCGGAATACGTGCTACACGTACATTGATCCAGCGAAGGCCCGTGCCGCGTGCTGAGTGATGGTAGGTTCCTTCCCTGAACGCGGTTCGCGACCGGGTCCCGACCAGTGGGATGGCGGAGGTCCTTGCAGCTTCGGCAGAGATAGCCAGAGCGAAACGCTGCTTGTACGGTATCGCGCCGAAACGATTCACCGCGATTCGGATGCCGCGGGCCTCGATGGGATCAAACGCAACCATTAACGCAATATCGCGCTGGTCCCGCCTCTGTGTAATCCTATAATCGGGAGATGCGCAAGCTCCCACTTCTACTCCTCGGCGCGGTACTGCCGGTTTCGCTGGTTGCCGCCGAAGCCGATTTCGTCGCTGCGGTCGCGGCTTCCAAGCCGCTTGCCTTCTACCGTCTCACGGCGGTGAGCGGCAACAGTGAAGTTGGCTCTACCACATATCAGGGGCGGGGCGGGGTCGCCGCCGCGGCTCCCGGCTTGTTCGGCGGCAATTCCCGGGCGGTCAAGCTCAACGGGCGCGACGCATACGTTGTTTCCACGCAATCGGGAGGGATTGCCGGAGCGGTCAGTATCATGGCGTGGGTCAATCTCGACTCGCTGCCCTCCGACGCCCGGCACATTTTCTACGTCGCCGGGGAATCGCAGAGTGGAAACGATCTGGATATGCAGGTCGAAACGGACAACATACTCCGGTTTTTCACGTCCTCCAACGGCAGCATTAACTACACGCCCACGGCGGCCGACCTGGTCCACCGGTGGCACATGATCGTGGCCACGCTCGATACGCGCACGCAGGCTCGGGCGTTGTATTGGGATGGCAAGCCGGCGGCCAGGGATAATGGCGGCGGCAAGCCGAACAAGACCAGCGTCTTTTCGATCGGGGAAAGCACCGTATTTCGCGGCCGGTATCTGAATGGCAGCGTCGAGGAAGTCGCGCTCTGGAACCGCGCCATTAGCGCCACGGAAGTGGCTGCGATCTACGCTGCGGCTACAGGCTCGGGCGGGTCAGCGGCGCCTTCCGCCGGGACGGCTGGCAGCCAAGGCAGCGCACTGTTCCCGAACACCGCGAAAGTGCAGCTCGAGGGCGCGAACGGCCCCATTCCGCTCAAGCCGGAAGAGAAGATCGCTTTTCTGTTCGCCAGCGCGGTGCAGGGGATCGAGTCCGATTGCCAGTTCCAATTGAAGCGCACCTGCAATATGGCGGAGGTTTTGGGCGGAGCGGCGGCGGCGAACGGGCAGAAGACCGGCCATCTCAAATACGATCCGCGAACCGATCCGAACTATACCTACACAGTCGGCGCGCTCGACATGGCGTGGGATGTCCACGCCACGCCCAAGAAGCCAGGTTTGATGGGGTTCTACATTTGGAGCCGGGGTTTGGGAGGGGCCACGATCGTTTATAATCCGAGCGGGGCCGCGAGCGCGATTGACCGGCAGTTCAACAGCACGTCGGTGGAAGGCGACTCGTTCCAGGCTCAGTAGGGCCGCGCGGGCCTTAACTCGGAGACGGCATACCGACGAGTTTAGCTTCCGCGCGAGTTGGCGCGCCGGCCCCGACCAACACCTTCCGGTTCCGGTCGCGATCACGCGCCAGTCGTATGAAGCGGCGGCTCTGCTTCCGAGTCGCGGACAATACGTTCGGCATTGAACGCACGCGGAGCCACTCGTTTCACCGCCGCTTGATCCGGGATGTTGCAAAGAGGGATAATCTTTATCACTTCGCAGACAGGACTGCTCTTAAACGGTTAAAAGGATATGTTTGCAGTTACTGGAATTACTGGCAATGTGGGTGGAGAGGTGGCGCGCAACCTTTTGGCCGCTGGCCAGCCCGTCCGAGGCGTGGTTCGCGAGACCCGCAAAGGCGAGACCTGGGCGAAACGGGGCTGTGATCTCGTCGAAGCGGACATCAACGACGCGGCCGCGCTCACTGCGGCGTTTAAGGGAGCTACTGGTGTCTTCGTGCTCGTTCCACCGAACTTCGATCCGTCGCCTGACTTTCGCGAGGCACGGGCTGTAGCCGCCGCATTGCGATCGGCGCTCGACGCCGCGCGTCCCAGTAGAGTCGTATACTCGTCGACCATCGGCGCGCAGGCGACCCGATCGAACCTGCTCACGCAGCACTCCATAATCGAGCAGGTGCTTGGAGAGTTGTCGATTCCAATTTGTTTTTTGCGGCCAGGATGGTTCATGGAGAACTCGAGCTGGGACGTCGCTCCGGCGGCCAAGAACGGCGTGTTCCCGAGCTTCCTGCAGCCCCTGGACAAGCCTGTGCCGATGGTTGCCACGGCCGACATCGGGCGTGTGGCGGCCGAACTCATCCAGACCACGTGGAGCGGCCGCCGTGTGGTCGAGTTGGAAGGGCCGCACCGTGTGACCCCTGAGGAGATCGCAGCCACCTTCGCTGACCTGCTTGGTCGTCCTGTTCGTACAGACGCCGTGCCGCGCGAGACTTGGGAGTCGCTATTCCAATCGCAGGGCATGAAGAACCCCGCACCCCGTATTCAAATGCTCGATGGTTTCAACGAAGGCTGGATCGAATTCGAGAGTGGAGAGGCTGGCTCTCGAAAAGGAAAAGTCGAGCTGCGAACGGTACTTCAACGGCTTATCGAACGCGAGAGCAGGTCTTGAGCGCTCCCGTGAGAGCTCGCCGATTGCGAAGTCGATAAATTTCAACTAGACCTGCTCTTGCTAACCAGCCCGAAGCCGATTGGCAGCGTCTCCTCAGATTGTTTCCGGGTTACGCGCCATTCGGACTGAACGGACTTGCGCGGCGACGATGAATCAGTGGGGTAGGAGCCTATTGCTCATGATGCGCAAAAGCCAGTCCCAAGGAAAACGTGGTAATCCGAAATCCATTCTGCGCCTGCCAGACCTCAAACATGCGAAATCTGCGGTCTGCTGATCTATGTCGGACGTCGCGTGAATGAGTCCGCAACTCGCAACGAACCCGGCCCGGTCCTCCCCGGCGAGAAGTAAACTCCCGAAGTGCACACTTTGCGGCTGCGGGAACCGTCCTAGACACGGCGAGGCTGTCAGACCGCCTTGATCGGTCACCTTTTCTCGCGTTCGGCATCGATTCAATTCTACCTTTGTCCACATCTTGCCGCCTGCGCCGTCCGTTCCACCTTTCCCCGTGGACGTAGCGTTGCTTTGGGCGCGACATGGTCGAGTGACGCGTCACTCGGAGGGGGCGGCTCCCGCGGCTATCGCGCCCCAATTAGCGCCCGAACGAAAACGGGGCATCATGGTTGGCCCGAAGTCGCCTTCTGGTAGATGACGAGTTCCGCTGAGGATACCTGTCGGCCTTAACCACCAGCAATCAGCCACGAGGTCCCCGAACACTCAGGGATGTATCCGCGCTGTCAGGGGCTGCAATTCGGTGCGTGAGATCGGCCTTTTTTTAACGCCTATTGCTCTCGGCGAATAACGGCATTGAGCGGCGATATTCGCAAAACTGTTAAGCGCGGTGGGCCGGGTCTTCAGACACTGGGAAGACGACGCGGAACACGCTGCCCCGCCCCGTTGCGCTTTCCACGGAGATCTCGCCGTGGAGCGCGCGGATGATGCCCAATGCGGCTGCCAAGCTAAGCCCGCGGCCGGTGAACTTGGTAGTGAAGAACGGATCGAAGATGCACGCCTTGGTGGCATCGTCCATGCCGCAGCCGTCGTCCTTGACTTCGAAAACCACGCGCCGCTCGCCGCCGGATGTGGTCGCCGTGGTGACAATGACCACCGTGCCAGGCCCGTCCCCAATGGCTTCGGCGGCATTCATGATGAGGGTCATCACAATCTGCTGCATCTGCGAACGGTCGCCTTCGATCCGGGGGAGCCCATCCGTGAGCCGCGTCTCAAGCGCGACCGCGGGCGCAATCGAAGCGCGGATCAGCGGAACAATCTCCCGGACTTGCTGCGAGAGGTCCACCTGCTCGAGGACGAAGGCGCCCTTTCCGGCATACGCCAGCATCTGGCTTACCAGCAGGGCGACGCGCTCACAGGCGCGCAGCACCTCGGCGATGCGCTCCTGCGCCTTCTCAGGGGTGCGCATTTGCAGCGCCAGGCTGGCGTTGCCCATGATGCCGGTGAGCAGGTTGTTGAAATCGTGCGCCAGGCCGCCGGCCAGCACGCCCAGGCTTTCCAGCTTCTGCGATTGCGCCAGATGCTGTTCGATTTGCTTGCGCTCGGTGATGTCGCGCGCAATATAGGATACGCCCGCCAAGCTGCCATCGTCGTTGTGAATCGGGGAAATGGTCAGCGCCACCTCGATCTGCGAGCCGTCTCTTCGCTTGCGGACCGTTTCCAACGTCTTCACGCGGCTGCCGCACTGGATGAGCGCGATCATCTCGGCTTCTTCGCGTGCGCACTCCGCCGGCGTGAGCGTCGAAATGGGCTTGCCGATGGCCTCTTCCGACGTGTATCCGAATATGTCCTCGGCGGCGCGATTCCAGCTTGCGATATTGCCGTTCAGGTCTATGGAGACGATGGCGTCGTCGGACGATTCCACAATCGCGCGGAGCTGTGCGGCAAACCGCTGTTCGCGCTCCCGCCGGGCGGATTCGGCGCGGAGATGGGCAAGCCGCTCTTCGGCGTGCCGGCGCGATTGGCGCAGGGCTTCCATCATCCAGATCACCAGGAACGAGGCCACGAGGTAAGGAACCAGGCGGCCCACGGAATCGTTGCCGGGCCCGAGGCTCCGGCTTTTGAAAAGCAAACTCCAGGCGATTGCGCCGGCGATCGTCCCCGCTATGCTCGGCCCAGACCCGAAATACCGCGCCGAGACGATGATGGCAACGGTAACCGTTAATAGTGGAATGCGCGCGCCCAGCAACGGGTAGAGGGCCATCCCTATCGCCAGAGCGATACCCACACTCGCAAGAGCGCTGGTGTAACGGCCAAATCTGGTGGAGTCCTTCAAATCGACGCCAAAGGGGTAAATTCCCTATCATAGCGTGCAAATGTAATATTCGTTACTACGGAACGAAAACTGCGCCTTCAGCCGCCTGCGCGAAGATACCTGCGCTTGCTTGCCTTCTTATCCCGGTCGTGGTTCCCGCCGCCAATTTGCACATCGCCCCGAAACTACAATAGGAATCAAGAGGAGAACGCTATCGATGAGCCTGTCCGACCAGCATTGCGTCCCTTGCCGTGGCGGCGTGCCGCCGCTCCAAGGCGAGGAATTGGAAAAGATGAAATCCCAGGTGTCCGGGTGGCAGATAGTGGATGGCCACCATCTCTTCAAGGGATACGCCTTTCCCAATTTCGTCACGGCGCTCGATTTCGTCAACCGCGCCGGCGAAACCGCGGAGCGGGAAGGGCATCATCCCGACCTCTATCTGGCGTGGGGAAAAGTGGAAGTGAAGATTTGGACCCACAAGATCGACGGCCTCACCGAGAACGATTTCATTCTGGCGGCTAAGATCGATCGCTTATCTGAAAGCCGACCTGCCGCATGACGCATTTCTAAGAGCGCCTGCTACCTCGCCCGCGAAACCATTCCCTTACGGTCGTGGCTCTGACAGAGCCGCGCGCGTCAGCAAGCGGTTTCACGACTGCACCGAATCTCGTGTTCGGCGAACTACTGCGCGGCAGCCTTTTTGCGGTCCTGATCGATGCGGATAATGTAGCGCAGCGTCTCTGCGTAAGGCGGCAGGCCCTTGTACTTCGCCACCGCGCCCGGCCCCGCATTGTATGCCGCCAGCGCGTGCCATAAAGCGCCGTCGTACATCTTGAGCAGATCGCGCAGGTACCGCGCGCCCGCGTCGGCGTTCTGCGCGGGATCTTTCGGATCGGCACCCAAAGTCTGCGCCGTCCCGGGCATGAGCTGCATCAGCCCGATGGCGCCTTTCGGCGACACAACCTGCGGTTGAAACCCCGATTCCGCGCGCATCACGCTGCGCACCAGCCAACGCGGCAGTCCATACTTATCCGCGGCCTGGTCGGCGAGCTCGAAGGGCGTCAGCGCCGGTTTGGCCTCCACGACAGCAACCGGAACCGGTTCGACCACCGGAGCGGACGGCGGGGGCGGCGTGTAATCGTCGGCCTCAAAGCGCTGCACCTGCGCCGCGCCCATCTCGGCGAACGAATCGCCCATATAGAGCCGTACTTTATCGCCTGTCGATTCGTGCGTAGTTTCGTGCCGGTCGACGTGCATCCGCGCGCCGCTCGCCAGCACGGCGTACTCGCCGGCGAACGCCTCAGAGGCAAGAGACACGAACGACGCTAGAGACACAACTATAGCTACGAAACGCATTGGCTTCTACTATTGTGACGCATCTCCGGGCAAAAGCGTGGAGTGGCTGCTTGGGTGCTTAAATTAAACGATTTCGGGAAGCCGTGCCAGCGCTGCCTTTTGTGGGGATTGCCAATCTGCGGCGGATTGTGAGTCCGCCTGCCGGCCTTGACGCGTCCAAATACGAGTATGGCGCAAACGCGGTCACACTGCGTTTCCCGAATCCGTTTATGCACCCCTTGGCTCGCCCCTCGATGAAGGAGTCTGGGTGTACACCTACGATTTTTCCGAAGCGCGCATGACGCGTGATGGCGCCATCCCCTGCCGGATCTCGGCGTGCCGGGGGAGCCCGAGTTTCGTGGGCGGCGAATTCCACGACTACGACCCCAAATACTATCCGAGGTCCGGTCCGAGATTTATGGCATCGGCAAGTCGCTCGCTCCCGCGAAACCGTTACAACAATGCCTCTGGGCCGCGCATGGCCGCCTATCCGGGCCGCCTGAGCGCCACCATTTTTCACGACGTCGCTCCGAAAGATTTCCTTCCCTTCTACTACAAGATCATGAACTACGAGGGGTCCCCTAAGATCGACTGCGCGCGTCCGGTCTGACTGCCGATTACGCAGCGCGAGAGACCTCGCGAGCGGGTGGCAGGGGTCGCGGGCCAGACGAAGATCTATCCGGGCATCGATATCGATGTGCCCACCAAACGCATGGACAGGAGAACTTCGCCAGACGATGTCCGCCAGGCGGCGCGGGCCGCGTTCGGCGCCGGAGCCGACGGAGTAGCGCTCTCACGCGAGTATGCCGAGATGTGGCTCGCCAATCTTTCGGCCGCGGGCGAGACGCAGCGGGGGATTTTTGCGAAACGGCCCGGTTAAACGGGTCGTGGCAGGCGGCGAACTTTAGATTCCGGCTGTCGCCAGCTCGCTGACCGCGAGATTCGGCGCCTGTCGTGAAACCGCTTGCTGACGCGCGGCGCTCAGATCAGAGCGTATGGAGGCGCCGGGCTGGGCTCAACGCTGGCAGCAAGGGGGTCGTGCATGAATTCCCACAAGCACACAGGCGGTGAACTTTACATTCCGGCTGGCGATTGCATCGGCGAATCCGCAACTCCACGCCGCCGCAAGGCGCCGCCGGAAAGCGCCAGGGGTGCTTAAACGGTTTCGGGAAAGGCCGGCTAAACAGACACACGCAGTCGACACAGAGCCGCGACCGTGAGAGGGGGATTTCGCGGCTTGAGCGAGGAAATCCCGAAATCGTTTAAGCACCCAAGCGCCAGCGCCGGTCAGTTCCCTATGGAGATCAGCATATTTTGCCGGCCCTTGGTCCCTCCCAATGAGAACGTAAACGGGACAGTGTCGCTGGCGGCGACGTTCGGCACCACCACGTTGAACTGATAGAGTCCCAAGTTGCCCGCAACCAATCCGGCGAACTGCAGCGTCGCTGGAATCCCCGCAAAACTTGCCTGAAAGGTCGACTGGAGAGCATTCGATTGCGTAACGATTTGGCCGGCGGGGATGGCCGGCGTCACTGACCCAAACCCCACGCCATATACCATGATGGTGTTGCCAGGCTTTGCCCGCGCCGTTGGCACGGCGTTGGTCGCGCCGGGGGGCAACACATAAGTGACGCCATCCGGAAAAAGTGCGACCACGTATTGTCCCGCCGCCAGGTCGAACACGGCAGGCGCGAGCAGGCCGGGCTCGGTTACATTAACCGTCGCTGTATAGGCCGCGCTGGTTCCGCCCGCCATGCTGACCACCACCGGCTGCGGTCCGGTCGCGATATTGGATGGCACTTGGGCGTTTACTTGTCCGGGGCTGATGTAATCGATAAATGCGGGCTGGCCGCCGATGGTGACCGTTGTGCCACCCAGAGCGGTTGGCGCCGCGTTGCCATTGAAGTCGGCGGTGGCCCAAGTTTGGGAGAGGACGTTGGCAAAATTCGTGCCGTAGATCTCCATCCACGTCCCTGGCGACACCGCGGAGAAACCTCCGTAACTGCCGGCGCTAATGACGGATTGAATCGCGGGCGTGGCATCGAACGTGCCGAATGCCGTTCCCGTAATGGTCGCGCCCGGCGTAAGCCCTACTTGTCCGACGGCGCACGACGTGGCGGCGATTCCGGTGCATGTGGCACTCGAATACTGAAAGTTGAAATTGAATTGTAGATTGGCTAGAAACTTAACGTTGGCGCCGATGTTCTCTTGCAGGCTCACCATAACACTGCTGCCGGCAATGAAAGGAGCGAACTGAATCTGGTCATTGCCCGGACTGATCGAGTTAGCCAAAAAGGGGGATATCCCATTGCCCAGGTAACTCAACACCATGGAGATTGTTCCACCGCCGCCGGCGCCCGTGTAGGGCGCCGAGACTGTGCAGTTGGTATGGGCGCCATCGTATGCGCATGAGCCCCAAGTGATGCGGCTTTGTCCTATGCCGTTGCTGCCGCCGAGACCCGTCAAAGTTATGTTCTGACTGCTGTTTGTATACGTGGCCGTGACGGCGGATGCCTGTGACGGGATGAATGCCAAAAAGCACATGAATACAGGAATGATTGTTTTCATTGGTTGTCCGCTAACTGGAGTCGTACTGCCCAAGATACCAGGATTTTCCGGCTTGCCCCGGCACATATGACCGTTGGCGCACAAAGAAATCAAAAGTACGGTCCGTTACGAAAGCCTGGGCCATCGTCTATTCCCACCGTTGACTTACCGGCAATGTACAAATTCCCGATATTCCGCCTAACGTCCGCCACCGATTTCGAGGATCGCGCCAGTCACGTACGAAGCGGCATCCGAAAGCAGCCAGACTACGCCCGCGGCCGCTTCCTCCGCGGTTCCGGCACGTTGCATCGGGATGCTCGGGGTCATGCGCTCGATCCGGTCCGGCGCGCCGTTGGCGGCGTGAAGATCGGTATCGATTAGTCCCGGCGCCACGGCGTTCACGCGGATACCCTCGGCAGCCACTTCTCGTGCGAGCCCAAGGGTAAAAGTATTCACCGCGCCTTTCGACGCGGCGTAGTGAACCCACTCGCCGGCGCCGCCGATTCGAGCGATCAACGAAGAGATGTTGACGATGGCGCCGCCGCGTCCGCCGTGGAGCGTCGACATCCTCTTCACCGCCTCGCGTGCGCATAAGATGGTTCCCGTGACATTCACGGCGAGCACTTGCGCGATAGCTGCGCTGGTAACGCTATCCACGCGGGCGAAGCCTCCGGTGACGCCGGCATTGTTGACCAGCGCACGCACGGGGCCGAGCGTACGCTCCGCGGTTTCAAAAAGCCGCAGCACATCGCTCTCGCGGGAGACGTCGCCGCGGATGGCGATCGCTTTCGAGCCCAATGCGGCCAGTTGCTCTACTACGCGCTCAGCCGCGGTCTCATTCGCCGCGAAATTGACGGCGACGTTATACCCGCCGGCGCCCAGCGCTATCGCAGTGGCCGCGCCAATTCCACGTCCGGCCCCCGTGACAATGACGGTTGGCCTGTTTTCGTCTCGCATATATCCAGCATAAGGGCGCCTAACTAAACGCTTTCGGGAAACGCAGTGTGAATTGCGTTCGTGGGGCAGGCCGTTAACCGGTTGCCGCAGATTGACAATCCGCCCTGCAAATCGCCGCAAATCTTCGCAAGTTTCCGTATTTCCGGGCGCCGATGCGCTAAGCTATTGAGGAGGCCCCCAGTGAACAATGACAATCAGGCGCTTGGCGTAGCTGCTCACAGGCTTGCAGTGGCGCATCCGGGGCCGGTCTCTATCGAGGATCTCTTGAGGCACGTGGATCCGGCGCCCGACGAAGAAACCGAGCTCTTCGTCGCGGCTATCTATGCGGATCGACGCACGGCCGCGGTGGCTCCGCCCCCGGGATGAGCCGGATCGTCGTCGATACGGACGTTGCATCTTACATCTTTAACTGGCACTCGTCGGCGCAACGCTACGTGGACGCCCTGCGCGGTTCGGAATTGATTCTTTCCTTCACGTCGATCGCGGAGATGCGCATGCGTGCGATGGCTGAAGGTTGGGGTGTCCGGCGGCGTAACCTTCTCGAACAGTTCATGAGAAATTTCGGGGCCGCGTATGCCGACGACGCTCTGTGCACTTCATGGGCGGCGCTTCGGGCCCGCGCTCGGGCGACAGGCCGATCATTGAGCCCGCAGGACGCTTGGATCGCTGCGACGGCGCTGAGGCTCGACGCGCCGCTGGCCACGAACAACCGAAGCGACTTTGAGCATATTCAGAAACTTCGGCTGCTGTCGCCGCGAGCGTATAGCGCCAAAGTCTGATACCGCCGGGCTGGCCATGGCCGGCCGGGTGAAGCCAACAAGCCTCAATGGCAGATTGCCGCCCGCAGGCTGACCGCTAATTGTGGGCGCTGTTCGAGAACTGCCGTTCCGCCAGCGGCGCAGTGCGCATCCACTGACTGGTAAAATCAAATTGAACCGGAGGAACTATGCGGGCTCTACTCGTGTTGGCGCTAGCTGTGATGCCTGTAGACGCCCAAAGCCCGTTAGTGCGGCTCATCAATGCGACCCGCCCTGCCAGCGGAGATTTTCAGATCGGCGATTCGTCCGTGCTGCATTCGAAAAGCCGGACCTCATCCCGCAGGCGGCGAAGTACCCATCCGAGACTTTACGTTTGTTGCGAAGCCTCGCGGATTCCGCCGGTCCGGAGATACTGAAACAGCAGATCGCCGAGACCATGGCGTACGTTCAGGCCCAATAGGCGGGAGACTACTGGAAAGCTGCCTCGCCCATCGGTCCCCTCGCTCGAAATACTTTCGCACACTCAGGCTTCCAATCAGGCCGGAGTTCGAAGACTATACGCGAATCGGATTGGAATCGAAACGGCGCAGTGGGCCTCTGGCCCGGTGAATTGGCTACTTGGTTGTCTCAACGCCCTAAGTGCGGAGTGATCGGACGGGGTTCCTGGAACTTACTCGCGTCACTACGGATATTTTGGGAGATCGTTCCCGGCCGCGCAGGATCTCATGCGCCGCCGGATGGTCTCATCGCCTTCCGGCGGTCGCTAGCGCAGCCCTCCCGTCTGTTGCCGGACGTCGCTGACAACATGGCGAGCGGCCTCGACCACCGCGTCGGGAGCCTGATAGATCAGCTCGCCATTGCTCTGGTTGACGACCACGTGCTTTCCTCGCGTGGACAATCGGGCTAAATCGGTCTGTAGCTCCATCCACACGCTGCGGTATTCGGATGCCACGGCCGTGTTTTCCGCGCTGAGCGCGATCAATGGACGGTCGCCGAGACTCCCCGCTGTTCGCGCCTGGGCGGTGCTCTGTGCCCAGGACGCGATATCTTGCATGAGCGCGGACCGAGCCTTGGAGGACTGGGTCAGGCGCCAGATAGTGTTCCATTCCGAGGATGTCATGCCTCTCGGTGGCGGGGCGGGCGCCGGACGATTCTTCAAGCCTAACCGGTAAAGCCCGATCTGGTTGAATACTTGCGCCATGGCGTCTTGTGAGTGGCCGACAAACCCCGGAAGCCGCGCCAGTCTCCGGCCACCAGGTCGTGTGTCGATCAGAAGATCCGGATGGACGCCGTTGACAAACACCAAACCGGCCACGTCCGCCGGATAGAAGCCCGCGTATACGTGAGCATCCAGGGCAGCCGACGATTCCGCCACCAGCACATAAGGCGGCGGCGCCCCAGCCGCTTGCAGGAGAGCATGCAAATCGCGGGCCTGGGACGCACTGTCGCGCGGATATGGACCGAGGTCGCTCCAGCCGGAACCCGCCCGGTCATACCAGCACGCCGTCGTGGTTTTTGCCAGCTCACGCTGAATCCATACCCAACCGTAGCCTGGCCGCGGGGCGCCGTTTTCGAACATCGTCTTCGGATCGTTGTAGAACGTCCATGGGGCGCCCCTTTCGAAGACGACGGCGGGCTGCCCCGCGCCGGAGCAATAGATATTGAGCATGCGGCCGCCGATATCCACGGAGCGGCCGATTTGCGGAAACTGCTCCCGGTCCCGCGCACGCTGTACCTGCTCGTAAAGAAGCCCCGAGACCAGGGCGATCGCAAAGACGCCTGCCCCAATGATCGAGGTGGCAATTGCCGCCGTTCTCAGTTTCGCGTACATAGCTTATTTCGTTATTGGACTCCGGTCTGCCGTTAAGAGTTCCACTCCTTCGAGCATCAACCGGACAGTCGCGCCCGCCAGGGCTCGATGAGGCAGCGCTTCCTGCCGCTTCGTCAGCGAAAGCACTCGGTGGTGTAACGGTCAGGGAGGATGTTTCCAAAATCCAGCCAACTTCCGGACCACGCGAGCTTTGACATCTGAATAGGCCATGGGCCCGCCCTGCTTACTCCACTTCCACCCAAGCCCGCTTCCTCCACGATTCCAGCCCCTTCTCCGCAAGCTGCACCCCTTTGGCGCCTTCCATCAAATCCCACGGAAAAGGCTCGCCCTTCACCACGTGCAGCAGAAACAGCTCCCACTGCCGCTTGAACGCGTTCTCCATCGGCAACTGCTCCGGCATCTTCTGCCACTGGTCGAAAAAGTTGAACGGGTTCTCGACATCCGGATTCCACGTCGGCCGCGGCGTCCCGCCGTACGGCTGCATCCAGCAATGGCGCAAACCGGCCACCGCCGAGCCCTTCGCGCCATCCACCTGGATAGTCAACAGATCGTCGCGCCGCACGCGCACGCACCATGACGAGTTGAAGTGCGCAATCACGCCGCCTTCCAGTTGAAACGTCGCATAGGCGGAATCGTCGGCAGTGCATTCATACGCCTTGCCCGCTTCATCCCAGCGCCGCCCCACGTGCGTCGCGCCCAAACAACTCACCGCGCGCACGCGCCCGAACAGATTGTCCAGCACATACCGCCAGTGACACAGCATATCGATGATGATGCCGCCGCCGGCTTCCTTGCGGTAGTTCCACGATGGGCGTTGGCCGGGCACAGTGTCGCCCTCGAAGACCCAATAACCGAACTCGCCGCGCACCGAAAGAATCTCGCCGAAAAATCCCTGGTCGCGCAGCGTCTTGAGCTTGAGCAGGCCGGGCAGCCACAGCTTGTCCTGCACCACGCCGTGCTTCACGCCCGCGGCTTGGGCGGCCGTGTAAAGGCTCAGCGCCACATCGTACGTAGCGGCCGTGGGCTTCTCGCAGTAGACGTGCTTGCCGGCCTTGATAGCTTCCAGCACGCATGATGCGCGCCGGTCGGTGGTCTGGGCATCGAAGTAAATCGAATAGGCCTGGTCCTTCAGCGCGCCCGCGAGATCGGTGGTCCACGGAATGCCGCCGCACTCTTTCGATATGGCTTCCAGCTTGGCCTCGTTGCGGCCCACCAGCAGCGGCTGCGGCATGATAACTTCGCCGTCGGCGGTCTGCACTCCGCCCTGCTGCATAATGGCGTGGACCGACCGTCGCAGGTGCTGATTCAGCCCCATGCGTCCGGTGACGCCGTTCATAACGATTCCGATCTGGTGAGCGACTCGCGAACTCATTTCGGTTTCTCCGTAGGCTTCTCCGTAGGCTTGTCCGTACACTGCGGGCGCGCGCCCTCGGGAAGGGGCGGCGCGTCGATGCCGGCCTTCGGCAGCGTGCCTTCCAGCTCCTGACGCCAATGAGCCACGTCGCCGGCCGGTCCATAACAGTACACCATGCGGCACGCGGCGTCGCCAATGTTAGTGAGTTGGTGGAACACGCCCGAGGGAATGTAGACGGCCTGTCCGGAGCGCAGCACGGTGCGCTCTTCGCCCAGACACATCTCGGCGGTTCCCTCGATCAGGAAGTAGATTTCCTCCTGCACCTGATTGTGCCAGGGTACCTGGCCGCCGTTCGGTTCCAGTGTGACGTTGCCCATGGAAAAATCCAACGCTTGAATGGGACTCATGCCTCCCACCAGGTTCTGCGTGCGCCGCCGCGCCGGGTACACGCGGCCGGCTATCTGCGCCAGATCGGCAATAATCATGAGGCCAGAATAGCGCGTCCGCGCTGGGCGCTGAACAGTTTTGGGGATTCGGCGACGTTTGGCGCCAACGTGGGACAGACGCTGTCGTCTGTCAACCCACCGATTGGGCCCAGATCGGTTAACCACCCGTCCCCGCAGTATGATTGGGAGATGCAGTGGGCGCGTTGCGCGGCGGCGGTTTTGGTGTTTGTCACAGCATCCGCCTTCGCCGCCACCGGTCAGGACCCGGTATTCCGCACCGCCGTCTCGCTGGTGAAAGTGGACGCCGAAGTGGCCGGCAAGGGCGGCATCGTCGATGGCTTGCAGAAGCAGGATTTCGTCATCCTCGATAACGGCCAGCCGCAGACCTTGCGCTACTGTTCGCAGAGCGATCAGCCGCTCGACGTCATTCTGTTGTTCGACATCAGCTCGAGCATGGGCCCCAGCATCCGCAGGGTGGCCAATTCGGCGCAGCTTGCCATGTCCGAGCTGCGCCATGGCGACCGCGTAGCTGTGATGTCGTTCAATACCGGCGTGTGGCTGGAGGCGCCGTTCAACGAGGATCTGAACGCCGTCGCCGGCCTTTTGCTGAACGGCATCCGCAACACTCATTTCGGCGGCGGCACGTACATTCTGGACGGCGTGGACGAAGCCGCCAAATACTTTGAGAGCCAGCCGGGAACCGAGCGCCGCCGCGCAGTGCTGGCCTTCACCGACGACGACGGCCACGGCTTCAAAAGCCAGAAGTCGGTGACGCGCGACCTATGGGAAGCGGACGCAATTCTCAGCGGCCTGATCATCGGCGCTCCGTCGATCATCAAGATAGCGGGGCCGCATCTCACGGGCGGCGACGACTATATCGAGGATGTAGCAGCGCAGACGGGGGGCGATGTGGTCCGCGCCGATCCGCCCGGGCCCGCATTCCGGCAGATGTTACTGCGCATGCGCAAGCGGTATAGCCTGTATTACGCCATGCCGCCGGGCAAGCCCGGACAAGTGCGCCGAGTGACGGTGGAACTAAGTCCGGCCGCGAAGGCCCGGCATCCCGATGCCATAGTGTTGGCGCGCAAGGGATATGTAGTGACAAAAGGCGCCGACTCTCAGTAACTGGTTCACACTCTCTGGAAACCCTCCTGCTTTGTGGGGCAGGTTGTCAACCGGTTGTCAACCTGCGGCCGATTGTCGATCGGCCTGCTCTGTGGGGCAGCCAATCCTGACTGCCAATCATGGCTGCAGCCGGCTTTAAGCCGGCTCTCTTTGCCTCATGTTATGTTACGTCGGTTCTTGCTGCAAGAGACGCTTCCGCCAGGATCGTCGTCCCCCTCGTGTGAACGCGTTCGCCTAACGCCAGTCGTTAGGCCGGTCCATGGCGCGGCCCTTACGACTCGTAAGCCGCGTATAATTCCATCCCGGGATTCATTTGGGCCGCCAGCTTAAAGTACGCTGTGAAATCCGGCCGGCCTGAATCGTCGGACATGATTCCCCGCCGGCAGCATTCAATAGATGTTCTCAGCAGATGCTCCAGGTTGCGGAATGCGAGCAACCATGGGCTGTGGATACAACGGTTGACGATTTGCCCTTCGCTTGGCGAATCGATTCTTCCGTAAGCGTAACCGCCATCCGACTTATCCGTGAGAAACCGAAAGCAATCGCGGTACCGCTGCTGGTAGTCCTCCTCCAATTCAGCTCTCATTGCGTGGATCTCGTCACTCAGCGAACGCCTCTTCGAACGGCAGGAAGTAGCCACCAGGCAGTATCTCGAAGCTAAAACGCGGGCAGTCTGTCCAGCTATATAATGAGACGGCGTCGGGCGCGATTTGTAGGGAAGGGCGTCGAACTTGCGCCTAACAAGGTCTGGCGAGCGCCCAGGCCGCAACTGCCTCACAGCGTCGGGATTAATTAGCCGCACCTCGGCGACGAGTTCCTGAAACAGTTCCTGCATACTTATCGCCCTTGACCTATTTAGCCCGCAGTCCGCAAGATCACCACCGCCGATCTGCCGGGCGCCCGCTGGGTACGCGACGACTCTATTCGAGGGCTTCGCCGGGTGGGCCGGCGGGAAAGCCCCGGGGCAAGCGCGCCGCGCGACGGGGCGCTAACCCTGGCGGCGAAGAGCCGGCGTCCGGAAGCGGCCGTGCTTTCGCGAAGAGATGTGCGATGACGAGGGAAAACGCACTAGCCGATTGGCGTACACACTCGGTGTGTATAGAGTCTGAATGGAGAACGTGAGTTTTCATTCGATGGCAAAGCGTATCAACATAATCTTGCCGCAAGATACCGTTCGGACCATTGACCGTTTATCCCTTCCAGGCCAGCGGAGCCGGTTCATCCACCGCGCCGTGGAGCATTACGTGGCCACTGTGCCAGCCCGGAAGCTCTACAGGAGCGCCTGAAGCAAGCGGCCATTCGCGATCGCGATCTGGATCGGGAAATTTCGCACGACTGGTTGGCAGTGGACCAAGAGCAATGGCAACAACTCGACACGCAAGAAAAGCAACAGAAACCAACTGGCCGCAAAGGGGGAAATCTACCTCACCGCGCTCGACCCGGCAATCGGGCGCGAAATCAAAAAGACCAGGCCCGCGCTAATCGTTCAGAACGACGCTTCGAACCGGTACAGCGCGATTACCATGGTGGCGCCAATCACACCCACCGTGCGGTTGCCGTTGTCCACTGTCCACGTGCGCTGGAATCGGGCGCGTCCACGGGTCTGACTGTTCCCTCAGTCGCGGTCTTCAATCAAATTCGCGCCGTGGATCGCCGCCGGTTAATTAGAAAACTCGGCAAGGCCGAGATTTTGGTTATGGCCCAAGCCGATCATGCAATTCAGGTGGCATTCGGGCTCGCCAGCGGCGACTAGTTTGGCAGGGTATGCTTTAGCTTGCCATAGCCGCGAAGCGGCAAGCGGCAATCTTCGGTCAGCCGGTGAGCAAGCTAAAGCCTACCCTACTCCTGCCGCAGCGCCGCCATCGGGTCGATCCTCATCGCCCGCCGCGCCGGTATCAGGCTCGCCAGAATCGCCATCAGCCCCATGCCCAGCGCCACGCCGCAGAATAACGCCGGATCGCTCGCCGAGACTCCGAATAGCATCCCCTGGATCAATCGCATCAGCGCCATCCCGGTCACCAAACCGGCCGCCAGCGCCGGAGTCACCATCCACAGCGCTTCTCCCAGCAGCATTCGCAGCAGGAATCGCGGCGTACCTCCCAGCGCCATGCGCACGCCGATTTCGTGCGTTCGCTGCGCCACCGAATAGGCCACCACGCCGTAGATCCCGATCGCCGCCAACAGCGCCGCCATCGCCGAAAACACCGTCACCAGCAGCATGCAGATGCGGCGCAGCGCCAGCGACTCGGCGGCGAGGTCTTCGAGCGCCAGCGTCTTGAAGATAGGCTGATTCGGGTCCACCGCCCAGATGGCCCGCTCCAGCGGACGAGCCAGCGCCGCTGCGTCCTGCGACGTCCGTACCACGAACGCCAGCACCGGAAACGGAATCTGCGCCATCGGCCGGTAGATGTGCTCGCGGTTCTTGCCCGCCAGCCCATCGGCGCGCACATCGCCCACCACGCCGATCACCGTCCACCAGGTGGGCGGGGCCGCATCTCCAAAGCTGATGCGCCGCCCGATTGCGTCTTCCCGGCCCCACATGCGCTCCGCCACGCTCTTGCTGATCACCGCCACGCGGTCCGCGCCCTCGCGGTCGGATGCCGTGAAGTCGCGGCCGCGCAGCAGCGGAATCTCCATCGTTCCAAAGTATCCCGGCGTAACCACTAACTGATCGGCAGTGGGTCCCTGGCCCGGCCCCGCTTGCGGACGCCCTTCCACGGCGAACGAAGTCGGGGCCGAGAAGCCTCCCAGCGGCAGAAAGCTGATTACGGCCGCCGATTTGGCGCCCGGCAGCGCGCGGGCATGTTCCAGCACGCCGTCTATGAAGCCGAGCCGCTTCCGCGGATCTTTGGATGGGTACTTATTCGAGGGCAGGAAGACCTGCGCGGTAATCACATGGTCCGCGCGGAAGCCCAAGTCGCCCTGCATCAGGTTGCGGAAGCTCTCGATCAGCAGCCCCGCGCCGGCCAGCAGCACCAGCGCCAGGGAAATCTCCACCGCCGCGAAGGCCCGCCGCAAACCCAGCACGCCGCGCCCGGCGGTAGCGCCCCGTCCGCCCATTCTGAGCGCGGCTTCCGGATTCCCGCCGAAGCACTGAAACGCCGGCGCCAGACCGAAGACGATTCCCGCGCCGGCCGTGGCGAGAAGCGCGAACAGGAACACGCGCACGTCAAGCGGTATGGTCTCGATGGCCGGGAGCTGCAGATTGGCGATGTTCTTCGGAAACAGCGCCAGCATGGCGTTCTTGGCCCACACCGCCATCGCCAAGGCTAGCGTGCCGGCCACCGCGGAGAGCAGCACGCCTTCGGCGAGGAACTGCCGCACCAGTCGTCCACGCGCGGCTCCCAATGCGGCGCGCAGCGCGACTTCCCGTTGCCGCCCCGAGGCGCGCGCCAGCAGCAGATTGGCCACGTTGACGCAGGCAATCAGCAGAACCAACGCCACCGCGCCGGTGAGCGCGAACAGCGGTGTCCGCGCGTCGCCCGAGATCATATCGCGGATGGGGATCAGCCGGACGCCAAATCCGGCGTCGGTATCCGGATGTCTCCGTGCAATATCAGCCTGGATTGCGTTCATTTCCGTCTGCGCCTGCGCCAGACTGACGCCGGGCCGCAGCCGCGCCATGATACGCAGATACTTGCCCGAATAGTTACCCGACGAAGCGGGCTCGAGGCCCAACGGGGTCCACAATTCGACCATCTGTGGATATTGAAACCCCGGCGGCATCACGCCGATCACGGTGTAGGGTTTGCCATCGAGCGCAATCGGCTGTCCCAAGATGCGCCGGTCGGCGTGAAAAGTGCGCCGCCACAACCGGTCGCTCAACACCACCACATCCGGCGCGCCGGGCTTGTCTTCGTCGGGCCGGAAGGTTCTGCCAAGCTGCGGCTCCACGCCCAGCAGTGGGAAAAAGCCGGCCGAAAACTGATACCCGATCAGGAACTGCGGATCTCCGGCGCCGGTAAGCGTGACCTCGTTGTCGGTTGATGCCGCCATGCTCTCGAAGACATGGTTCCTGCCCTTCCACTCCGCCAAAACGCCGCCCGAGGCGAGATCCAGATCGATATTTTTCGCGGGATTGTTAGTCCAGACGGTGATCAGCCGGTCCGCTTGCCGGTAAGGCAATGGGGCCAGCAGAACGGCGTTCACCACGCTGAAGATCGCAGTGCTGGCGCCGATTCCCAGACTCAGCGTAAGAACCGCAACGGCGGTGAAACCGGGGCTCTTGGCGTAGGTGCGCAATCCGTAGCGCAGATCCTGGGCGGTTTGGGAAATCGAGCGCCCCGCAACCCCGCTCCACATGTCGCGCGTGGTCTCCTGAATCAGGCCGACATTGCCCAACTCCCGCCGGGCCCCCGCCGCGGCGTGGGGCGGAGTTTCCCCGCGCTCGATGCGGTCCTGAGCCGCCATGCGCAGATGCGCCTGTATCTCTTCGGCGAGCTCGGTCTCGCGGCGTCTCCGCCAAGTCCACATGCCGGACCTCCCGTGGGTTAAGGATGTAGATATTCTACGGTACCGGCTGTAGATTGTCTATAGTGCGGTTGCCTTAGTTCTCCCGCCTTAGTTCACCCGCCTGGTACACCCGCGTTTTAAAGCCTCGCCCCAGCCAACCGATAAGACCTTTGTGGAGAAAATATGCCGTTTGACCGCGTAATGACCGCGGCCGTAGATCCGCTCACTCTGGCTCATCATGGCCGGCACACCCGCGTATTGGCGGCGGAAGACAATCCCGTCTTCCAATCGATGTTGCGATCGATGCTCACCAAGTGGGGTTACGATCCCATCATCGCGCGGGACGGGGCCGAAGCGTGGCGCGTGCTGGCCGCGGAAGACGCCCCCCGGCTGGCCATTCTCGATTGGATGATGCCGGGCCTCGATGGCGTGGAAATCTGCCGGCGCGTCCGCGCGGCCGGACGCGAGCCCTACATCTATATTCTGCTGCTTACCGCGCGCACCGAGTCTCAAGACCTCGTCGAGGGCATGGAAGCGGGCGCCGACGACTACCTCACCAAGCCGTTCGTGGCGCACGAATTGCGCGTACGCTTACGGGCCGGCCAGCGAATCCTCGATTTGCAATCCGAGCTGGTGGCTGCCCGTGAAGCGCTCCGCGTGCAAGCCACGCACGACAATCTCACCGGCATCGCGAACCGCGGCGCCATCCTCGATTCGCTCCGCACCGAGCTTTCGCGCGCTTCGCGCGATCGGCGGCCCGTCGCTGTGCTCATGGCCGATGTGGACCGCTTCAAGCAAATCAACGATACGCGCGGCCACCAGGCGGGAGATGAAGTATTGCGCGAAGTGGCGCATCGCATGAAATCGGCCATGCGCAACTATGACGCCGTAGGCCGTTATGGAGGGGAAGAGTTTCTGGTGGCGCTGCCCGGTTGCGACGGCGATGGCGCACTGGCCCAGGCGGAACGCATCTGCGAAGCGATCGGCGGTGAGCCCTTCCGCGCCGCCGGCAGCGTCTTCGGCGTCACCTGCAGCATGGGCGTCTCGTGGCGCGACCCGGCGTCTCCCGAAGATGCCGACGCGCTGATCCGTGAGGCCGATCTGGCTTTGTACAACGCCAAGGCCCTAGGCCGGAACCGCGTCGAAAGTTACGCCCCGGAATTGGCCGAAGCATAGCTGAAGCGGCTGCGAACGAATTCCACCATCGGGCGCGTTACATAGTTCGGCGGCTTCACCGGGAACCGCGGTTTCCCCGCCCATAAGCCGCGCGAGACGTTCTTCCAGACCGGAGTAGCTCCCGGTTGGGCCGCATCCATGCCGCGGTCCACCACTACAATCGCATCCGCGCGCCCCAGGAATCGCGCGCTCGATGCCTTGAAATCCGCCTGGGCGAAATCCAGCACCATCAGGAATACGTCAGGCTCGGCCAACTCCAGCAGGCTGTTCGATTCCACCATCACGTTCTCATGCTGCTTCAGGATCTTCCGCACCTGGTCCGCTGCGCCGCTCAATTGGCCGGCCGGAGTTCGCAGCCAGAACGATCGCTCGGCGCCCGCCGCCAGAAAGCGGCCCGAATCCGTCCGGCCAGGCTCGTACTCTTCGCTCAGCGCGAATGGGTGGTCCGGCTCGGTTTCGCAGCCGCAGGCCTCGCCGTGGCGGGAGCATACGCCGTGCCCGTACTGCGTGATCTTGAGCGCGGTCCACTTGCGGTCGCGCAGATTGCGAATCAGACCCGCCGCCACCGAAGTCTTCCCGATATTTCGCGAGTGCCCGCCCACCACCACCAGCATCAGGCGCCCCGTTCCAGCTCCGCCAGACGCCGCTTGATCTCGGTCATCTCGCGCCGCAATTCCGGCAGCCGCGCCAGATTCGCGAGCTGCTCCAGATGTTGCTTCAAGGGGCGCGCGGGCGTGCCCCAAAGCGTGGCGCCGGCGGCGACAATCTTCGATGTCAACACGCCGCAGCCGGAGCCGAGCACGGCGCGCGTCCCAATGCGCGCCTTATCGCCGATGCCCACCTGCCCGCCGATCACCGCGTAGTCCTCCACCACCACGCCGCCCGAAAAGCCGGTCTGCGCTGCCACCACCACGTGCCGTCCAATGCGGCAATTGTGCCCCACATGCACCATGTTATCGAGCTTGGTCCCCTCGCCGATCGACGTCACCCCCAGCGCCGCGCGGTCCACGCAGGAATTCGCGCCGATCTCGACGAAGCTGCCAATCTCCACCCGGCCCACCTGCGGAAATTTGTGCCAGCGCTCGTTCTCCATCACATAGCCAAACCCATCCGCGCCAATCACGCACCCCGAGTGCAGAATGGAGCCGCGTCCGATATCGACGTTCTCATACACCGTCACATTGGGATGCAGCACGCACCCTTCGCCCAGCCCCACGCGTTTGCCCACAAAGCATCCCGCGCCGATGCTGGTGGCGACCCCGATTCGCGCGCCGTCACCCACCACCGCGTGCGGACCGATATAGACCAGCGCGCCCATCTCGACGTCTTTGCCCACAATGGCCGTGGCGTGAACGCCCGGTTTCAGCTCCGCGGTGGGATAGAAGCGGCTCAGCGCGCGCGCAAAAGCGCTGCGCGGGTCGGTGGTGCGGATCACCGTGCGATACGCGGGGCTGGGCCATTCCAGCGGGACGATCAGGCATCCCGCGGCCGAGCTTTCCGCCTGCGCCGCGGCTTTACGCGTTCCCACAAAGGCCGCTTCGGAGCCGCCGGCCGTTTCCAGAGGCGCGGCGCCGATCAGCTCCTTTTCGCCATCGCCTTCAAAGGTAGCGCCGAGCCACTCGGCCAATTCGCGAACCCTCATGACGATATGATACAGTTTCATGCCGGTCGACTCCTCCGCCACGGTTGCGCCCAGCGCCCGCATTCATCCCGATGCCGTCGTCGGACCCGGCGTTCGCATCGGCGAATTCTGCGTGATCGAAAGCGATGTCGTCATCGGCGCCGGATGCCTTTTGGAGCCCTACGTCTATATCAAGCGCTGGACCACCCTGGGCGAGCGCAACCGGATTTCGGCGGGCACGGTCTTGGGGACCGATCCCCTCGACAAAAACTTTACCGGCGAGCGCAGCTACTTGAAGATCGGCGACGGTAACACCATTCGCGAGCACTACACGGTTTCGCGCGGCACCAAGCCGGAGTCTGTCACCGGGATCGGCCACGATAACTACATCATGACTTCGGGACACATCGCGCATAACTGCATAATCGGCAATAACACCGTGATTGCGAGCTGCGCGCTGGTGGCGGGATATGTGGAAGTGGAAGACCGGGCGTTCATCTCCGGAGGCGTGGTGATTCATCAGTTTTCAAAGATCGGGCGGCTTGCAATGATTGGCGGCAATACGCGGGTCAATAGCGACGTGCCGCCGTTCTTTCTGTATACCGGATTCAACGTCGAGGCCAAAGGTCTGAACCTGGTGGGCCTGAAACGCGCGGGTTACAAGGCGTCGGACCTGAGCACGCTCAAGAAAGCGTACCAACTGTTGTATCGCTCCGGCTTGAAGCTGCAGGAAGCGCTGGCGAGGATTGAGACGGAAATCCCCACGCCCGATACTCTGCATCTGGTCGATTTCATCCGCCGCAGTGAGCGCGGCATTTGCCGCGAGTGACCTCGCTGCGCTCAACCAGAGTCGATAAAAACGACTCGAAAGAGCCGGATAACATACTCCGGCGTAGCCTCGACTGAACCACGGGCTGCGGCGCGAATTGCAGCGGATTCCTGGCCCGCCGGTATGCCGGGAGCCCGGCAACCAAAGCGCGATACGCTTTAAATAAATTGGGGGTTCATGCCAATAGCCTTGTTGCATAAGATAAGCGCTGGACCGCTGCTGGTTGCCGGCGTCGCGTTCGCCCAGGCTCCGGCGGCCCCTTTAGCGTTCGACGTAGCATCCGTCAAGCTAGGAACCGTCGCCCAGGCGAAGATCCTGGCGGGCCGGCAGCATCTTGGCTTGAAGGTGGAGGGAAACAGGGTCGACATCGGAATATCGTCGTTATCCGAGTTGATCGGCATGGCCTACAAGGCAAAGTATTACCAGATTCGGGGCCCGGATTGGCTGAGCCCCGCCGGGCAGCGATTCGACATTGTGGCAAAGATGCCGGAGGGCGCCACCAAGGCCAGGCGCCCGAGATGTTGCAAGCTTTGCTGGCGGAGCGGTTTTAGTTAACCTGCATCGCATCAGCAAGGAGACCCAGGTCTACGCATTGGTAATTGGAAAAGACGGACTGAAGATGAAGGAGACTCTTCCGGACGGGCCGTTAGCTGCAACCGGCCGTGGCGAAGCACCGGCCCCAGACACCGCCGTGAAAGTTAGCGGCACTCCGGAGCAGGGCATGACGGTTACCAACACCCAGGCTGGCACTCAAAAGACGACCGTGGTTGGAGGCGTCAAGCACGTGGAAGCGTCGAAGGCGCCCATGTCGATGCTAGCCGAAGCGCTGTCGCGTTATCTCGACCGCCTGGTAGTGGATATGACGGAGATCAAGGGGAACTATCAGGTGGCGCTGGATATCTCGCCGGAGGAGAGCCGCAATGCGATGAGAGCGGTTGGCGCAGCTATGCCGTCCGGCGCTGGCGGCGCCACGGATACCGCGTCCGAACCCGGATCTTCGGTTCTTACCGGCGTGCAGCAACTCGTCCTCAAGCTGGAAGCGCGCAAGATGCCGCTTGAGTTCATCGTTATCGATCATCCGGAAAAGCTGCCTACGGAAAACTAATGCCGTGACCGCGTGGTTTTGCGCTTTCGCGGAAAATCGCTCCCTTGCGGTCGCTCGCAGCCCATAAGGGAGCGTTCGCTGAGAGCCGGCTCTCCCAATCGGTTAACCACCCGCCAGCGGCTGCCGGGCCCGCGCTTCCCCGTCCCAATGCGAGAATAGCCGTATGCCATCGATCGCCAGCTCCGTCTCCAACGTCCCGCATTCCCGCATCCGCGAACTGGCGGAGATCGCCATGTCCATGGACGGCGTGCTGCGGCTCTACTTCGGCGAATCGAATTTGCCTACGCCCGATTACATCAAGCAGGCCGCGGTGCGCGCCATGAACGAGGGCTACACGTTCTACACCGAAAATGCCGGCCTTCCGTCGCTGCGCCGCGCGCTCGCGGATTACTACGGAAGGTTGCAATCGGTGGAGCTCGACCCGGCGCGCGAGATCGTAGTGACAGCTTCGGGCGTGCAGGCGCTCAACCTCGGCATCCGCTGCGCGCTCGATCCGGGCGATGAGGCCATCGTGCTCACTCCGGCATGGCCCAACGGCAGCGCCAACGCGATGCTGTGCAATGCGGTGGTACACGAGATTCCGCACCCGCTGTGCGGCGAGCGCTACCGCATCGATTTCGACGCGCTCGAGAGGACCGTCAACGCGCGCACGCGGCTGCTCATCTACACGTCGCCCTCGAATCCGCTGGGCTGGGTAGCGACGGAACAGGAGCAGCAAGGGCTGCTCGATTTCGCGCGGCGCCACGGGCTGTGGCTGCTTGCCGACGAGGTCTACGACCGGCTGTATTACGCCGGCGCGCGCCTGGGAGAACCTGTGCCGTCGATTCTGCGCAAGGCCACGCGCGACGACGCGGTGATGGTGGTGCACTCTTTTTCAAAAAGCTATTGCATGACGGGTTGGCGCCTGGGCTATCTGATCGCGCGCCGCGACCTGGCGGCGAAGGCCACGCAGATCAACGAATTCGTGGTGTCCGCCGCGCCCAGCTTCACGCAGAAGGCGGGCGAGACCGCGCTGGCCGATGGCGAACCCGAGCTGCGCCGCATGCTGGAGCGCCTCAAGGAAAGCCGCGATCTATGTCTCAGCGCGCTGGAGGGAATCGTGGGCGTCACGGTTCCGAAACCCGATGGCGCGTTCTATCTTTTTCCGCGCATCGACGGACTCGCCGATTCGTTCGCGTTCTGCCGCCGCTTGTTGGAAGAGACGCGCGTCGGTCTGGCGCCGGGGGTGGCGTTTGGCGCCGGCGGTGAAGGATCGGTGCGGATTTGCTATGCTGCGGAACGGTCGATTCTGGAGCCGGCCATGGAACGGCTCACGAAATTCCTGCGAGCGGGAGGATAAACCGGATGCGTGGCTTCAAACAGTTCATGATGCGCGGCAACGTGGTGGAGCTTGCCGTTGCGGTGGTGGTGGGTTCCGCGTTCGGAGCGGTGGTCGCCGCGCTGGTCAAAGACCTCATCACGCCGCTCATCGCCGCCATTTTCGGCAAGCCCGATTTTTCGAAAATCGGCTTCGCCGTTCATGGCAGCCGCTTCCTGGCTGGCGATTTCATCAACGCGCTGGTGTCTTTCCTGCTGGTCGGGTCCGCGGTCTACTTCCTGGTCGTTCTGCCCATCAACGCGCTGACCGCCCGCATGCGCCGCGGCGAAGCGGCGGGCGATTTGACGTCGGCGCCAACCACCAAGAAGTGCCCCGAGTGCCTCAGCGACGTGCCCATCGCCGCGCGCCGGTGCGCATTCTGTACCAGCGCGTTGCTACCATAAGCTACGTGCAAACGCGCCTATACGACCTGGACCCCGGTCCCGACTGCCCCGAGGTAGTCCGCATGATCGTGGAGATCCCCAAGAACTCCAGCAACAAGTACGAATACGATGGCGAGCTGGGCCTTTTTCGCCTGGACCGTGCGCTCTACTCGCCGTTGCATTACCCCGGCGATTACGGATTTATTCCCGGCACGCTGGCGACGGATCGCGATCCGCTGGACGTGCTGGCGATCGTGGACGACGCCAGTTTCACGGGCGTGCTGATGTCGGTGCGGCCGGTCGGCATGCTCGACATGGTGGACAATAACGAGCAGGACCAGAAGATTCTCGCGGTTCCGAATCGCAACCCGCGCTTCGACCAGATTCACACTATCGACCAGGTGTTCCCGCATAAGCTGCGGGAGATTGAGCACTTCTTCGCGATCTATAAGGAGCTGGAAGGCAAGCTCACGAAGATGCTCGGCTGGCGGGGGCCGCGGGAGGCGCGCGAGCTGATACGGACAACGCGAGAGGCGTATTTGGCAGCGCACCCGGAGAGGAAGGAGTCGAAGGGAGAGTAGTGCCGCCGGTCAGCCGCTTTTTTCGACGCGGAGACGCGAAGGCGCAGAGATAAACGCCGAGAAGAAAAACTCTCATTCTCTTTAAGTCTTCTCTGCGCGGCCTCAGCGTCTCTGCGTTGAGATGGTCAGTTCAGCTTGCCAGGTGTTTCTGTGCATCGGCCGCCGAAAGTCATGTGAGCCAACTCTTCCCGAAGCCTCTCGGTTTCGGCTGGGTCTGTCGACTGTTGGAAACGATCTGCTAAGGCCAAGAACTCGGCCCAGCGCTGCTTATATGCAACCATTCCGTCGCCGATGAGGTCCACGAGTGCACGATTCTGGCTGACCCGGCGCGCATCGGCGATGCTGTTAACATCCTCCGCGATATCGGGAGGAAGACTAACGCTTCGGCGCACAGCCGATTCGGGACTGATGGTGGACCGCACGTTCACCATAATACGCCAGAATGCATCAAGGCAGTTCCTGGGCCGCTAATCGCGTATACATTTCCACGAACCCCGCCATCGTAATCTGCTCGGCCCGCAGCCCCGCCTCGGGCCACGCATCCACCGTCTCCTTGCCGTAGGTCTCCGCCAAATTGTTTCGCAGCGTCTTCCGTTTGTACTGAAAACAGCGCCCCACGAATCGCAAGAACAACCCGGCATCGTCCACGGCCCGCGGATCGGCGTGCGGCGTGAGCATCACTACGGCGGATTCCACTTTCGGCGGTGGATGAAACGCGCCCGGCTTCACTCCGAAAAGCAGCCGCGCTTCGGCGAACAGGCGCGTGGCCACCGTCAAATAGCCGTACTCGCGTGTGCCGGGTTGCGCTACCAGACGCTCCGCCACTTCTTTCTGAATCAGGAAAACCGCGCGGCTGGTTCGCAGCCGGGCCGTGTGCCCGATGATCGCCGTGGCTGCATAGTAAGGCAGGTTGCCTGCAATGGGCGCACGCCCCCACTGCGCCAGATCGGCTGCCATCGCATCGCCATGGATTATTTCGAGGCGCGTCTCGCTCGCGAACTTCTGCCTCAGGTGATCTACCAGGTACGCATCCAGTTCGATCCCGACCACCCGCTCGGCGCGCTTCAGCAGTTTCTCCGTCAGCGCGCCTCGGCCGGGGCCGATCTCGACGACGAGCTGCTCGCGCTGAGGACACGCCGCCGCGGCGATGCGTTCCAGTATCGAGCCCTGAATCAGGAAGTGTTGGCCGAGCTTTTGCCGCGCCACGCCGGGCGCTTAGCTCCGCTCGTCGTTGTCGGCGCCGAATACCGCCCGGATATAGCCCAATGTGGGCTTGCCGAACATAGTGGCCGGAGTGAAGTGCGAGAAGAGGATGAAATTCTGCACTTCGGGCGTCATCACGCCTTGCGTCACCGTGTAATCCTGCACGTGGCCGCGGTCGTCAATGGTCAACAGCAGGACAACTTTGCCGCTCACAGCGGGGCCGATCGCCCTTTCCAGCTTGGGGAACTCGCCTTCTCCCACTAACTGCCCGTCGGGATCGGTGAATACCGGCGAGGGCGGCTCGATGGTGGAAAAGTGCGCAGAGGTCACCATTGGAATCAGCGCGGCGAACATGAGCAGGGCTGAAACCAGGCCCCCCGCTACCGGCAGCGCCACCGGCCGCATCAGATTTCCTAACCTCAGCGCGGCCAGCCCGCGCCAATGCTGCGCGCGCGCGGCCCAGTTGATGCGCACAAGCCGGCGAGCCCGCTCGTGGGACGCGAGCACCCGCAGCCGGCCTTGCAGCATCGCAGGAACCGGAGGCGCCGCCAGACTCAGTAGCGCGGAGCGTTGGACGCGCATGGATTCATACTCGGCGCTGCACGCGCGGCACGCATCGAGATGCGCCAACGCCTCTTCCCGCTGTCTTGCCGCAACCCGGCGGTCGACCAGCGAGGATATCAGTGGTTGTACGTTCTCACAGCTCATACCGTTTACTTGCTCAGCCGTTTTCCGGCACTAATCGCAGGCTCGGCCTTGCATTCAGGCTACCCGCTAGTTCTTCCCGCAAGGCTTCCCGGCCCCGCAGAATTCGCGACTTTACCGTGCCCAGGGAAACTCCCAGAACCGTCGCAATCTCTTCATAAGTAAGGTCCGCGATGTCTCTCAGCGCCACGGCCTCGCGAAAAATCGGATTGATGCGCTTGAGCGCGGCTTCCACCATCACCTGCTGCTCGCCATCCACTACCCGCTCGAACGGCGAGCGGCTGCCGTCCGGGATAATCTCCGCCCAATCCCGCAAATCGTCCGGCGCGCCGTCCAGCTCCACCTCGCGCCGCCGGTGCCGCGCGAACCACCGCCGCACGTTGTGGGCTTCGTTCACGGTGATGCGATAGATCCAGGTCTTCAGCGAGCTTTGCCCGCGAAAGCCCCCGATATTGCGGAAAACCTTGAGAAAAACTTCCTGGGCCACGTCGCAGGCTTCGGTTTGGCCGGAAAGCAGGCGCAGTGCCAGTGCATAGACCGGCTGCTGGAAGCGCGCGATCAACTCCTCATACGCCCACTCGGAGCCTTCACGCAGTCCTTCTACCAGGCGCAGATCTTCCAGATCGGCGGCGCCTTCCGCAGATCGGTCCGGACTGAGATCCAGAATGGATGTGGCCAACGGCAGCCTCACGGTTCAGCTTGATTCCAAGCTACCAGGAAAACTCAAGCCTTGCAAAGATGTCTTGCATAGATAGAGACACCGCGCTGCGCCCGAAAGTTCCCGTTGCGGTACAATCCCGGTCTCGGCCCCTGACAAGAACCGCTCCTTGACGTTGCGGCTCTGTAGCGAACTATGAAGATTGCCCGCTGTTTGGTGCTTTCGGCCTTGATTTCACAGGCTTTTGCCGCGCCGCACATCCACGCCCCGATTATCGACGGGCAGAACAACCACACCTGGAAGGCGGCCCCGCCGGTGCTCCGGAAGATCTTGGAGGACGCCGGACTGTTCCAGGTGGACATGCTCGTTACGCCTCAAAAGGCGGCGATTTCAGCGGTTTTCGCCCCGAAATTGCCGAATACCAGGTGGTGATTTCCAATTACAACGATTTCGGCGGCGGGACCGCGCCTCCGCGTTGAAATTCCACTCGCCTATGTCACTTCGCCTATGTCACTTCGCCCATGTCACTCGCCCATGTCACTCGCCCATGTCACTCGCCCATGTCACTCGCGGTGCATCTTCTCTTGCGCCGCGCTCACCTGCCGCAGCAGGATGAACTGCGAAAGATGCTCGGAATTGAGGATGCCCACCAGCCGGTCTTCCGCATCCATCACCAGGACGCAGGCGCCGGGGGTGGAGAGCTTGGGCAGCGCTTCGGTCAACGGCATATCCGGCGATACGCGCGTGAAGTCGCGAGACATGGCGCCGGAAACGTAAGCGTCGGGCCCCTGTTTGAGCATCGCATGCACCAGCGCGGATCGCGTGAGGATGCCGATCACGGCATCGCCGTGCATTACGGGAAAATCGTGCAGCGAAGTGGAAACCAGCAGGTTGCCGGCGTCGCGGATAGTCTGGCCGTGGGTCAGCGTGCGGAAGTCGGTGATCATGGCGGCGCGCACCGGGTAGCCGGAGGTGAAGATGCGCCCTTTGGCAGCCACGCCTTCCTGAAACGCGCCCAGGTAGACGAACAACGCCACGAACATCAGTATGAAGTTGCCCCAGAGCAGGCCGGCGAGACCTATCAGAATCGCCAGGCCCTGGCCTGCTCCGGCGGCGATGCGCGTGGCCTCTTCGATGGGCCGGCTCAGCGCGAGCACCGACCGGAGAATGCGGCCGCCATCCATCGGATACGCAGGCAGCAGGTTGAACAGAAACAGGGCCAGATTGCCGAAGGCGATGCGTTCGGCCAGATTCGCGTCGGTGGGCTCGCGCAGGGTTTCGAGCGCTACCCACCCTTGCTGCGTTGTCATCCAGGCCATCAGCGCGGTGGCGATCAACAGGTTCACCATGGGGCCGGCGAGAGATATCCAGAGCTCCTGGCTCGGCTTCGGCTGCCGCTCGGGACGCGAGACGCCGCCGATGGGGAACATCACAATTTCAATGGTGCGGATGCCGTAGCGCCGGGCGGCCAGCGTATGGCCCAGCTCGTGAAGCAGCACGGAAGCGAAGAGGGCAACGATGTACAGCACGGTGGAGCCGCCGGACTGGCGCTCGCCGACGCCGATAGACAGCAGAAAAATGAGCAGCAGAACGAAAGTGAAGTGGAAGCGGACGGGCACGCCGAAAATGGGTAGCGTGCCGACGCTGCCGGGTATCCGCGCGGGTTCGGGTTGAGCTTGGTTCATCACTCGGCCGCGTTGAGCGGCACTGAAGCCAGTATAACGGCGCGCCGGGGCCGCATGGGTCCGCGGCCGCCAGGATCCGTCCGCAAGAGCTCGGATACGGCGCATTGAGAACTGCGCTACGGCGCCCATCGCGGTCTTCAATGAATTTGGCAGCCTGCGGGCCGTTCGAGTTCGTGCGGCGTTTCACAAAAGGCCCTTGGCGAGACACCCTCCACACCGGGCAGAAGTCCCCGAACCGCTGAAGCGCCGGCTTCACGGCGCGCGCTTCGGCAACGCCCCCTCAAGTTTCCTCGGCCTCCCTCTCTCTCTGGAAACTCTCTGTAAGCCCTCTATTTTCAGTGGACACTGTCGCGGTAGTCTTGCTTTGATTTCTCCGCTTCCTCCTGCCCCCCATGCCCTCGATAATCGCATGGCCTACAATCGTCCGACCCTTTCACCGGAATCTAGGACGTCCTCAAAAACTCCGCGCCCGCCTCCGCCGCTCCGCGCCTCCGCGTTAAAATTGACAGCCCCGACCTTCCCTCACCCCCTCCCCTTCGGCAACGCCCCTCACGTTTCCCCGCCCTATGAATGACGACGACCGTCGGCGCGGGCGCTCTCCGGAAACTCGGGCAACTCCAGTCTGGTTCCTCAATGGCGATCTAAATTAAGTATAATGACTGCCGGTGAACTTTACGGCCACTTCCTCCAGGTCGTTAGCGGCGCAGTTGTATAGGTGTTCGTTCCCCGGCTGCCCAGTCCCGGTCAGCATCCATATTTCGCTGATTGAGACTCTGCAGGCAATCGTCCGTAACGAACGCGGAGATCGGCAGGGGCTTCTTTACGGGCAGCCGAGCGCCGCCGGCGCCGTGGTGGAAAGCAGTCGCGCCCTGACAGTTTTTGGGATGGAACAGCTGCGCCCGGCGATCGCGGAGGCGCACGATCCCGTGGTGGGTTACTACCGGATTCGCGAAGGAAACTCCCTCGAACTCACGGCGGATGAAATCAATCTCGCCGTGACGCTTTTTGCGAGACCCGGGTCCGTGATCCTGCTGATTGAGCGCCGCGCGGGATGTCCCGAGGCCAATTTCTTCTTTTTGGAGCATGGAGCATTTCTGAATCTTCCGCTCCTCGATTTCCCTCTTGATGCAGCCGCGTTGACCGAACGTGAATCGCAGCGCGTTATTAGAACAAGCGAGGAGGCGGTAATCCCCGCCGCCCCCGGACTTTCACCGCCCAGTTCCGGCCCGATCTCTCCGCCCACCGCCGCAAACGGAAACCCTGCCTCAGCCAGCCGGACGGCGGCCCGCTTATGGACGTTTGCCATCGTCATCATTGCAGCAGCAGCGTCTTTTTCCGCTGCGCTGTTCCTATACCGGCCGCAGAACCGAATCGGCAGCGCCGGAGCGGCCAGGAGCACCCTGCCTGAAGCCAGAACGTCACTGCGGGCGGAGCGGCAAGGCGAGGACCTGAAGATCGTGTGGGATCACAATTCACCGGCAGTCGCTGGCGCCACTTCAGGCGTTCTGGACATCGACGATGGGGGCACGACGCGACAAATTCCGGTGACCGCCGATCAGGTACGGTTCGGCAGCCTATTGTACTCGCCTGTGTCGGAACAGGTCTCGGTGCGGCTGACTACGCTTCAGGGTAATCGAAGTACTGAGCAAGAGTCCGTTCTGGTGCTGTTGAGAAAACCGCCGCAGCCGCAGTCCGGTAACGGCCAACAGAGCCCCCACATCCCTTCCGCGGTGAAGACGGAACGCATGGCGTCGACCCGTGCTATTGTTCCACCGGCCGGCGATCGAGAGATAAAGCCTCCGGTTCAACTTGAAGACCTTCCGGCCATCCAAGCGAGTCGGCAGCATGTCGATCTACCCGCGCCGCTGCGACTGGGGTCCGCGCCGCCAGCCATCGCCGTACCCCGGAGCGAGCCAGCCAAACCGGCCATCGAGGCGAGTTGGGAGCGTGTCGATCAATCCGCGCCGCCGCCAGCGGGGTCCGTGTCGCCACCGGCAGTCATCGCCATACCCCGGAGCGAGCCAGCCAAGCCGGCCATCCAGGCGAGTTCGGAGCGTGTCGATCTACCTGCGCCGGCGCCACTGGGATCCGTGCCGCCACCGCCAGCCATCGCCGTACCCCAGAGCGAGCCAGCCAAACCGCGAGAAGAAGGCTATGTAGCCCCGGTGCTCATTGCTCGGGAAGGAGTGCATACGCCGCGTGAGCTGCTGCCGATTCTGACGCGGCCCGTGGCCGTCAGTGTTCGCGTGGACGTGAATGAAGCGGGGCGGGTAACTCACGCGGAAGCGATCGCCGAAAAGGGCATACACGCGCTCTTGCTGAGGGCCGCAACCGATGCAGCGCTGCGGTGCCGTTTTCAGCCAGCCCTCCGGGGGCGATCGCCGGTCTCGAGCAATGTAACCATCGTGTTTCACATCGACCCGGCGAAGGAGTAAGACCAAACAAACTCGCGGGCGGCAACGCGTCCTCGTCTGGCTGCCGCGCTTACGGATACCGTACCGCGCCAGCGGACGCAGAACGCATGGAGGTAGGACAGACGATCGTTTTTTGTCGTCTGTTACCGAGGGCCTTCGGCCCGCGAAATTTCATGAAAAACCCCGTGGCCCTCAGGGATTTTCCGATATGCGATTGGTTTTTCGACCCTGTCAGGCGGCCGTATCTTGCACCGGTGGCTCACGACCCGCGTTTGGAAAACAGGGGGATATCAAAAGTCCGGCGGAGAAAGGGAGAAGTAATGCACCACCTTCCGATTTCCGATTGTCTGCAAGGGGCGGCCGGTACTCATGGTGATGGGCACACGCGAAGAGATCCGGAGCGGGCAGTTGGCGATTCGATTCCTGGTTGAGGGCCAAGCGTCGGGAGGTTCCGTCGCGGTGTTCGAGTGCAATGTCCCGGCCGGAGCGAAAGCGCCGGCCGCGCACAGCCACGACGGCTACCAGAAAACGATCTACGGCCTCGACGGCGTGCTGACCTTAACTGTGGACGGACGCCGGAGCGAAGTCGGCCCAGGCGAGGCGCTGTGCATACCTCGCGGGGCCACCGCTTCGACAATGGCCACGCGGTTGACGCGAAGATGCTCGCGATCGTCAGCCCGGGCATCCTCGGGCGGGATCTCCGAAATTTGAGCGGTTTGGAATGAGAAGTGCAAGCGTTATGCGAGAGCGTGTGAAACATACGCTCGGTTCGCCTGGTTTAAACGGTTCGGTAACTCTATGAAAACACTGAGATATTTTGGTTTTATGACTATTGCTGTGGGGCTTTTAGTGGTCCCTGCTCATAAGGCAGCCGCGCAGGTTGCGGTCAGCATTGGAGTAGCGCCTGTGTGTCCTTACGGGTACTACGAGAGCGCTCCTTATGGCTGCGCGCCGGATGGCTACTATGGCCCGGAGTGGTTCTCAGGCGGTATTTTCGTCGGGGCGGGGCCTTGGTATCACGGCTCGGATCATTTCTATGGACACGTCGATCATAATCTCGACTTTCGCAAAGGCTACCACGGGCCAATGCCCGCGCGCGGCGAGAATCCAGCGGAACACCGCGCAGAATTTCACGGCCAGGCGATGCACGACGTACACGGTCATGAAGCTCCCCGTAAACGCAAGTAAATAGCGGGGAAATCCACGCCCCGTGTAGCGTTACGAAGCCGGAGTGAGGCCGTGGCGCAGCATCACTTCGGCGAGCGCCGCGGGGGCCGGGCGGTCCGCCGGCTGCGGTCTTGACGACGGCGGCGACTTCGCGGAAGTAGTTAGGGAGCTAGTTAGGGTGGAACGCGAAGGATGAGATCGTCAGCGGGGGCGATCTGTCGGGTCACTGGGCCAACGCGCGGCGGCTGGATACGGCTTGAGAGATGGCCGGTTTTTCGCTCGCAAGCGGCTTCACCACGGCGCCCAATCTCGCGGTCAGCGAACTAATGTGCCACCCGAGCCTCGGCGCGGCTCGGGACGCGGGCGGGCCATGGGCCCACCCCACGACTACCGGTAAGTCTTGTCGTCCACGCGGCCCAGGTCCACGGTGCTGTCGAACACTCCTATGGTCACGGCGGCGAATGTAAAAACGCTGGTACCGGGCTCCAGGTGGCCGCCAAATGCCTTCTCCGGATTCGCAAGAGTGATGTGCGCGTGGACCGCGCCGTCGATTATGTAGCCGTTCATGCTTATCAGGTCGGCGGGCGCGGTGGGATCCTTCACGTACATATTCTTCGAGGGGAAGGTGCGGTTGCTGACCTGATGAACCTGATAGCCGCGCACCGAGCCGATGGCGGCGAGGATTACGGCGTTACGGATTTTCTCCTGCTTCACCATCTTTTCGATGCCGGCCAGCAGGTCCGTATCGAACTTGAAGCGCAGCACTAAGACGCGGTCGAACTTTCCGGCGATCGCGTAGGCGTCCGGGACTTTGTCGCTGTTGGGTTTGGCGTCGTCGGCCGGCGATGGCGAGGCGATGACAATTTCGCGCCGGCTCTGTTGCACTGCCAGGAGCCCCGAAAGCATGGCGGCTAATACGGCTACTAAGATCAGTTTCTTCATAACTCTCCTCTTACTCCCAGGTCCACGCCCTTGGTGGACACGCAGTATTTGGCTAACATGTTGGGCCGCTCCCATGCTGGCATGGATTGCGGAGACGTTACGTAGTCGAAGAAGCGAGTGGCCACCTGGCCGAAATGCGCTTCATGACCCACGCGGAATTGTGCGGGAATCGCGATGCGTAAGGCGTCGCCGGATTCGATGGCGGCCAGGCCCGGCCAGCGCGATCGCAAAGCGGCGATGCGGTATTGGGTAGCGGCGAAGGCTTCGTCGCGCAGGCCGGCACGCGGCACAATGTATAACTCGGGAATGTGCCTTTCCGCTTCCCCCTGGCGGATTTCGGCGCGCGCGCGGCTTCCACGGAATGCGGCTTCGTAGACGTCGCCCGCGCCGGGCTCCGCCTGCCACTGCCACACGATCTCCAGCTTCACATGCACGCCGCGCAAGGTGTAATGCACCGAGTTATTGCAGTAGTAATCGAGCGGCGCATCGCGCTTTTCGCCAGTTACTTGCGCGAATTGCTCAGGGCTGAGAGTGAGAGGCCATCTGCGGCCTTCGATCATGTCAATGTCTGTGCGGTAGTCGATGGCTTGATCGGGGAACGCGGTCCACTGCACCAGGTCCGCCACATGCGTGCCGACATCGGCGAGCCCCTCGCCGTATGCGGCGATGTCGAAGAACCACGACGGGCGCCGCAGAGGGACGCCGGCGACCACTTTCATGAGGTTGTGTACGCTGCGGGCTTGCACGGCGGGCTCGGAGGCGCTGCCCTGTTCGAGGGCGCCGAAGACGGCTGGGTCGTTGACGAATTCGCGTTGCAATTCGGAGGTGACTTCGTAGCGCTCGGTCATGATGTCGTAGGCGGCGACCTGTTTCTCGTCGGCGAGAGCCAGGGCGCGTTCCAGCTTCGGCATGTCACTCGATGTTATGATCCACGGCTTGTCCGCCAGCACGTGCAGGCCGGCTTCGATGGCGCTGACGATACGGTCGATCTTGCCGCGGTTCTTGCCGGTGAAGACAACGATCTCGCCGGGGCGGCCGCGCAGGAGCTCGGCCATGGGGTGGGCGCTGAGGTGAACATCCAGGTCCCAGTGGGTGGGGTTGTCGGAGCGGGAGTTGAACAGGGCGATGCGGGCGAGGTAATCGAGGACGTCGCGGCCGAGAGGGGCGTAGACGGCAACGCGGCTTTCGAGCGAGGGGTACATGTCCTTTTGCAAAAGGGCGGCGTGGAAATGGCCGGGATCGGCGACGATGAGGCGCATGGGAGTCTTTACTATGATGCACGAGTTGTGGGGCAGGCAATCTTGCNNCCTTTCAGGCGGCTCCTTCGGGGCACGTGCGAGTCTTCGCGCCCGAGAAGAGCCGGCTGAAAGCCGGCTGCAGCCAGGATTGGCTGCCCCACAAGAATTACTGCTTGGATAGCTTGCGGCGCTTCTTAGGAAGCTCCGGTTCCAATAAGGAGAATTGCAGCTTCCGGTCGTTGGCGTCGATTCGATCCAGAATCACCCGCACCCTGTCGCCGATGGAGAATTCGCGGCGCGTGCGCTTGCCGACGATTTTGCGGACGCTTTCGCGATAGGCGTATTCGTCGCCGGGCAGCGTGTCGATGGGAACCAGGCCTTCGATGAATAACTCCGCCAATTCCACGAACAGGCCGTATTTGGCGGTGCTGACGATGAGCGCATCGAAATCCTGACCTACTCGCTCGGTCATGAACTTGACCTTCTTCCACTCGACTAACTCGCGCTCGGCGTCGGCGGCGCGGCGCTCGGATTGCGAACACTCCTCGGATAGCGCGCTTAGCTCCGTCTCCTCGGCGATCCATCCGCGGAGCAGGCGGTGCACGATCAGGTCGGGATAGCGGCGGATGGGCGACGTGAAGTGCGTGTAAGATTCCGCGGCGAGCGCGAAGTGGCCCACGTTTTCGGCGCTGTAGCGCGCCTGTTTGAGCGAGCGCAACATCAGGTAACTGAGAATTCGCTCCTCGGGTTTGCCTTCGATCTTCGCTACCAGTTTTTGATACATGCGCGAGGCGATTTTCACCTGGGCGTCCGGCAGCACAATCTCATGCCGCTGCTTCGTGCCACCGCGATGCCGCTGGCCGCCGTCGCGATGGCGGTCCGTTACGGCGAACTTCTTCACCGGGATGGGGCCGACACCCAGCGAATAGCCGAAGTGCGCGGCCACTTCCTCGAACTCCATGACGCGCTTGGGGTCGGGCTTTTCGTGGATGCGGTAGATGGAGGGGTTGCCGGAGTCTTCCAAATGCGCGGCCACGGCTTCGTTGGCGGCCAGCATGAACTCTTCGATGAGGCGGTGGGCGATGTTGCGGGGCGCGCGGGTGACGCCGGTCATGGCGCCCCACTCGTCGAATTCGATGAGCGGCTCGGGCAGGTCGAAATCGATGGAGCCGCGGCGGACGCGCTTGCGGTTGAGAATGAGCGCGAGCTCTTGCATCAGCTCGAAGCGCGGCGCCAGAGGCTGGTAGCGTTCGCGCAAAGCCGCGTCGCCTTCGAGCAGCTTATGCACGTTGGTATAAGTCATACGCTCGGCGCTGCGGATCACGCCGGGCGTGAATTCCTGCGAGACCAACTCGCCTTGATGGTCGATTTCGAGCAGCGCCGAGAGCACCAGGCGATCGGCGTTCGGAACCAGCGAGCAGATGCTGGTGGAGAGCTCGAAGGGCAGCATGGGCACGGCGCGGTCGGGAAAATAGACGCTGGTACCGCGCAGTTGCGCTTCGGCGTCGATGGGCGTGCCGGGGCGCACGTAATGGCTCACGTCGGCGATGTGGACGTGCAAGGCGTAGTTGCCGTTGGCGAGGCGGTCCACCCATACGGCATCGTCGAAATCGCGCGCGGTTTCGCCGTCGATGGTGACGATGTCCATGTCGCGGAAATCCTGGCGGCCGGCCAGATCGGCCTCGGAGATCGCGTTGGGTATCGACTGCGCCTGTTCGACCACTTCGGGCGGAAACTGGTGCGGCAGGTGGTGCTTGCGAATGACGATTTCGACGTCGATGCCGAAATCGCCGGGATGGCCGAGGATTTCGACGATGCGTCCAACGGGGCCGGCGCCCTTGTCGGGGTATTCGAGCAACTCGACGTTGACCACCATGCCGTCGAGCTCTTCGACTGACGCGGCCTTCGGGGCGGTGACGCCGATGCGGTCCACCGAGGGGCCGGCGGGCGGAAATTCGAGGCCTTCGGGGATCTCGATCCACTGCTGAATGCGGTCGTCCTGCGGGATGACGAACTGGCCGCGGCGGTGGAGGCGGAACTCGCCGACCACGGTGGGATGGGCGCGCTTAAGCACTTTGACGATCTCGCCATCGGCGCGGCCGCCGGCTTCGATGCGCGCGATGCGGACCAGTATGCGGTCGCCGTGCATGGCTTTGCCGGCGGATTCGGGCGGAAGGAAGACGTCGCCATGGATGCCTTCGAGGGGCTTCTCGGAGATCAGGAAGCCGTAGCCATCGCGATGCATGTTGAGGCGGCCGATGGCGAATTCGCGCGAACGGGCGGTGACTACGTAGTGTCCGGAGCGGAGCTCGATGAGGTCGCCGCGGGCGGTGAGGCGGGCGAGCGCGGCTTCGAGACCCTCGCGGCCGGGGCCCTTGGCGCCCACCTCGCGGACGAGCTGCTTGAAGTTGGCGCGGGCATGCGGTAGAGATGATATGTGGTCGATGAGCGCCCGGTCGGTCATAGATCGATTTTACGTTCAACGGTTGAGTGCGTGCGGGCGTCAGGTTGGTAAGGTAAGGTGAAGGCGGTGTTTAACACTAGTGGGGCAGCCAATCCTGGCTGCAGCCGGCTTTCAGTCGGCTTTTTTGAACCGCGGACGCGTGGGTTTCTCCCGCCACAAACCGCTGGAGAACGTGGACGCGGCACGCACCGGCCAAGGGGGCGCTCGGCGCCATTAGCGCCACTATTCTTGTTGGCGCTTCTTCCCGCGGCCCTTCTGGCGGGGCCTGGGCGGTATGCGCGGCTGGGCGATTTCGACGGGCAGGTGGAGGTGCAACTCTCGGCGGCCGACGCGTGGATGCCGGCGGAGCGCAATCTGCCGCTGCCGGAATCGGCGTGGATTCGTACGGGTCCGGGCTCGCGCGTAGAGATCGAGCTGGATACGGGCGGCGCGTGGCGGCTGGGGCCGGAGTCGCAAGGCGGGTTGTCGGATTACGCGCGGCTTTCGACGGGGCAGCGGGTGACGCTGCTGGTGCTCGACCGCGGCCTGGCGTATTTCACCGGCGAGTCGAAGGGCAGAGATTCACTGACGCTGATGGCGCCCGGCGCGCAGGTGGGCATTTCGAAACCGGCGCGGGTGCGGATGGAGGCGCAGGATCTATCGAGCCAGGTGGCGGTGTTGCAGGGTGTGGCGCGATTTTCGTCGGCCGCGGCGGAGATCGATTTGGCGCAGGGACAGACCACGCGCGTGGAGCCGGGCAACGCATCGCGGTTCTTCTTGTATCGCGAGGTGACGCCGCTCGACGCGGACCGCTGGAGCGCGGCGCGGGACAAGGCGCTCACCACGCCGGTTGCGGCGCTGCATGTGGTGGAGCGGTACGGGCTGGCGGATCTGGACGCGAGCGGCCAATGGATTCAGACCGAAGACCTGGGCGTGGTGTGGCAGCCGAAGAATTCCGAAGGATGGGCGCCGTATCGCGATGGCCGCTGGCGGTGGTTCAACGCGCTGGGCTACACGTGGGTGAGCGACGAAGCGTGGGGCTGGCTGCCTTACCATTACGGGCGTTGGACGCGGCACGGCGAGTTGGGGTGGGTGTGGGCGCCGGTTTCGAATTCCGTGTTCAAACCCGGCGAAGTTTTCTGGATGCGCGGCGCGCGCGTGGTTGGCTGGGGTCCGCTGGCGCCCGGCGAGGAGTGGTCGCCTGCCAATATGCCGGCGCAATATGCCGGCGCCAATCTGACATTCGCGGCATTCCAGCCGGACGCGCCAGTGATCGATCCGGCGGGATTCGAGGGGCGTCCGAAAGAGCCGCTGAAAGTTACGGCATTCACCGAGGGTCTGCCTTCGCCCGCGTTCTATGCGTCACGCCTGGATGCGGTGCGGCCCTTGGTGGCGCCGTTATTGACTGGCGGCGGAGTGCGCGTGGCGCCCGATCTGCCAGTGGTGACGCAGAACACGGCGCCCGCTCGTGCGGCGCCGGAGCAACGGGCTGCGCTGCCCCGGCCGATAGTCGTCGTGACGCCGCCACCACCGCCGCCGGATGAGGTGATTGTTCCCGTGCCGGAATACGTGGGCGCGGTGATTGTGACGCCGCCCGCGCAGGGCGCGTCAAGATCCGCCCAGGGCGCGCCGAAATCCACGCAAGCGGCGCCGGCGATTGTGGCGGCTGCCAAGCCACCGGCGCCGGCGCCCGTGCCAACGCCGCCGGTGAATCCGCCGAGGCGTCAGCCGAAACGGCCGAAAGACGCTGGCGAAGAGCGCGCGATGAATCAGTTCCACCGCGATTTCGCTCAAGCCAACCTGGCGAAATCGATGGACGATCTGGACGAGTGGGTGCGCAGGTATCCGCAATCGGATTTCGCCGACGAGCGGCTGTACGACTACATGCAGGTCCACAGCGCGGCGGCGCGCCCCGATAAGGTGCTGGAATACGGCGCTGCGCTCATGGCGAAGAATCTGGCTGGGGTTTTCGAAGACCAGCAGACGCTCGGCGTACTCTATCTGGTCACGGTGAACGCGGCGGCGATTCCGCGTCCGGACAATCCGCAGCGCGCTCTGGGCAAGGCGGCCGCGCAAGCGATGATGGAAACGCTGCCGGTTTATTTCGAAGAGAGCAGACGCCCGGCGGCGGCGAGCGAGGCGGATTGGCAAAAATCGCGACGCCGGTTGGAATCCGCGGCACGAGATACGATTAAAGCGCTTGGAGGCCAAGGCGGGATGTAGCGCGGCGGGCTCATTTCCCTCTGCTCAGGACTTTGACTTGCCTTGCCGTAGCCTGAGCTAGCTACTTTCCGGCGCAA
>PLDF01000364.1 GCA_003135055.1 Bryobacterales bacterium | reverse complement strand
CGCATTCCTGACGACCGCTTCCGTGCCAGTTTTGGCCGTAGCCACACGTTTCACGTGAGCCGCTCCGATTTCGCCGGCGGATCGCGACGTTTTCAATATGGCGGTTTTTGGTTCGCCATGGTTAACCCGTGGCCGGTGGGCTGGCTCTACACCGATAGCGTTTACGTCGACTACATGAACGGAGGGTATTTCCTCTGCGATCCCTTCCATCCCGGCGTGTATCTTTCCATCACCGTGGGTTGACACATCGGCCCTGGCCGGAATGCCCGAAGTGCAAGCTGCCTCAGCCCAGGCACGGCACTTCGGTCTGATTGCGGCTCACTGCGTCACGACACCGATCGGCGCCAGCCTGGGCGGGGCCGAGGGCTGCCGCAGTGGCGGCTAACGAGATCGAGCGCACCCCGCCGCGCGGCGGGAGCCCTCGAAACGCAGAACTAAGGGAGCCTCTATCATAAGCTTATGGACCGCAGAGGATTTCTCCAAGCCGCCGCAGCCGGCGCGCTCACCGCCGCCGCATCGCCCGCCGCCAGCAAAACGATCGGCATTCAAGTCGGCGCCGTCTCCTTCGTCGACGAAGGCGTCGAGAAGGTTCTCGACATCTTCCAGCAGGATGGCGCCGTCAACACTTTGTTCCTCGCCACCTTCACTTACGGCCGCGGCATCGCCGGCCGCCAGATTGCCAGCCAGCCGCTGCCCGACCACGGCAAGCGCGAATACGATACCGACACCTTTCACGGCGGCAGCTACACGCGCATTCATCCCGAGTATTACCGCGACACCGTCCTCACCGATTTCCGCGCGCCCGAATTCGGCGACTACGACGTGCTCGAAGCCGTGCTGCCCTCCGCCCGCAAGCGCGGCATGAAGACCATCTGCTGGTTCGAAGACGTGTGGCGGCGCGACGTGCCGCGCGTCTCGCAGGCGCAGGAAGTGCAGCTCGATGGCGCTAACTCGACCAATCTCTGCTTCAACAACCCGAACTATAAGAACTGGCTGTTGGGCGCGGTGGAGGATTACGCGCGCTCGCATGAGATCGACGGCATCATGTGGGGATCGGAGCGTGAGGGCGCGTTTTCCAATATGCTGCGCGGCACGAATCCCCGATCTGTCACTTGCTTCTGCCAGCATTGCGTCGCCAAAGCCCGCAGCCGCGGCGTGGACCCGGTGCGCGCCCGCGCAGGCTTCGACGCCCTTACGAATTTTGTGGATGCCGCGCGGCAGAATCGCAAACCCATCGACGGCTATTACGTCACCGTGTGGCGTCTGATGCTGCGCTACCCGGAACTGCTCGCCTGGGAGATGCTCTGGACCGACAGCCTTCGCGAGACTTATGCGGCGATGTATAACCGCGTGAAATCCATCAAGCCCGAGGTCGGCGTGGGCTGGCACATCTGGCACAACAATTCCTTCAGCCCCATTTATCGCGCCGAGCAGGATCTTTCCGAGATCCACCAGCACTCGGATTTTCTGAAAATGGTGATGTATCATAACTGCGGCGGCGAACGCATGGCGGGCTACATTCGCAACCTGAGCCGCACCATGTTTGGCGACGTTCCGCAACAGGAACTGCTGGATTTCCACTACCGCGTCATGGGCTATACGCAGGAAAAACCGCTGGCGGAGCTTGCCAAGGCGGGCTTTTCGGCCAACTACGTTTTTGAGGAAGCGCGGCGCGCGCGGGAGGCGCTGAATGGAACCAAGACGCAGCTCTGGCCCGGCATCGATATCGACATTCCCACCGACGTGAACAGCTCCAGCCGGTCGACGCCCGAGGGCACGCGAGGCGCCGTCCTGGCCGCGTTTCGAGCGGGCTCGGACGGGGTGATTCTCTCGCGGAAATACTCGGAAATGAAGCTCGCGAACCTGCGCGCCGCGGGCGCCGCTGTGCGAGAAGGGGGCTTCGCGTAGGCTGACAGAGTTTCGGGCCGGACCCGTTCAGAGTTGTATTATGGTGGTTCCGACGTTCTTGTTTTGGCCAAAATCGACGTGGCCATTTCGCCCATCGGCGCTCTGATACTTGGAGTCCTACGAGGCGGAGCCAACTCGCACGAAAACATGCCATCCGCGGCGCTAGATTACATCACGGTTAAGGGCTTCAAGAGCATCGTTGCGATCGAGAAGTTGCGGGTGCGCTCAATCAATATTGTGATTGGAGCAAACGGATCGGGTAAGTCGAATTTCATAGGTGTTTTTTCCTTTCTGCACGCCATCCGCGATGGCCGCTTGAGAGACTATGTGACCGCGGCTGGCGGCGCCGAGAAACTACTGCATTTCGGGTCGAAAAACACCAAGGAGATGTCTTTTCACCTCTCCTTCGAAGACGGGATCAACCAATACGGGCTGAAACTCTCTCCGGCGGCCGACGATGGTCTTTTCCCGTCGGAAGAGATGGCCTACTTCTGGCGAAAGGACCAATACCCTTCGCCATACGGTACCGGCCTCAATCTCGCGCCACTCGAGCAACGACGCGAGGCGGGCATTAGCGATCCGAAATCTGAAGGGGTCGCAGCTTGGGTCCGCGAACGCCTGGGAGGATGGCGGCTCTATCACCTGCACGACACCAGTTCATCATCGCCAATGCGGAAAACAGCGAGAGTAGATGACAACGAATTTCTTAGGCCTGACGGATCTAACCTGGCCGCTTTTCTATTCTACTTGCGAGAGGCACATCCGGAATCGTATAGCTTGATTCGACGGGTCGTGCAGCGCGTGGCCCCGTTTTTCGAGGATTTCCAGCTCAAGCCGCTCAGACTTAAGGCCGACGATATTAGGCTGGAGTGGCGGCATAAAGGCTCGGATCAGTATTTTGACGCTTCGTCGCTTTCAGACGGCACGCTCCGGTTCATAGTCCTCGCAACCCTGTTCCTTCAGCCCGAGAAATATCGGCCGTCGGTCATCTTGGTAGACGAGCCCGAATTGGGGCTCCACCCTTACGCGATTGGAATGCTGGCGTCACTGATCCGCCAGGCATCGGTTCAGACCCAGGTGATTGTTTCGACTCAGTCGTCTCTTCTGCTGGATCATTTCGAGCCCGACGATGTTCTGATCGCAAACCGGGTGGAAGGTGGAACGCAAATCAGCCGCTTGGACCCCTCGCAATTGGCCGCTTGGCGGGAAGACTACAGTCTCGGCCAACTATGGGAGAAGAACGAATTTGGGGGGCGCCCCGTTAAGGGCTGAACATGCAACGCCTGCTGATCCATGTGGAAGGCCAGACCGAAGAAGCATTCGTCAATGAAGTCCTTGAGGGACATTTGCTGGCCCGCGGCTATCAAAGCGTTGCTGCGCGAATCGTAGGCAATGCCAGGCTGCGGCGGAGACGCGGTGGGATTCGTCCGTGGCCCTCCGTAAGGAAGGACATCGTCAACCATCTGAAGGAAGATTCCGGTTGCATTGCGACGACGATGGTGGACTACTACGGCCTGCCCCAGCAGGGGACCGGAGGTTGGCCGGGACGAGCCGACGCTGCCGGTCTCAAAGTCTCGAAGAAGGCGGCTTGTGTAGAGAACGCACTTCTCCAGGACGTGGAGAAGGAGATCGACAATCCGAAACGTTTCGTTCCATTCGTCATGATGCATGAGTTTGAGGGTCTGCTCTTCAGCGACTGCGATGCACTGAGCCGAGGCATTGGACGGCCGGACTTACAGAGGCAGTTCGAAAGCGTCCGCCGGCAGTTCGCAACGCCCGAAGAGATCAACGATTCGCCGGATACAGCGCCGTCCAAGCGGATGGAATCGATAGTCCCCGGCTATGAAAAGCCGCTCCTGGGTATTCTCGCCGTCCTTGAGATCGGCTTGGTTCGTATCCGGGCGGAGTGCCCCCACTTTGACGGCTGGCTATCGCAACTTGAATCTCTGGTATTTGAACGAGGCTCCTCCAGTCGAATATAGGGACAAATCGGCGCCGCTGGCGGCTCAGTGAACCAGCGTGTCGTATAGCGGCTGAGCCGGCTTCACCGCCGGGTTCGTCTCCGCCACCGAGATTGCCATCACCCGGATCTTGTCGTTATCCGGTAACGTCAGCGTATGCGCATCGGCCGGAAGATCGATGGCATACGCGAACAGATACGAGTATTCGTACGGCTGGTTGAGACCCTCGGGCGTATGATGGTGCGACGCGTACCACGCCACGTCGGCGCGCTTGATGAAGCCGGGCGCGAAGCCTGCGAAATCCTCCGGATACCGCGGCGACCAGTCGCGCTTGGCCTGCGACGGGTCGTGCTGCTTGGCCGGGTCTGGGTCCCATGCGGCGTGATTGGCGGAAACTGCCCAATCTTTGTCGGTATGAGGATCGTTCTTCCATAGGCGCGTATCCCACTGGCCAATCTTGCCACCCCAATTTTCGACGTTGAGATTCGCGGTTTGTCCGCCCACGCGGAACGCGGCGGCTTGATCGCCATCGGCCGAAGCCGCCAGGATATACACGCGGTTGAAGCGGCCCGCGGGCAGACTGATCGTCTGGCCTTTTGCGATTAGGGCGTCGTTGGCGCCTGTTTGCGCGGGTCCGAGCTTGAATGTCACGCCATTGAAGCTCAGGTCGGCGGGAAGCATCTCGGCGGGAAGCGCGTTGCCTTTACCGTCGAAACCGGAAGCGCTCTTGGTATCGTCGTTGGTGGCCGCCGCCAGATTGTAAGCCAGCGTCACCGGCTGCGACCGCACCGGCGCAACGCTGTTGGCGCCGGCGTTCAGCCGTACGGCGAAAGTGCGCGGCTGGTTCGCCGTGAACCCCGTCATCAGCGCCCCGTTCGCCACCGTCGCCGCGCCAACCGGCAGTTCCTGGCCGTTCACTTCGCGCGCCGCGGTTACCGGTCCCGCGAATGTCACGCGCACGTTCGGTTGCGCCTGTCCGCTCATTTCCACCAGGCGGAGAATTACTTCGTCGCTGTTTTCCGCCTTCTTCATTGCCATGATCTGGATGCGCGGATTATCGATCTTCACCAGCGAGAACTGCTTGCCCAAGCCGCCCGGATGCTTGGTGCTTTCGAATGCAATCAGGGGCGCATTGAGGCGGTAGCCCTGCCAATCGGTCTGCCCGGCGCGCCAATCGCCCTTGTGGCCGGCGATGCCGAAAGCGATGTCGTGATGTCCCCAATCCTGGTTGGCCTGATCGGTGTAGCTGGTGTCGACGCCCGGCGATCGCACTAAGGTAAGGCGGATGGTGTGGTCGTCGCGCTTGTCCGAGCCGTTCTTGCAATCCGTCAGAATGGTGGCGCCGTAGCTGCCGCTTTGGTCGGTGAGGTCGATCCACTGGTGCGACCCCACTTCAAACTGGCGCTCGGCCGCGGTGGCGCGCTGGATGGTGCCGATTCCGAGGTTGTAAGTGGCCATCGGGTTCGAGGCGCTCAACGGGAACGTGGCCTTGAGATTCGCGTAAAGCGTTGCCCAATCGATCGAGTTGTTGAATTCCACGCGGTTGCCCGCATCGCCGGCCGAGAGGCTGATGGTCTCGACGAAGTGCGAGCCTTCCGAAGAGCGCGTCACTTGCAGCGCCACGCGCGCCGGACCATTCTCGACGATGCGCGCGCCGCCGCCGCCCCGGCCGCCGCCGCCGCGGACGAAAGTGCGCGGCGCCGCCTGTTCCTGGTCGAAATCCATATTCCAGGCGGGCCACTGCTGCGGATGGTCGTTCGAAATAGCGAGGCGGATGGGCGCGGAGAGCAGGTCTTTGTCGACCGATTTATCGAAGATGCTCGATACATCGCCCGCGTTATCGAGCGTCACGCGATAGCGCGCGTTTTCGAGCGAGTTCTGTGCAACCTTCAAATCCGAACTGGCGGGCGCGTCGGCCGGTTGAACGTCGTAGACCGCGTAGCCCACAGAAGGCGCCTTGGCGAGGAAAACCACCTTGTTGCCCTCTTCCAATTGCGCGGGAACGTCGCGGCCGTCGGGGCCGCTAACGCGCACTGCCTTTGGAGCGCCACCGGCGAATTGCACCGTGGCTTCCACCACATCTTCGCGCTCGATATTCAATGAGTTGTACACCACCACCGCGGTTCCCTGCGTCTGCGTGTTCATCCCCGCGGCCACGGCTTCGGTGGCGTCGCTGAGCACATCGGCGAACTGATTCATGGCGATCACGTCGTCATTCCACGCGTATTCGTAAGATGCGGGCGTGGCTGTGCCGGCGGCGGTGTCGTGAAAGTGGCCGCCCATGACCAGCGTCCAGGCGTCGTTGAGCCGCTGCTGCGGGTAGGGGCGCGCGCCCAGCCACATGGCTGCGATGGACGCCTTTTCGGCCGCGTCCGCCAGCACTTCGTTCTTGCGGTTCCACCGCTTGTGATACGCCTCGGAAGTGAGCGAGCCGGCGGAGTGGTTGATGAGTTCCAGGTCGCCCTTATAGCGAGGCATTTTGGCGGTCATTTCCGGCTTGATATCGCGGAACATCTGGTCGGCGGTTGCTGGAACGATGGTCAGCGGCCCGTCGCCCATCCGCACCGGCGCGCTGGGCGGTAGGGGCGGTTGCGGCTCTTGCTGCTGGCCGCCTCGTCCACGCCCGCCGCGTCCGCCGGGAGGCGGCAGCGTTGCCATGCTCTTGGTCGCCATGGCTTCCAGCAAGCGCACCGTTTCTTCGTTCGCCGATCCGCCGATGTCTCCCGTGCCCACGTAATGATAGTCCGCGTAGACCCCAGTCACTTTGCCATCGAGCTCGACGCGCTTGACCCAATCCTGCTCGCCGCCGCGTCCGCCGCGGCCCCCCTGCGCCTGTGGCGCCGGCGGCTTGCTGAGATCAGTCGTAATGCTGCTGCCGTAGCCGCCGGGGTTGAGTGCGGCGATGATCGTCTTGCCGTCCGTGCCTTCCCACACGCCCACGTTGAATGGGATGCCCTCCGGCGTTTGCTCCGGCGAATCGGGCCCGCCAACCTTCGGGGCCGGCTGCCAGGCCGCGCTCAATTTCTGCGTGGAGAATCCGCGAACGCCCGCGTGGGCCAGGATGCTGGGCAGATCGGCGGGAAAGCCGAAGCAATCCGGCAGCATGAACTCTTCGCTGGCCTTGCCGAAGTCCTTGCGGAAATAGGTATTGCCATAGAGCACCTGGCGGATGATGGCCTCGGCGCTGGGAAGGTTGACGTCGCCCTCCTCCATCGACGAGCCCGCGGGGAACCAGCGGCCGGCGTCGACGTACTGCTTCAGCTTTTTGTAGTCCTGCGGAAAATACTCCTTCATCAGGCGGTACCGGTTGGCGCCGGTCCAGTTGAAGACGTAGTGCGGGTACTTGTCCATCAGGTAAAAATTCACCCGCATGGTCTTCAGCAGATATTCGCCGATGGATTGCGGAAACTCCCAGCGCCATTGCGTGTCGAGATGCGCGTAGGGGACCACATAAAGCGTGGGATTCTTGGTAATGTCCGGCGCCTGGACCGTCTGCGCGCGGATTACGGTTAACGTTATCAGACCGGCGCAAGCCAGGACGCCAAAACGCTTGGATACTTGTCGCATGATGCCTTCTAGCCTATCGCAGAGGCGGGAAGGTGTCTAGCGAGACGAACCGGGCTCCGTGCGGCGCCGCTCCCATTCCCGACACCGGAAGGCGCGCCATTCATGTCGCGGGCCACCCGGTGCAGCACAGCCGCACGGATGCCAGCGACGAGAACCACCGGCCCACACAATAAAAGCAACAATCTTGCTAACATTATTCTTGACCTGCGTTACGTAACGGGTTACGGTTCGGGATGATACGAACGATACGCCATAAGGGGCTGAAACGCCTTCACGAAGACGACGACCCGCGCGGCGTCATCGCCGAACATGCTGACAAGCTCCGCGATATTCTCGCGAGGCTCGACGCTGTTCTAACCGTGTCTGATATGGACGTGCCGGGTTTAAGGCTGCACCCGCTCAAAGGTCGAGAGAAAGGTTTTTGGGCGGTAACGGTTCGCGCAAACTGGCGGGTGATTTTCCGCTTTGCCGAGCATGACGCCTTCGACGTTGATTACGTGGACTACCACTGAAAAGGAGACTGAACCATGCCGATGAAGAACCCACCCCACCCCGGAGGCTTTGTACTCCGTCAGTGCATTGAGCCTTTGGGCTTGAGCATCACGGAGGCCGCCGCCGCTCTTGGCGTCACGCGCACCACGCTATCCGAACTGGTGAACGAAAAGCGCGGCATATCGCCGGAAATGGCCGTGCGCCTGTCCAAGGTTTTCGGCGGCAGCGCCGAAAGCTGGCTTATTCAGCAAGCGCAGTACGACCTTGCGCACGTTCACGTCGACCGGATGAAGCTGAAAAAGCTGGAACTGGTCTAACAAGCCGCGACGGGTCTACAATCAAGGAAATGCCGGCAACTGAAGAGTATCTAGATCTAGCGACACGAACCGGGCCCCGTGCGGCCCCGCTCCCATTGCCGAAACCGGAAGGCGCGCCAACCTTGGTTAATAGCGCCGCCATCGCTTTTCCACGGCATCAATTAAGCCCGAATGGTCGCGTAATCGAATCCTCCGCGGGGGAGTAGAACGCGCGCTAAAGCCTTCTTTGGAGGGAAGCGGATGCCTGAGACTTGGAATCTTCGATTTGTCGGTAAGGCGGTTCAGCCGGTTCTCTCTATAAATTGAACGCTCGGCGGAGCACGGAAGCAGTTCTACGCCGAATGCGTGTAGCCGCATTGATAAAGCTGCGCGGAGGTCTGAGTTGTGGGAATCAGGCAGCAATTGCGCGGGAAGTTGAGATCATCGAAGCCACGGTGAGCCGTGACGAGCGGCCCTGCTCGGTTCAGGCACCATCTGCGGCGAGCGTGGCAACCTCCACGGGTCGAAACTGAAACTTGAGCCAATCCGCACGGGCAAGGTGAAGGGAACAGATCTAGCCGCTAAAGTCCATGAATGCGATGCGCCTGAAACAGCCAGCAGCAAAGTCATAAAATAAAAGGCGAGCCGCCTAGGTTCAGGTCTGATCCACCGGGCCGAAGGCTGGGAACCCTATCCCAGAGGCGGCTATTTCATTTAGGGAATCGCAGAGGGAGCGATGGCCTCATCGGAGACAGACGAAACCGCACTGCCAGAACCCACGAGCCTGGAATTCAAACGTGCCCGGATGCAGGCAATCGTGGATTTGGATGTGGAATTGAAAGAGTGCTGGGCTAAAGTATTGCCTCCCAGGTGCCGCGCAGTAGTCGGTGACTGCACTCTCTTTTTCCCGCCGTTCATTCGCTACGGAAAGCGCCTGTTTTCCGTCTATGCCATGGAACTCGCCCCGGCGCACTCAGAGGATTCGGAATACGAAAGGATTCTGCTCTCCACCGCGCAAACAACAGTCATCAACTGGCTGGCTCCGTGCCCTTCCGCGAAGCCAGAGAATCATCAACTCGGTGAGTGGGGTCAGAATATGATCCGTAGCTGGAAGTTGTTCAAACATGCCGACCACGATAAGCAAGCAGGCCGTGTTTCAAAGCATTTCATCTGGGCGCTATTTGATGCAGGGCAGTGGGGCCGATTCTACGAAGACCTACAGAGGGAACTCACAACGATGGTGCCAAAGTTGGTCCTGAAAGCCTATGAGATCTTTGGCAGACAGACCAGCCTTCACCTTCACCACGAAGAACGAACAACGATACCCCATCCTAGCGAAGCGCCTCAGGGTGACGACTGTTCGAAAGTGAAAGCCAAACCCGGACCGAAGCGCGACGTAGCTAACGCGCGGAGAGTGGCGACAATCGTCGAACGCGTTGCTCACGGCATACTTTCGAAGGATACGCTCAATGACGTCTGCGAAGCTTTGGATAATGACAAAGTTCCGTGTCCCAAGACGTGGCGCAAACGGGAGAGCAAGATAATGACATGGGACGACGCCGCCGACGATGAGCCAGAACTCGCGATGAAAGCCATCCAACACCACTTAAAGAACGCTCGAAAGTAATTATTTCCGAACTTTCTCCATCTTTCTCCATCTTTCTCCGACGGTTCGTTGCCTTGTAACCAACGGTTTTGTTCACGTTGACCAGCGAAAGTTGCTTGCCTAAGTTTCGCTTTCTACCATTTGCTACATGAACACGAAACATCTTTTCAATGAACAGTCTGGACGCTACTGATCTCGACGCGCCAGAGGTTGCAATGAATTCACCGGGAACGCGAGTCGATTCGACGGAGAACACAGATGAGAGAGTCGTTATGAAAGTCACAACGCCAGAGGGGCGGTACTTGAAAACCATGGATGTGGCTAACCGCATTTGTGATGACACGGCATTCGCCCGTGACGGCGGACGGAGTCTTAGATGCAACGGTGCAACGCGCGATTACGAAACACGCCGGGTGCAGGTGGCGGGCTATCGAGCCCCGTCCGTCGGGCGGCGGGCATCTGGTTGAGGCCAAATAGGCGTGAAGGGCGATCACAACCCTTTACACGGCGGTCGCCATGGCGGAAGCCGCTGCGCGCAATGAAGCCTCGCGCGCGGGTTCGCTCAACTCTCCATCTCTCGCAGATATCGAAGCGAAGCCTGTCCGCTGGCGATGGCCCGAATAGGTTTCTCAAGTGCCGCGTGTTACACGTAAGGCTTCCACGTCGACATTTGCGAGGTCGAGTTTGCGTGGAGCCATCGGACTCCAAATGCAAAACCCCGCCAGTAAGGGCGGGGTTGCAAATCCACTGGAGTGGAAAGAGGTGATCGAATTGATCCTTCTGGTACTGCTCTTGTTCCTGCTAATCATCAGGAAGAGACGGACCAAGCTGAAGATCGAACTAGATCTCTAGCCGAATCCGAGGGAGGTTGGCAGTAGACGCTGCTGGCCTCCCCAGCACCAATCATACCAAGATCCGTGCGGATGTCAATTGCGTGTCCGGAGTACGCGTCCGGATTACCTGGGCAGCCGGCGCCGCTCCTGTTCTACACTAGTTTCCTATAGGAGCCGCATTCATGAAAAAGTTCGCCACAGTTCTGCTGCTCGGCGCCGCTTGCGCGTTGGGCCAAACCCAGCTTTCACCGGAAAAAGAGGCCGCCATGAAGGCCGACCTGGTTGGCCAGATCGACGCCATGAAGAAACAGGCGCAGGTGATGGTCGATAGCGTCTTCAGCTTCGGCGAGCTTGGATTCCAGGAATTCGAAACGTCGAAATACCTGACCGGCATTCTGGAAAAGGAGGGCTTCCACATTGAGCGCAACGTCGCCGGCATCCCCACAGCCTGGCTGGCTTCGTGGGGATCGGGCAAGCCCGTGATCTCGCTCGGCTCCGACATCGACGACATTCCGCAAGCTTCGCAGAAGCCCGGCGTGGGGTGGCACGATCCGATCGTCGAAGGCGCGCCCGGTCATGGCGAAGGGCACAACTCCGGCGTGCCGCTCAATATTCTCGCGGCCATCGCGGTGAAGAAAGTGATGGAGCGCGAGCATCTGCAAGGTACGCTCCGGCTCTGGCCTGGCGTGGCCGAAGAGGAGCTTGGCTCCAAAGCATATTTCGTAAAGGCGGGCATGTTCAAGGACGTGGACGTTTGCCTGTTCACCCACGTCGCCTCGGCCTTCGGCGTTTCCTCGGGCCCGGCGATCAATCAGAACGGGCTGGTGTCGGTGGAGTATATGTTCCAGGGCGAGAGCGCCCACGCGGCCGCCGCTCCGTGGCGCGGGCGTAGCGCGCTCGATGCTGTGGAGCTGATGGACGTCGGCTGGAATTTCCGCCGCGAACATCTGCGCCTGGCGCAGCGCTCGCACTACGTGATCACTAATGGCGGCGACCAGCCGAACGTGGTGCCGCCCACGGCCGCCGTGTGGTACTACTTCCGCGAAGCCGATTACGACCACATCATGGACATGTGGCACATCGGCGACAACATGGCCAAGGGCGCCACGCTCATGACCGACACCGCGTTCACGTCGCGCCTGCTGGGCAGCGCGTGGCCCGGACACTTCAGCCCGGTCATCGCCGAAACCATGCAAGCCAACATCGCGAAGGTGGGAATGCCGCAATGGACGGACGCCGACCAGACACTGGCGAAAGGCTTGCAGAAGGAGCTTAAGGTTCCGGTGCGAGGTCTTTCGAGCAGAGTGCCGGCGGCGCGCGGAGGGGCGGCCGGCGGGCGGGGCGGGGCAGGCGGCGGGCGGGGCGGAGCGGCTGGCGGCCAGGGCGGAGCAGGCTCTGGCGCCGGAGCCGCTGACGGCGACGACGCAGGAGGAAGGGGGGCTCCGAT
>PLDF01000188.1 GCA_003135055.1 Bryobacterales bacterium | reverse complement strand
ACTTTCATGTCGCACACCCGGCCCCACATAGCTTGTGGCGCCCGAGCAAATGACCGATACTTAACGTTGAACGTATGGCGAGACCCCTTATCGCTCCCGAGACAGAGGCCATTGAACGCGGCGATCTGGTTCCCATGTACCGCGTCGTGCTGCTCGACGATAACGATCACACCTACGATTACGTCATCGAAATGCTGCAGAAGATTTTCATCTTCAGCCTCGATCAGGCTTACCGCCATGCGGAAGAGGTCGACCGGTGCGGGCGAACCATCGTGATCACGTGCGAACTGCCGGCGGCGGAGTTCGCGCGCGACCAGATCCACGCCTATGGCCCGGATTGGCGGCTGGAGAGGTCGAAGGGGGCGATGTCCGCGGAGATCGAACGCGCCTGACGGTATCGCGCGCCTGACGGTATCATAGAGGAATATGATGTTTTTCCGCAGTGTTCTATGGTTGTGCTCAGCCGCGTGTTTGCTGGCACAGACTCCGCAACCGCCGGTCCCGGCTCCTCCGCCGCCGGTTCAGGCTTCGCCGCAGCCGCCGCTTCAGCCGCTTCCGCCGAAATCCGCCCCGCCGGAAAGGGTGGTCAATCCCGATGGATCGATCACCATGAAATTGCCGATCGGCGCCCCGCTCCCTCAGGTCCCGCCGGACAAGGTGATTTTGACGGTGGGCGATGTCACCATTACCGCCCAGCAGTTCGATGAAATCACCAGCGTTGCCGTACAGGAGCAGTACAAGGCCTTCGTCAAGGGTCCCGGGCGCAAACAGTTCGCCGACCAACTGGTGATGGTGCTGACGCTGGCGCAGGAGGGCAAGCGGCGCAAACTGGATGAAAAATCCGCCTTCCAATCGCAGGTGATGTATCAGACGGACCAGGCATTGGCGAACTCTACTTACCAGGCGATGACCAAGGAGGCCAAAATCGACGACGCCGCCATGCATGCCTACTACGATGCGCACCAGGCCGATTTCGTACAGACTGCCCATGCCCGCCAGATTCTCATCCGCATGCACGGGTCCACGGCGCCGGTGAAGCCGGGAGAGAAGGACCTCAGCGACGAAGAAGCGCTGGCCAAGGCGCAGGAGCTGGAGAAGCGGATCAAGGCCGGCGAAGACTTCGGCAAGCTGGCCGGGGCGGAATCGGACGACAAATCCGCGATGAATGGCGGCGACTTGGGAACGTTCGGCCATGGCAGCATGGCGCCTTCGTTTGAAGAAGCCGCGTTCAAGCTGACGCCGGGCCAGGTAAGCGAGCCGGTGAAAAGCCAGGTCGGGTATCACATCATCAAACTCGAAAGCAAAGAGATGAAGAGCTTCGAGGCGGTGAAGCCGGAGATCGAGAAGAAGTTGGGTCTGGAAGCGGCGAAGAAGGCCATGGAGGCGCTCGAAAAGAGCAACAAGACGGTATACGATCCCGAGTTCTTCGGCATGGCAAAGCAGTAAGGTAAGGTGTGCTTTGGCTTGCGCGCCGCGGGACGCCGCAATGATAGTGCCCGGAGCGCCGCTATTATAGCGCCCGGCGCTTTCGCAACTAAGGCGGACGCACGCCGCAATTATGGCGGATGCGCACCGCAGTGGTTGCGTTGCGCGGCGGCGACGGTCCTGCCATGAGCGTCAAGACGCGCAAGCTCGAATTCCCATGTCCGGTATGCGGTTCGGGCGAGGTGTTTTATACCTGCACGCCCAACTGCTGCTACAACCACGTTTGCGGCGGCTGCGGGGCCACGTTCGAGCCCGAGACCAGGAGAAAAGGCGGCACGATCGCCGGCATCGCGCCGCCCGATCCGCTGCCGGATGCCACCGACCCCACCACCGAATGCGCCGCCTGCGGCGCCACCGCCGTCTATATGACCGAAGACGGAGCGGTAGTTTGCGGCCAATGCGGCGCGGCGCTTGAGCTTGAGATAACCGAAGTAAATCCGGCGTAGGGTTCCCAACGTAGTATCCTGGAGGAGCTATCTCGAAATGTAAAAAAACGTACAATGTCAAGGGTATGCTCTTCCTGTTCGACGCCAGTGTTCGCCCGGCGGCAGTTGCTCTGTTATTTAGCGCTCTCCATCACGCCGTTGCAGGCGGGCTCGAGTGCGTTGGCGGCCGCATCCCAGGCGGCGGATCAACGCGCTGCGAGGCCCATGCCGCCGGCGCCGGAAAAAGCGGGCGCACGGGGCCAGTCTTACGCGCTCTGCATCGGCATTAATCGGTACTCGGCGTTGCCGCAGTTACAAACCGCGCTTGGCGATGCGGAGAGCGTGGCGGCGGAATTAGGCCGGAATTTCGGTTTTAAGGTCGAGGTATTGCGGAATCCGGACCGTCACGGCATTCTCACCGCCCTGAATCGCTACAAGAAATTACTCGGCCCGGACGACGCCTTGCTGATCTATTACGCGGGCCATGGGTACTCCGACGACAAACTTCAAAAGGCATATTGGCTGCCCGCCGATGCGCAGCCCGAGGACACCACCAACTGGATCATCGCCGACGATATCACAACGGATATCAAGGCTATGAGCGCCAGGCATGTGCTGGTTGTCTCCGATAGCTGTTATTCCGGGGGATTAGCGAGGGAAGCCTTCGTTAACCGGCCCGCCGCCGCCAATGCGGATCGCGAAAGCTTTTTCGCCGCCATCGAAGCCAGGAAGTCGCGCCTGCTGCTGTCGAGTGGCGGAAATGAACCTGTGAGCGACGGCGGCGGCGACGGGACGCACTCCATTTTCGCCACAGTGCTGTTGCAATCGTTGCGAGAGATAAGTCCCGACAGATTCACGGTGGAGGAGTTGTTCACCGGATACATCCAACAGCGTGTCGGAGGACGGTCGAAGCAAGTGCCTCAGATCAATGTCTTGCGCGACTCCGGTCACGACGGCGGGACGTTCGTCTTTGAGCGGGTCGCGGCGAGGTTGCCGCCAGTCGAGGAACCATCCGTGGCGCCAGCGCCGGCGGCGGTCATTCAGCCCGCCGATCTCAAACGCCTGCAGAGTGAGTTGGGCAGCATAGCAATGAAGGCGAATGCGCTCAACGACCGGCTGAACGCCGCGGAAAGGGCAACCAGGGGAGCGGGCGGGCTGCCGTTGGAGTTGAAAACGGCGTGGAACGGCATGAACGCGGAACTGGATAAAGCCGATGCCGCGTTGCAGAAACAAGATATGGCCGGGTATGGGGCTGCGGTCGAGCGGTCGCGAGAGAACATGGCGATCATTGAGCGCGAGCTGATTAAGCAATAGCGATTTGGCCGCTAGATGAATTGAGGGAGCAAATTGACGATGACACTACTTTTGAAGACTTTACTGGCAGCCGGACTCGCTGCTGCAACTGCCGCGGCTCAGCCACAAAGCAAGCTGTCGGGGCCGGTGCAAATCGAGGCCAAGCGCGCGGAGCTTGCATTGATACAGGAGCAATTGGCCGACCCCGACCCGCTCAAGCGGCAGGCGGCGATTCTGACGATCGTCGAATCCGGCGACGCGATGAAGATCGATTTCGCCCTGAGGATCGCGCTGGCGAGCGACGATGCAAGCGTCCGCGCGATTGCGCTGAGGGCTTATATGGCTAACCTGAAGGAGCTGGACTTCGATATTCAATCGCCGCCCGAAATTCAGAGGCAGTTGGATGCCGCGTTGAATAGCGACCCCGACCGAATGCAGGATCTGTTCAAGCGTTATCCGTACCTAGGTTACCTGTCTCAGAATTTCCACTTTCGCCTCCATCTCCGGTTCAAGGACTATAGTATGTCGAGAAGCACCGGTGTGGTTACGGGAGGCGGTAATTACCCAGAGACATTCACGGTTTCCGGAGACAGGGTGAGCGCCAACGGAAGCCTCCTTTGGAACGGACCATGCACGTTTGAGTTCCAGCCGCAATCGCTGGTGAGAAACAGCCCGCCGGTCTTAAAGGGAACTTTGATGTGCAGTCAGCGTGACAACTACACCATTTTCCCCCGGATGACGATCACAGCTCCGTTGTTCTAAGGGGATCCGCCCCGCGGCAGGGCGCCTGGGCCGCATAGGTCAAGCGCCTGGCCGCACGCGCAGGCCTACTGCTTCTTGTGCGCAGCCCGGCTACAGGCGGTGTCGGCGCCCGTGGGGTCGATGGCGGAGCTGCCCTCCTCGATGTAGACGATCTTCCCTTCCTTATCCACCACGAACGTGGAGCGGTTCGCCATGCCGTTCTGGGGCATCAGGACGCCATAAGCGGCGGCCACTTTGCGGTCGAAGAAATCGCTCAATAGTGGAAATGAGGCGTTGAGCTTGGTGGCGAACTCTTTTTGGGAAGGGTTATTGTCGGTGCTAATGCCAAAAACCTTGGTTTCGTTGCCTTCGAATTTTGCGATACCAGCCTGGTATGCAGTGATTTCGCGGGTTCAACCACCGGTGAAGGCGGCGGGGAAGAATGCCAGCACCACGGTGTTTTTTCCGCGGAAGCTGGAAAGCGTGACCTTCCCGCCCTGGGTGGAGGGCAAAGTGAAGTCCGGCGCCATGTCGCCTTCCTTCAGCGTCGTGTGTGGCGGCGCGACGTTCTGGGCGAAAAGACCCGCCGCGAACAGACCGGCCGCGAGAGCAAGTGGCTTCCTCATGGATTCATCGTACTACCAATCCATCCGGTTCGTGGTATCATAAAAGTGAACATTGGTCCGTTCAAGACTTGAGCCCTGGAGCCCCGTGCCCCGGGGTTTTTTAGTTCCAGGACCATCCTCGGATCGTTTCCCACCTTTTCGCTTGCGGTTCGGTGAAATTAAGACATAATACATTCAACACGCTCTGCCGATCTTGTCTGGTATGGCGTATGCTGGCCCTATGGCGATGTCGCTCTCATCGTCGGTATGCAATACTCTCCGCACTTTCGCGCTGATTCTTTGCGTTGCAATGTGCTCAGGCGCGTTCCTTCCGGCGCAAGACCTGATGCAGCCATCCGAGCCCGGCGGCGCGGTTCGCCTGTTCGGTTCCGATACCGCGATCCTGGAGGCGCAGGATACCCGTAAAGACCTTCCTTGTACCGTGACGCCCGTCACCAAGCCGATGCTGGGTTTCGACATGAAGTTCCACGCCGGTTACGACGTGCAGGTTCCGCTCAAAGAGCTCGCAGGCCAGGAAAACCAGCTCACCATGGTGTTTCGCGTGGCGCCGGACGGGCACGCGGATTCTCCCATTTTCTTCAAGCAGCACTACTCGGTGCCGGCTATCGATGAAAATGCCGGCGGGCTAGCCTACCTGCAAGGCCTCTTTAGCGTGGGCGAAGGTAAGTATCATGTGGATTGGCTGATGCGCGACCGGTCGGAGCGCGTTTGCTCGGCTCATTGGGACTCTGAAGCGAGCCTCTCCCTCAAGGACAAGCCCATGGTCCTCGACATTTCGGCGGGATCTGTGCAGTCCGTGGACGCCGAGCCGTTCAAGGAAGAAGCGCCGGTGGAGCGCGAGAAGGGCGCGCCGCCCCTGAACGTCAAGGTGATGATGAATTTCGCTCCGCAAGCCGATGGCGCCTCGACCCTGCAGCCTATGGATACATCCGCGCTGCTTTCCATTCTGCGCAACATCGCGCGCGACCCGAGGATTGGGACGTTCTCGATTGTCGCCTACAACATGCAGGAGCAAAAGGTGTTCTACCGGCAGGAATCCGCCGGGCATATCGATTTCCCGGCGCTGGGGCATGCGGTGACGGGGCTCAACCTGGGAACCGTGGATCTGAAACGGTTAAGCCAAAAGCACGGCGACACCGAGTTTCTGTCGAAGTTGATCGCGTCCGAGGTCAAGGAAACCAAGGACGAGAAGAAGCAGCCCGACGCGGTAATTTTCGCCGGGCCGAAAATAATGCTCGACGATGGGTTGCCTCTTGAAACCTTAAAGCAGTTGGCGGACGTCAAATTCCCTGTGTTCTATATGAACTACAATCTCAACCCGGTGGCCAATCCCTGGAGGGACGCGATCGGCACGGCGGTGAAGGCGCTGAAAGGCGCCGAATTCACCATTGCCCGGCCGCGCGACCTGTTTTTCTCATGGAGCGACATCATGGGCAGGATTGTAAAATCCAAATTCGGGAGAACGGGAAGCGCCAACGGCTCCTCGCAATAGTCCATGCGGTCACTCCATTTTGCGCTCCTGCTGGCAGCCGGCCTGCCCGCCTACTCCCAAAAACTCAACCCCATGGAATACCTGGCGCCGGACATTCCTACGCCGCAATCCGTGGTGGAGAAGATGCTTGAGGCGGGCCGCGTCAAGCCCGGCGAGACGGTTTACGACCTGGGCAGCGGCGATGGGCGTATCGTCATCACCGCGGCGCAGATGTTTGGCGCCAAGGCGGTGGGCGTGGAGCTGCGCCCCGACCTTTGCGAGAAGGCCCGGGAGCGGGTGAAGTCGCTCGGGCTTGAGGACAAGGTCTCGATTGTGGAAGGCAACGCCCTGCACGTGGATTTGAGCGCCGCCGACGTGGTTACCATGTACTTCCTGACCAGCTCCAACGAGCGGCTTCGGCCGAATCTCGAGCATTGGCTCAAGCCGGGGTCGCGCGTGGTTTCGAACCAGTTTCCCGTCAAGGGCTGGAAACCATCACAAGTGGTGCGGGTGAAGGCCGGCTCCATGGAACACACGATCTACGTCTACGAGGTCGGGAAAACCAAGTAGCGGCAACGTCCTTGGGCGCGTGATCTTCCGCAAGGGCGCAAAATCACGCGGACGCAGAGACCAAATCAAAAAGAGGCATTGGCCGCCGATGAACGCCGATAAGAATTCTGCTTTATTTATCGGCGTTAATCCGTGTTCATCGGCGGCCCCAAATACTTTCCGTGTGGGGTGGCAGCCCAACTTCGGACGCTCGTCCCGCCTGGTTGACAAAGAAAGGGTAATACTGAGCTGGGGCGGTGCGGCCCTAAGGGGAAGTTAGCAAACAACATGGACACTCTCCCGGACTTTGCTTGCGCGGGCTAGGCAGCATCGTGCGGTCCCAGGCCGGATGAACGTGTGCGAAAGGCCGTCAGGGGGCACCTTTCAGCTCTGAAGCAGACTGCTCTCGCGTGGACCTTATCACCCACGCTATGATACGCCCGCCTCGAACATTTGTCTGGATTATTGTCTGACGCCGCCTTAGCACCAGCCTCACGCCATCCGGCGACGGATTTGTACGTAGCGGGCGGCAGCATTCAGCCGTTTTCGGCGCCCGGTCCGGATTTGGGGTTACTCTTCTTCGGCGCCGGTAGCGGAATTTCGGTTCCGTTCAACTGAGGCGCCGGCTCGTGTAGTTGCGCTTGCTTAGCTGCGAGCGCCATCGCTTGAGATCGCACAGCGTGGAGCCGCGCCCCGCGAGATCACAGCCATCGTTCCGATCTCGACGTGCGGCGTTCACAATCGTGTGAACGCCCTTCGCTCCTCCCGCGCCGCCCCGAATTGGCGCCGTCGTTTCGCGGCCAATCCATTCTTCATTGAATGGTCCCGCCGGGCGCGGCAAGCGTCAAACGAGTGCCGGTACTGACGATGCTGGCGGTAAACGGCGGCGTATTGGGCGAACCCGTAACCACCGTGAGTATCTCGGCGCCGAAGCTCATAAGAACGAAATGCACCTTCAGGGCGGGGCCGCCGTCCGCGGGATTCGTAGGCGCGGGCGTGAACGTGAACGTCCCGGTGCAGTCGGAATTCACGGTGTACGTGCCATTCGCCGGCCGCCAGTCTTCCACCGGAACCACGCCGTTGTGGACGATGTTATCGATCTGAGTCAGATTGCCAAAACCGTCGAAGGTTGTCAGCGCAACGCCGCTGACCGGACCTGCAACCGCGGCCGGCGCCAAGATCTGACCGGTGATATGAAAGGCGTAGATTCCGTGCAAACTGGCGTTGGTGCATCCATTGTTGACTTGGGCGTAAGCCGAAGCGGTCAGCGTGAGCGCCACCACGGCGGCGGCCGATACAAATCCGGCGGTTCTCGTTCTGTTCATCGTATTCTCCTTATATTTGGGTTTGCATATCTGTGTTGGCGTGGGCGCGTCGCGGCGCCCCACGAAGTTAATGCGAGGGAGCCGCTGGCGCCAATGCCATGGAGCGCAAATGGAGATTGTCTGTATTTTTTGTGGAGTGGGACAGGCCTCCTGGCCTGTCGCCGCCCGCATATCAATCCTGCCGCCGCAGTGGCGGGACACTCCCGGCTCGACTAGACTGGAGTGAGAGGAAGGTCCGTGTCAACCCCCATTCGGTTCGAAGAATTTGAGCTGGACGTGAGCGGCTACGAACTGCGGCGGGCGGGCGATGCCGTAAAGCTGGAGCGGATTCCCATGGAGCTATTGATGTTCCTGGCGGCCAATCCAGGAAGGCTGGTACTGCGGAGCGAGTTGGTGGACCGGATCTGGGGCAAGAACCACTTTCTGCAGGACGAGAGCGCGATCAACACCGCCGTGCGCAAGCTGCGTGCGGCCCTTTCGGATGATGCCGAAAAGCCCCGGTTCATCGAAACCGTGACGGGGAAGGGCTATCGTTTCACAGCCGCCATCCGGGAGGCGATATCGAAACCCGAAGGAACGTCGATTGCGCGGCGCCGCACTATCCTGGCCGTACTTCCGCTCGATAACCTTTCCGAGCCGCCGCGGGAATCGTATCTGAACGACGGCTTCACGGAGGAATTGACTACGTGCCTGGGGGCGCTGGCGCCGGATCGGCTTGGCGTCATCGGACGCACCAGTGCGATGGAGTGCCAGCGGCGCGGGCTGACGGTGCGGGAAATCGGGCGCGAGCTAGGCGCGGACCTCGTGCTGGAAGGCAGCGTGCGCCGGCAGCAGCAGCGGGTGCGGATCAGCGTGCGGCTATTGCAGGTGAGCGACCAGGCGCAGACGTGGGCGAAGAGTTACGATCAGGATCTGGGCGATCTGCTGGCGTGGCAGTGCGATGTGGCGCGGGAGATCGTGCGGGAAGTGACGTCCGCGGCCTCACTGGCTTCCGTGCCGGCTCCGGCGAGGAAGAGGCGGGTGCAGCCGCAAGCCTATGAATGTTACCTGAAGGGCAGGCACGTGTGGAACAAGAAAACGCCGCGCGCCTACGCCGAAGCCGTCTCGCTGTTTCAGCGGGCCATCGATCTCGATCCGGCTTACGCGCTTCCGTATGTGGGGCTGGCGGACACATGGATCATGATGGGCATTCACGGTCTGGCTCCTTCCGGTGAAACCTATCCGCGCGCGCGGGCGGCGGCCGGCAAAGCGCTGGAGCTCGATGCCACGCTGGCGGAAGCGCACACGGCGCTGGCGGAGGTTAGCAAAGGCTATGACTGGAACTGGGTGGAGGCGGAGGCCGGTTACCGCGAGGCGCTGCGGCTGAATTCGAATTATGCGGTTGCGCACCAGTGGTACGCGAACCTGCTCTCGATTCTAAACCGTCACGAAGAAGCCATCGCCGAAGCGGAAGTGGCGCGGCGCATCGATCCGCTCGCGCCGCCTGTCGCGGGATTTGTGGGATTCACGTATTTTCGGGCGCGGCGGTATGAAGAAGCGGCGCGGGAAGCGGAGAAAGCCGTGGAGATGGACCCGCGCCTGCCCATCGTGAACTGGTTTTTGGGCCAAATCTACGCGCAGCGGCGTCAGTTTGACCGGGCTCTCCAGGTCTTGTCGATCGCGGCTGCGGAATCGCACGGCGCCGCCATATATGTGGCGATGCTGGGCCATGTTTACGGCCGTGCCGGAGACCGGGCAGCGGCGCTCAATGCGCTGGAGCAGCTCGATAGCCTCTCTCGCGACAAGTATGTTTCGCCGCTGGATTTTTCGATCGTGCATGTGGGGCTGGGTGATGTGGCTGGCGCGCTCGCCTGGCTCGAGCGCGCAATCGACCAGCGGGTGATGCGGGTCACCGAGCTTCCCACCGCCACCTTCGATGAATTGCGGGCCGATCCGCGGTTTCAAGCGCTGGCCGCGCGGGCGGGATTGGCGGGGTATCCCATTTCATCATAAGTTGTAGACGGAATTGCAGCTTACGCGTCTTACGTCGAAATCACCATTGAATCCCAGTTCCACCTATTTTCACCTATAGATTCAATAACTTAGGCGAATTTCCAAACATCCATGCCGTACCCTGGTATTAGCATCCATGTGCTCACTCCGGAAATCCTCGCGCGCCAACAGCGCCCATCCCTATAACCAGCCCACCCGCGCTGAGCGATCACCTTCGCCAGCCGTCACCCGCGCCCTGCAATCCCCGCGCAACCAAACGACCCTAATCCCATTTTCGGACACTCCCCAAAGCAAGCGCCCAGCCACCGCTGGGAACGTCAAGCGGGCTACGCGATGGGTCCGCGCTCGCTTTAGCGAATGTCCTGCAACGTACTCAATCCCCAATTGGCGAGAGCGGCAGCTAGCCATTATGGCCAATTTACTTTACTTTCATACTCCTGGAATGTTAGGCTAAGTGTCTCATAATGCGTACAGTTGACTTGATCCATCGGAAGCGCGATGGGGAAGAACTCGCCCCTGAAGAGATCGAGTTTCTCATCGAAGGCTACACCAACGGCGACATCCCCGACTATCAGATGTCGGCCTTTCTCATGGCCGTCTTCTTCTCGGGGATGACCGACCGGGAGGTCAGCCGCCTCACGGAGTGCATGCTGCGCTCCGGCGATACGGTGGATCTTTCTTCCGTGCCTGGCGTCAAGGTGGACAAGCATTCCACCGGCGGGGTGGGCGATAAGACCAGCTTCATCGTTGCGCCACTGGCTGCGGCGGCGGGCGTGGTGGTGCCGATGATGTCGGGCCGCGCGCTGGGCCACACTGGCGGCACGCTCGACAAGCTGGAATCGATTCCCGGCTTCCGCACGGATCTGACAGCCGAGGAATTCACTGCGCAACTGGCGCAGCACGGCTTGGCCTTCATCGGGCAAACGGAACGGCTGGCTCCGGCCGACCGTAAACTCTATGCGCTACGCGACGTCACCGGAACGGTGGAATCCATCCCGCTGATTTCGTCTTCCATCATGTCGAAGAAATTGGCTGAAGGCGTGGACGCGCTGGTGCTGGACGTCAAGGTAGGCAACGGCGCCTTTATGAAGAAGCAGGTGGATGCGCGCCGCCTCGCGCAAACCATGGTCGGCATTGGCCGGCGCCTGGATAAGAAGGTTCAGGCGCTCATCACCGACATGAACCAGCCGCTGGGTTACGCCATCGGTAATGCTCTCGAAATTATGGAAGCGTCGCAGACGCTGCAGAACGCCGGGCCGGCCGATCTCACCAAGCTGTGTCTCGAATTGGCCGCGCGCATGATTTTCCTGGGCAAGAAAGCGGCATCGCTGGAGGAAGCGCGCCTCACCGCCGAAAAACATCTGGTGGATGGCTCGGCATACCTCAAACTCAAGCAGGTGGTGGCGGCGCAGGGCGGCAATCCGCAGGCGCTCGATAAGTTCGAGCTGCTTCCGAATGCCACCGGTATGCGCGAAATCACCTCGCCGCGCGCCGGGTATGTGAGCACCATCTACGCCGAAGATATCGGCGTGGCCTCGAATTTAATCGGCGCCGGGCGCGATAAGAAAGAGGACGCTATCGACCCCGCCGTGGGCATCATCCTCGAAGTCAAGGTGGGTGAAAAGGTGGATGCCGGCTCGATACTTTGCCGCCTGTATTACACCAAGGAAGACCACGTCGACGAAGCCGCCAACCGGGTGGAAGATGCGTTCCGCATCTCGGCCCAGAAGCCGAGCGAGCGCGAGCTCATTCTGGAAGTCGTGGGGTAATGGGCCGCTTCACGGGAGTGTTGGGCATGGTGGCGATTCTCGCCGCCGCCTGGCTGTTCTCGTCGGATAAGCGCGCCATCAAATTACGCGTTGTCGCCTGGGGCCTGGGACTCCAGTTCGCATTCGCCATCATCGTCCTCAAGACTCCCTTTAGCCAGGTGCTCGAAGCCATCAGCCGCGGCGTGAGCGCCATGTTCGGCTATACCACGGCCGGCACTACGTTCGTCTTCGGAAAGCTGGGCGCCGACAGTAAAGAAGTGGGCTTCGTCTTCGCCTTCCAGGTGCTGCCCATCATCATCTTCATCGCGTCGTTTTTCGCCATTCTGTATCACCTGGGCTTAATGCAGCGGATAGTCCGCCTGATGGCGGTCGCCATGCAACGGGTGATGGGGATCAGCGGCGCCGAATCGCTCAACGTGGCGGCCAGCATCTTCATGGGCCAGACGGAAGCGCCGCTCACCATCAAGCCGTTTATCGCGGGCATGACGGAATCGGAGTTGTTTACCATCATGACGTGCGGGATGGCGCACGTTTCCGGCGCGGTCATGGCGGCGTACGTCGCGGTGGGCCATGTCGAGATACGGCACCTGCTCACGGCGGTGATCATGACGGCGCCGGCCACTATCATGCTCGCCAAGATCTTCATACCGGAAACCGGGAAGCCGGCCACGGCGGGACGCGTCGAAATCCACGTGGAAGATTCGGCGGTGAACGTGATCGATGCGGCCGCGCAGGGAGCGGGCGACGGCCTGCGCCTGGCTTTGAACATCGCCGGCATGCTGATCGCGTTCCTGGCGCTGATCGCCATGTTCAACGGCATTTTGGGGTGGGCGCGCCACTATATCGGCTGGCTGCCCATGTCGCTTGAGAGCATGTGCGGAACCATCTTCGCGCCGATCGCCTGGATTCTGGGCGTGCCGTGGCAGGACGCGCCCACGGTGGGCGGCCTGCTGGGCACACGGCTGATCACCAACGAAATGGTGGCCTTTCAGCAGCTCGGGCCGATGAAGGACCATTTGCTGCCGCAATCTTTCACCATTGCCACGTTCGCGCTGTGCGGGTTTGCGAACCTCAGCTCTATCGCAATACAGATTGGCGGCATTGGCGCCCTGGCGCCGAACCGCAAGTCGGATATTGCGCGGTTGGGCTTGCGGGCGGTGGCCGCGGGGACGATGGCGAACTTCATGTCGGCGTGCATCGCCGGAATGTTTCTGTGATAGGCGAGGCTAAATGCTTCGTGGCGCACGCACTCCTGCGTGCAGCGTCCCCACTTATGGGGACGCTGGGTTTTGTGCCCTTGCTAGAAACCGCTCCCTTACGGTCGCGGCTCCGATGGGAGCCGGGCGCCCCGTTAGCAAGCGGTTTCGCGGTGACACCGAGTCTCGGGGTTAGGGACCTAGTCCTGGGGATGTGCGGCTCTCGCGGGGCCAAGACGCGTTCACACGAGTGTGAACGCTGCACGCAGGAGTGCGTGCGCCACGTCGCGGCGGAGCCTCAAAGGCGGCCGGATTGGGCCTGACTGTGGAGGCTAAACTTTACATCGAGGCGCGGACGGCGATGCGTCCATCGATCGGCGTCGTATTGGGCAGCGGACTGGGCGCATTCGCGGAAGAGCTCGAAGGCCGCGTCGAGATTCCCTACAGCGAGATTCCCGGCTGGCCGGTCTCGACGGCGGTGGGCCACGCGGGCAAGCTGGTCATGGGCGGGTTGAGCGGCATCGGCGTGGCCGTGATGGCCGGCCGCGCGCACTTATACGAAGGCAATACGCCGGCGCAATCGGTTTACGGCGTGCGCGTGCTGGGCGCGCTGGGCGTGCGCTCCATGGTGATTACGAACGCCGCGGGAGGCATCAACCTGGCGTACCAACGCGGCGGACTGGTGTTGATCTCGGACCATATCAACCTGCAAGGCTGCAACCCGCTGGTTGGCCCGAACGACGATTCGCTGGGGCCGCGATTTCCCGATATGTCGGAAGCCTACTCGCGGGCCCTTCGGGAAACCGCGAAGCAGGTGGCGGCCCAGTTGGGCATCGCGCTGAGCGAGGGCGTGTATGCGGCCTTGTTAGGACCAAGCTACGAGACGCCCGCGGAGATTCGATACCTTCGCGCCATCGGCGCGGATTTGGTGGGCATGTCCACCGCGCTCGAAGTGATCGCGGCGAATCACATGGGCATCAAGTCGCTGGGCATTTCGTGCGTCACCAACATGGCGGCGGGGGTCTTGCCGCAGAAGTTGCGCCACGAAGAGGTCTTGCAGACCGGGGCCGAAGTGGCGGGCACGCTGGTGCGCTTCCTGAAGGCGGTGCTGCCGAGGTTGGCGCAATTGAACGAGGCGCCATGAACGAGGCGCCACTGAACGACCGGCTGCTCCAAGCCGCACTGGCGGCGCGCGCGAACGCCTTCGCGCCGTATTCGAAATTCCAGGTTGGCGCGGCCGTGGAGGACGCCGATGGCCGGATCCACACCGGTTGCAACATCGAGAATGCGACTTACGGCCTGACGCTTTGCGCCGAGCGGGTGGCCATTTTCAAAGCGATTTCCGAAGGCGCGCGAAAGTTCCGGCGCGTCGCCGTGGCCGCCGATACCGACGTGCCGACGCCGCCGTGCGGCGCGTGCCGCCAGATTCTGTGGGAGTTCTGCGGCGACGTGGAGATCGCGCTGGTGAACCCGCGCGGTAAGATTGAAACCTACCGGTTGAAAGACCTTTTTCCGAAGCCCTTCGATGCATCGTATCTATAGTTATTTCCTCTTCGCCGCCTGTTTCCAAATTGTCCGCGCCGCCGAACCGGCCGATTGGATCTGGAGCGCCCGCTACGTCATCACCGAGAACGCGCAACACCGCGTGATCGAGAACGGCGCCGTGGCCATCCGCGGAGATCGCATCGTGGGCGTGGGAACCAAGGCCGAGATCGACGCGCGTTTTCAAGCCAGGCAGCGGCTCGACCGGCCGGACGCCATTCTGGCGCCGGGCCTGATCGATACGCACACCCACGCCGCCATGTCGCTATTCCGCGGCATCGCCGACGACAAGAAGCTGCAGGATTGGCTGGAGAATTTCATCTTCCCGGCCGAAGCCAAGAACGTTTCGCCCGATTTCGTGCGCTGGGGCACGCGCCTCGGGTGCCTGGAAATGCTGCTGGGCGGCACGACCACCTTCACCGACATGTACTACTTCGAGGACGTGGTGGCTGAAGTGGCCAAGGAAGCCGGAATGCGCGGCGTGCTGGGTGAAACCATCATCGGATTTCCCGTGGCCGACGCCAAGACGCCCGCCGACGCGCTGAAGTTCACCGAGCGATACCTGATGCGCTTTCGCGGCGACCCGCTGGTGACGGCCGCGGTGGCGCCACACGCGCTCTATACCAACTCCGATGAGACGCTGATGGCAGCGCGCGCGCTGGCCAACAAGTACAACGCGCCGCTGGTGATTCATCTTTCCGAAACCAGGAAAGAGAACGACGACGAGCTGGCCAAACGCCACACCACGCCCACCAGGACGCTCGATTCGCTGGGCGTGTTCAACGGCCGGACCGTCGCCGCCCACTGCGTCTGGGTGAACGACGCCGATATGGCGATTCTCAAGGCGCGTAACGTGGGCGTAGCGCATTGCCCTTCGAGCAACATGAAGCTGGCGAGCGGCGTGGCGCCGGTGGTCCGCATGCTGGCGCTGGGCATCAACGTCGGGCTTGGACCCGATGGACCGGCAGGCAGCAACAACGACTTCAACATGTTCGAAGAGATGGACATGGCCGCGAAGCTGCAAAAGGTGACGACGCTCGACCCGCAAGCGCTGCCGGCAACCACGGCGCTCGAGATGGCGACGATTCGCGGCGCGCGCGCGCTGGGCATGGATAAAGAGATTGGTTCGCTTGAAACCGGCAAGCGCGCCGACATGATCGAGGTGCGGCTGGACCGTCCGAATGCCGTGCCGCTCTATGACGCCATATCGCAGATGGTCTATGCGCTGAAAGGCGAAGACGTGCGCGACGTGATGGTGAACGGCAAGCCGGTGGTGCGCGATGGAAAGATTCTCACGCTGGATGAAGGCGCGATTCTGGCGAAGGCGGAAGAGTATCGCGTGAAGGTGAGCGCCTCGCTGAAGAAGTAGGGTGGGGCATGCTTTAGCTCGCCAATGCCGTCGTGCCGCGACTTATTTCAGGGCCGGCCCAATGAACGATTCAATCGAAATCGGAGGGGGACAGGACGAACCCTCTTACTTCCGGTACAACGCAACTCTTCGAATTTTTGGCGTAATTTCCGATCCTGAAGGCTTAACGCAGAGTCTGGGGCCTTGTCCACCCTATAGTCACCGTCGGGGCGACCGCCGAACTCCGTCTTCGGAGCCATACAAATTTTGACATTTGGATGTACACTCCGCCCTTGGACAGGGAGCACCCCTTCACATGCATATTGACGCACTCTGGAGTGTTCTCCGCGATAAGCAGCAGTATCTTCTTCAGCTCAAACGTGAGCTCACAGTAGACGTGTTCTTGGGCTATCGCTCCAACTCCGATACCGCGGGTATAGAGATCCCTTATCAGAGCCCGGAGATATTTTTGAAGTTGCAGGTTCCGTTCGGTCTATCAATAATTATCACTTGAGCTGGCTAGCTCTCGGCCTCGGCAAACACCGCAGGGGGCAGTCCGCGGAGACGCCCGCGCTACTTCCTGACATAGCCTATGCTGGCCGACCGCTTCCCGCCTTGCCGGTGCGTCTCATCCGATAATGCATGCACTCCGCTGGCATCCACCCAGCGATTGTAGAAGTTGAACAATGCACACACGGTGATGGCATAGTAAATGGCCGCGTCGTCCCAGCCCACGGCGTACAGAGGCTGCATGTCCTCCGAGGTAATCTGGGGTGAGTGACGATTCACCCGGTCGATGAAGCGGAAAAGCGCTTTCTCCTTGTCACTCAGAGCGGACGTTTCCGGATCGCGAACCACGCCTGCGACGAACTCTTCGCCGTCGATCGGCGTAGGACTCTCTCTTTCCAAAAGCACCGCCGCGACCGCGGCGTGAGATTTCAGTCAGAACGGGCAATGATTGCGCGCGGAGGTGAACGCGGCAATCAACTCCCGCAGCCAGGGGCTTAACGGCGCCGGCTCGCGCATGATCTCCTGCGTAAAGCGCGCCAGATGGCTGGTCGCCTCCGGTTTGTACGCGAACATGTGCCAGATCTGCGGGTACTCGGGACCGGTTGCCTGCATCGTCCGGAGGGCGTCGGCGTATGGGCCGGGCTGCGGATTGCTCTCCACGCCGGGAAGGAACATCGGTTCCATTTTGACTGGTTTCGGCTCATCGCTCATGTTTTGCCTTCACCTTCCTTTGCCGTAGACGGTCGTTTTTGGATTGTAGTTACGCCAGTCGAACCAGTAGTCTTTGAGCATTGGAATCGGCTCCAGGCAAAGCTCCTTCGCCTTCCCTGAAATCGCGCAGCCCTGGAAGTTCCACTCGCTCCCGGTGGCGTCGTCCATGAGCAGTATGCCCGACGGTCTGCCGGCGATCCGGTAGAAGTTAACGACTCCCTCCACTCCGGGGATATGGTCGCGGAACGCCCGCACGGATTGATCGTCGGGCCCTACCACCAGCAGCACCGGCTCGGAACCCACGTGATCCTTGACCACCTTCTCACCGACCACCCGGTCATAGAGAAACGCGCGGCTGGCTCCGAAGGCTTGGATTCCCAGCATCAAATCGCGGGCCGTGAGGTCGTGCTCCGGAAAAGCCAGGACGGTGGGCGCGCGCTTCATGCGAACATCCCAGTCTCTCGTGGCATATTCGGAAATGTACTCGCGGACATCGTTCAGAACCGTGCCCTGCGGCTGCTCCAGTTTCCATGTGGCGAGAGTCAGCTCATCGGAGAGAACCAGCGTCAACTGACGGCCCTTGAGCGGCCCCGAAATGGCGGCGCCGCTGATCTGCTGCCAATAAGTCCCAGTCTGCTCGTCGCGCATGATGAAGTTCTGGTTGTTGATGCCGGCCAGATGAAACGTCAGCCGCAGGCCGTCTATGTCTCTCGTCCACACCAGACCGGTGTGACAGAGCGTTCAATAGGTCGCCACGATGGCAATGCCGCCCACTACGTCATTGAGTACGTGATGGTAAGACATGCCGCGGATAGGATAGGCGCGCGCCTCCCCGCCGATTCGTACGGCAATTACCTTCTCGGCGCCATCGAGCTTGACTTCCTGCACGGCGGTGAACGAAGGATGGACGTCCGGGTGGAACATCAGCTCATAAATATTGATGCGCGCCAGAAACGCAAGCATGACGACCAGGAGAGCGCCAGCCGTCTGTAAGACTCGTCTCCACATAGGAGGACGTTTGCGCCAGTAACCGATGAGCACCGCGATTGCCGCCATCGCGCCGACGACGGTTATGACTGCCCGGAATCGAGCGACCACCAGCGCGACGGCCAGCTCGCGAGCCCCCTGATGGCGGAACGGGCGGATGACGTAAATGGGGTAGACGACACAGAATAGCGACACTGCCAGACAGGCTAGCAAAACCAATGTGAATGTTAGCCGGCTAGGCTGCGCGCGTTTGGTCATGTTTGCGGTTCTCCCGAAGGTGCAGAGAGTATAGTATGCAAATCAATCGGCCGTCTATAATATAAAGAGATTAGACGGCGCGCGTGGAGACTAGCGACGGACGGTCCTTGTTGGGAGCGTCCCGGCGGCGGAAACGGATTCGTCGCAGGGCGAAGAGAGCCGGCTGAAAGCCGGCTGCAGCCAGGATTGGCTGCCCCACATCAGAGACTTTGGCGGCGCAACTGGGCGCCTTCGGTACACTCGTAGGCGCCCGCGGCCACCTTGGAGAATTCCTGCACCGCGCCGCTGGGCCACTCCACTAGCACGCGCGTGGCGGAGTCCCTGGGGCCGAGGCCGAAGGTGAGAGTTAGCTCCGATTGGGAAAGGTAACTCGATCCGGTCTTCACGGTACGCGATTGAGTACTCTCCGGAGTGGTCAGGCGAACTACGGCGCCGATCGCGTCGCGGTTGGATTTCGTGCCGATGAGGCGCATCCGCAGCGAATGCGCGCCGGGCGCGACGTCGTTCCGGTATAGATACGCCTGGCCTTGATTGGTGGTCATGAGCACGTCCGGATCGCCATCGCGGTCGAAATCGCCGTAAGCCAGACCGCGCGCGACCTTGGGCGCGGCGAAGCCGCCGCCGGCCTGGGAGGCCACATCTTGAAACCGGCCCGACCCGCGATTCAGAAAAAGGTGCGGCGGCTGCGCATAACCGGCGTTGCCGCGAATCTGGCGGACGGTTTCGTCAATGTGACCGTTGACTGCCACAAGGTCGAGGCGTCCATCCAGATTCATATCGAGAAATGCGCACCCGAAGCCGAGACTCTCGCGCGAAGCCTGGCCCACGCCGGCGGTAATCGCGACATCGGCGTACACACCGGAGCGGGAAGCGCGGTAGAGCGCCATCATCTCGTTGTCGAAGTTGGTGACGGCGATCCCTTCGAGGCCCGAGTTGTCGAAATCGGCCGTATCAACGCCCATTCCGGCGCGGGCCTTGCCGTCTTCGCTGAACGCCACGCCGGCGCGGACGGCAACATCCTCAAAGGCGCCGTTGCGCAAATTGCGATATAGCTTGTTGGGCTGGGTGTCGTTGGCGATCAGCACATCCGGCCAGCCGTCGCGATCGTAATCCACCAGAGCGACGCCCAGGGACTTCGACGTAGGGTCGAACATGCCGCTCTTGGCAGTGACATCTTCAAACGTGCCGTTTCCCCGATTGCGGAACAGCCAACAGGTGTCTCCGTGATATGCCTCGGGAGTGCAGTAGGACTTACGCTTGCCATCGACACTGCAGAAGACGTCGAGCTGCGGCGACCATTTGACATAGTTACAGACCAGTAAGTCCAGAAAGCCATCGCGGTCGAAATCGAACCAGAGCGCGGAGGTGCTGAACCCGGTGCGTCCACCGAGGCCCGACTTATCGGTGACATCCACGAAGTGTCCCGCGCCGGTGTTTTGAAACAGCCGGTTCTGACCCACGGCTGTAATCAGGATATCCGCGAAGCCGTCGTTATTGAAATCCGCCACGGCTACACCCATGCCGTACATTTCCACCGCCAGGCCGGCGCGTTCGGTGACATCGGTAAAGGTCCCGTTGCGATTGTTGCGATATAACTTCAGTGTGCTGCGCTGGCGCTTGTGACCCGGCCAGTCCATACCATTGACGAGCAGAATATCGAGCCAGCCATCGCCGTCGTAATCGAGAAATGCGCAGCCGGGGCCTAGAGTCTCGGGCAGATACTTGGCGCCGAAAGCGCCGCTATTGTGGCGAAAATCGATGCCGGCGGCAGTGGTCACATCGGCGAGCGAGAAGCCGAGCCCACCGGCCGACGCGGATGCCGATAGAGACGCCGATAAAGATGCCGATATAGATAACAGCGGCCGGGCAAAACAGGCGAAAGCGCCGCCGAGCAGGGAACGCCGCTTCACGCAATGCTCACTAACCCCTGGCGGATGGCATAAACGACCAGTTCGGCCGTGTTATGTATCGCCAGAGTCTGCATAATATTGGCGCGATGCACGGCCACCGTGTTCGCGCTCAGCCCTAACACGGTGGCAATCTCTTTGTTCGACCTGCCGTTCACGATGAGCTGGAGCACTTCCAGCTCCCGAGTGGTAAGAGCGGGCTGGCCGGCCGGCTGTTCGGCGATCGAGCCCAGGCGCGGGTCGAGTACGCATTCGTTCGCCGCCACGCGCTTGACCGCCTGCACCAATTCCAGATCCATTGCGTTCTTCAACAGGTAACCCTTGGCGCCCGCCTCCAGACAAGTGCGCACATAGGACGCATCGGAATGCATGCTGAGCACTAACACCGCGGTTGCCGGGCAGGCTTTCAGAATGTGGCGCGTGGCCACGGCGCCATTCATGCTGGGCAAGGCGAAATCCATCACCACGACGGCCGGGCGCAGACGGCAGGCTTCCTGGACCGCTTCATGGCCGTCGCTGGCTTCGCCGACCACACGAATTTCCGGATCCTCTTCGAGGAGGCGCCGAAAGCCGCGGCGCACCAGACTGTGATCGTCCACCAGCAGGACCGTAATGGAAGCGTCGGACATGGGGCCTCGGTTCTCCTTATCGTAAGTCAGTGGCGGGCAACTCATCAACGCCGAATCTTTGGCGCTTGAAAATCGGGTGGACCGAAAGAGCGCGCTGCCGACGCCGACGCGCGGTGCTGATTCGGCGCGCGCCGCGGCCGCGTCTCCCATGCTAACGGCGAGAGTCCGGTTTCGATGAGGAGCCGGTATGGTTGTGACGGCGCCGGGTGTTGGAAGACGGTTCGCCTCAAGCGCTTTCGCTATTTCCGCGTCGCGGAGATTTCGCCGATTGAATCTGATTCGGCGCGCGCCGCCACGGTCCTTGTAGCGGCGCGCACTGGAAGAGCGGAGCAAACCGCCGGCGATGCAACTGCTGCCAAACAGATGCATGCGAGGGCTTGCCGAACGCCTGATCGTTAAGCGGCGCACGACGGGCGCGGGCCTGGGGGAGCGGCGATACAGGTTTCACGTCCATCGCCCCCATTTTTCAAGCTCTGAATCGCGCTTCCCTTTTATCTGTGCGGCTTCCTCCGCTCGCGGCCCGGGGCCGGGCAAAGGGTGCTTAACAGTTTGGGGGATTTCGCGGCTCTGTCGCGGAAATCGCCCCCTAATTTAGAAGCTGTGAAACATATCGCGTTCACATGAGTGTGAACGCTGCACGCACGTGCCCAGCGGGCGCCCAGTGCGCCACGTGCTTGGCCAGTACAGTCAATGGGTTACCGTGAATGGAAAAGGCCGGCGAGATTACGGCGCGGCAGCCTCTGAATCCGTCTCCCCAGATCGGTTACGCACCCCCGGGAGCAAAGCCGAAGCCCCAGCCCGTGTTACACTGACGAATCTTCCCTGTCGAAGAGCGGGCTCCCATGGCCAACCCTGCATTCGACCTATCGCCTAAAGACCGGTCCACCTTCGAGAACTATTGGCTCGATGACGCCTACGACGAAATGTTCGAGGCGGTCGGCGCGCCGCGCGCCCATTACCGCGCGCTGCACCGGACGCTGCTCGATCTTCCTCTGGCTGAAATGCGCCGGCGCAAGCAGGCGGCCGATATATCGTTTCTCAACCAGGGCATAACCTTCACAGTCTACGGCCGCGAAGAAGGCACGGAGCGCATTTTCCCGCACGACCTGCTGCCGCGCATCGTCACCAGCCAGGAGTGGGCCACCATTGAGCGCGGCCTTGAGCAGCGCATCACGGCGCTGAATCTCTTTCTGCGCGATATCTACAACGAGGGCCGCTGCCTGGCGGCTGGAATTGTGCCGCGCGAAATTGTCTATTCGTGCAAGCATTTCCGGCGGCAGATGCGGGAATTCCACATTCCCCGCGACATCTACATCGCCGTCACCGGCACCGATCTGGTGCGCCTGCCGGACGGCCGGTATGTGGTGCTTGAGGACAACCTGCGCGTGCCCAGCGGCGTTTCCTACATGCTGACCTCGCGCCAGGTGATGAAGCGCATTTTCCCGGAGCTGTTCCGGCTGGCCGGGGTGCGCGGCATCGACCACTACAGCGAGGCTCTGCTGGCGACGCTGCGCTCGCTCGCGCCCGATGGCCGGCCCGACCCGAACATCGTGCTGCTGACGCCGGGCGTCTACAACTCGGCCTACTTCGAGCATGCGTTTCTGGCGCGGCAGATGGGCATCGAGCTGGTGGAAGGGCGCGACTTGGCGGTCCACGAGAACATGGTCTACATGCGGACCACCGCCGGGCTGCGGCGCGTCGACGTGATCTACCGGCGCGTGGACGACGACTTCATCGACCCGCTGGCCTTCCGTCCGGATTCGGGGCTGGGCGCCTCGGGACTGTTCAACGCGTACCGCTCCGGCAACGTCGCGCTGGCCAACGCGCTGGGCACCGGGGTGGCCGACGATAAGGCGCTATACGCATATGTCCCCGCCATCATCCGTTACTTTCTGGGCGAAGATCCGGTGTTGGGCAATGTCGAGACCTTCCTTTGCAGCGATCCGGCGCAGCGGCAACACGTGCTGCAGCGCCTCGATGAATACGTGGTCAAGGCGGTGGGAGAATCGGGCGGCTACGGGATGCTGATCGGTCCATCCAGCACGGCGGCCGAGCGCGACGAGTTCCACGCCCGCATCGAGGCCGATCCGCGCAACTACATTGCGCAGCCTACGCTGCAGTTTTCGCGCGCCCCCTGCTTCTTCGACGGCAGCGTGGAGCCGCGCCACGTCGATCTGCGGCCTTACATTCTCTATGGCGATAAGATCGCCATAGTGCCCGGCGGGCTGACCCGCGTGGCGTTGCGCAAGGGATCGCTGGTGGTGAATTCCTCCCAGGGCGGAGGCAGCAAGGATACCTGGGTGCTGCATGAAGGAGGCGGGGCGGATGCTGTCGCGGGTGGCTGACAACCTGTTTTGGATGAGCCGGTATCTGGAGCGGGCCGAACACACCGCGCGCGTGATGGGCGTGCAGTGGAACCTGATGCTGGAATACGAGCCGGGCTCGGCGGAACGGCGATGGAAGCGCGTGACCGCGTCTCTGGGCCGCCGCGAGCCGCTGGAGGGCGACGCTTTCACGGCTGCACAGAGTTTTGCGCTGGCGCAAATTGTGGGCGGAATCGCGGAGGCGCGCGAAAACGCGCGGCAGGTGCGCGAGCAGATCAGCTCGGAAATGTGGGAAGAGTTAAACCGTCTGTTTCACGAATCGAAGCGTATGGGGACGCCGGATCTCTTCCACGCGCAGGGATTCGACCTGGTCTATGCGGTGATCCGAAGCTCGAATCTGTTCCAGGGAATTACCGATTCCACCATGTCGCACGGCGAAGGCTGGCAGTTCATCCAGACGGGCCGCTTCATGGAGCGGGTGCAGGCGTCGGCCAAGCTGATCGATCTGCATTTCGCCGAATACTTCGACGCGGCTGAACCGGTAAGCGGCTCGGACCACATGGAATGGCTGGGGCTCTTGCGAAGCTGCACCGCTTTCGAAGCTTATTGCAAAGTGTATACGGCGGATCTGCGCCCCGAGCGCGCCGCCGAATTCCTGCTGCTCAATGCCGATTTTCCGCATTCGGTGCGCTTCGGCGCGGAGCGGCTGCGGCGCGCGCTCGAAGCCATTAACGAATCCGCCGGCGCGCACAAGGCGGACCGCGTGAGCAAGTTGGCGGGCCGTCTTACCGCCGCGCTGAGTTACACCCCGCTCGAAGAGATCATGAGCGACCTGCACGAATTCACCACCAATATCCGCCGCGTGTGCGGGCAGATTCACGGGGGAATCTATCAGGCATATATCAGCTATCCGCTGGATGCGGCGCTGGAGGATTAATGTTCTATTCCATTCGGCATCTGACCAAGTTTCGCTACTCTTCCGCGGTGAGCGAGAGCCTGATGGAGGTGCGGATGAACCCGCGATCCGAGGGCTTGCAGCGCTGTTTGAGCTTCAGCTTGAACGTGACGCCGCGCGCGCGGGTGCAACAGTACCGGGATTATCTGGGCAACGTGATTCACCACTTCGGCGTCCCCAGCCCGCACCAGCATTTGACCATAGTCGCCGAGGCCATGGTGGATGTGACGCCGCAGGCCGATTTGCCGGCGCGGCGTCTCGATGCCGGCGCGTGGAGCCGCCTCGACGCCGGCACGGCGGAGCGCGATTTTTGGGAGATGCTGACGCCGAGCCAGTTCGCGCATTGGACGGACGCCATGGCGGCATTCGCCGCGGAGCTGAAACTGCCGTCGCGCGAAGAAGCGCGCCGCACCGATCCGATGGAGTTGCTGCTGGAATTGAATGCGGCGGTTTACGGCGCCATCGAGTACGTTCCCAAGAGCACGCGGGTCGATTCGCCGGCCGACGATGCGCTGCGGAATCGCCAGGGAGTCTGCCAGGATTATGCGCACATCGCGATCGCGCTGGTGCGGCAATTGGGCATACCCTGCCGCTACGTGAGCGGCTACCTGTTCCACCGGGAGGCGATGAAGACGCGTTCCGCGGAAGGCGCGACGCATGCGTGGGTGGAAGCCTATTTGCCGGAGATCGGATGGACTGGTTTCGACCCCACGAATAACACGCTCGCGGGCGAGACGCATGTGCGCACGGCCGTGGGCCGCGACTATGCCGACGTACCGCCGACGCGCGGCGTGTTCAAGGGAGATGCGGCGAGCGAGCTGACGGTGGCGGTGCGCGTGGCGCCGTCGGACAAGGCGCCGCCGCCGGAAGCCGAGATGGCGCCGGAGGATTGGTCGGAAGTGATCATTGCAGAGACGGGGGAAGAGGCGGACGCGGCTGTGGCGGCGCAGCAGCAGCAACAGCAGCAGCAGTAATTGAGCGGGAACAGCAGTGGCGAGGCGAGGATGCGTGAAGCCTGGCGCTTGCCGCCGCGATATGGCTTACCATCAAGTCAGGAGGGCGTTATGAGCGCTCGCGAGCTGATTGACAGGGAATTGGATCGGATGTCGCAACAGTTTGATGGGGCGATGGTGTAATTCCATTTTGGCGCGAGCTTGGCTCGGGTGATGCGAAGTTGGCGCAGCCTTTCCGCAGATGGCTTTACGCCAACCGGATAGTCCCTTCGATCCGGACAGGCTCTCACTTTCAGGCCGGTGGAAGTCTTGGTGGTGCGGATGAAGTTCAGGATCTTCTGGTAGCTTCCCAGCGGCTCGCCTGCCCAGTTGCTGCCGATCTGACTGAACAAACGGCGTTCGATGGGGTTATATTGGGCGCCAGTGGGATAGTGGGCGACCGTAACGGTGAGACCGAATCGATCGCAAAGCTGCTGTTGAAGGCGGTCTTTCCAGGCGCCGCGTGCGGCCGAGTTGCTCCCACCGGTGTCAGCCAGGATCAGCAGGCGTTGCGCTTTGGATAGCGCTTGCTTCCTTCCTGCCCCCACTATCTGCGGATGGCCGCTACAGCGAATGCGGAGGTCTCGTGGGAGACGCCGACGAACATGGATCCGCGATTGGCTTGGGGATCATAGATGCCATACAGAATGGCGATGCCCTCGGCCAGCGAACGAAAGTCGTGGTCGCTGACCGGCGTGGGCGCACGATCCCACTTGGCGCCGGCGTTCTTGAAGTTGCCTGCCAATTCCCGTTTATTGGCGTCCACGCTAATAATCGGATTGCCCTGCCGACGGAAGCGCTGGCGCAGTTTAGCGATGTAGCGGAACTGCCGGTCTCGATCCGGGTGGCGCGCGCCCAGCTTCTTCCTGGTTCACGCGCAGCGAAAGATTCAGCTTGCGGAGCAATCGGGCGACCGTGCGTGCGCTTACCTGAATGCCGAGCCGGCATCAGTTGGGCGGCCACCTTGGCGGTCGTCTTGCGCATCCAGCGCAGGCCCGTTATTGGGTCTCCGGCAGCGTCGTGTTCCAACAGGCGCTCGATTTCCGTCATCACTTCGGGCGTTTTTTTTCCGTCGGCTTGCGTCCGCCTCCGGCTTGGCGCACACGCTCCGGCTGCACTTCCTGGCGGAGCAACTCTCGCCGCCCCTTGGCCACGGTGTGAGGGTCCAATCCGAGCAAGTCGGAGATGCGGCGGTCGCCCCCGCGGCCCAGTTTGAGCGCTTCCAAGCCAGCATACAAACGGCGTTGCTTTTCGTCGAGCAAACTATAGAAGAGGATAATCCCGGCTTTCAACTCGTCAGATACGGACTCAGCCGCGACCACGCTGTCGGAGACGGACGGTGCGGAAAGGACCGCCTGCCGGGTCTGTAGTTGGCGCTGACGTGCCGCCGGATCGGCGGAACAGTAGAGGAACAAGCCGGAGACCAATTGCCGGGTGATGCGCCGCTGGCCCACCAGATGCAGCAGGGGGTCTTGCACGGACACGTGGAGCGCGGCCTCCAGTTCGGCAACGAAATAGCCGGAAGGAGAACGGTTGACGAAGGCCTCGGCGGTATCCACCAGGGTTCCATGACGGGAGAACCAAACCGAATCATGGGACCACAGACCATGCCTGTCGAACCGCGCGATGCGGTCGAGGGTGTAGAAACGGCCCCGATGAGAGTAGCTGGTTCGATAGCCCAACTGCTTGAGCTTTCGGAACACGGTGAGCGGGACCTGGGAGCCCAGAGCGCGCTGCAAATCGGGAAGCGTGGCGATGCTCTTTCCTCGGAGCAACCGCAAGAGGGGATCGGCAGAGAAAAAGGGGAGTCTCATAATATTATAGTTCCGTTTATGTTGGACTCAAACAGCCATAACTATAATAAAATAACGCAACCCCCTGTCGAAGGCGTTCACCAGGGCGATGCGACACCAATGTTTAAAGGGGTTCAAGCATTCGCGCGTTGGGCAAGCAACGCGGGGAAGCCGCTCCGTAATGATCAAGATAAGCTTTAAGGTGCTATTCTATTTTTGCGGCAAGGCTTAGCACCGCGAAGCAGCTATGGGAAGAGTAAGTGGCGTTAGGTTCTTTAACGGAGCTTGTAAGATAGCGCCCTAAACCACGCGCCCTTCCACCTCGGCCGCCCGAACCGCCGTTCCCGCTTCCGCAAACGCCGTTCGCACATAGCCCATCGCCGCCACTTTGCCGGATTGCGGCGAATAGACCGCGGACGTAATCTCGCCCGCGTCCGCATCGCCCGCCTTCAGCCTGGTTCCCGCCGCCAACGGTTCGGCGCCATCCACTTCCAGCCGCACCAGCTTCTTGTTCACGTGTCCCTGCGCGCGGATGCGCTCCACAATCTCCTGCCCCAGATAGCAGCCCTTGTTGAAGCTGATCGCGTGCATCTGCTGCGTCTCCTGTGGCAGCGACGTTTCGCGGATATCCTCGCCGTAACGCGGCTTGCCGTTCTCAACGCGTACCACGCGCGCATCCTCCGCCGAAGCGCGCGTGGCGCCCGCCGCTTCCAGTTGCCCAATCATGCCGGCCGCCTCGCTCGCAGCGCAATAGATCCGGATGCCCGGCTGGCCGGTTGCCGTGATGCCGGCCACCGTGCGCCCGCCCCAGACGAAATGCGAATAATCCCCCGGAACCGGCGCGCCCATCTGCGCGAGCACGGCCGCCGCGCCGGGGCCCTCCACGCCGATCTCCGCCGTCCCCGCCGTGACGTCTTCCAGTTCCACCTGGTCGGCGATAATGTACCGCCGGATGTGCTGCATGGCCTTCTCGCGCAGCTCCGGCTCGGTATCGATGAGAAAGTGCTCCGCGAAACACCACAGGTACAGGTCGGCCTCGATGCGCCCTTTCGCGCTGAGCAGGAACGCATAGCAGCCCGTTCCCGGCGTCATCTTCTTCACTTCGTTGCTGGTGAGATTGTGCAGCAGCCGCGCCCGGTCGCGCCCGCGCGCGATAATGCGCCCGCGCGCGCACAAATCGAGCACGCCCGCGCCATGCCGCAGCGCTTTGTAGCCTTCGCTCATCCTTCTAGTGTAGAGAATGCGGCTCGTCGAAAATACGGCAAGGCTCGTTTAGAAATTGCGCCGCGGCTCATTTAGAAATTGCGGCGGAGCCAGGCCGAAATAAACAGAATGATCAGCCCTGAGATCATCGTGCCGGTTGCCAGCCGCGTCCGCCGCGGATTGTTCGGCTGCGCCATCAGTATGGCCGCCGCGAACACGTGCAGCGCCAGCAGCAGCTTGATTCCGAAAAGCATGTGATAAATCTTCGAGTGCCCCGGCGCCAGCAGATAGTTGATGAACCCGGAAACCACCAGCCCCACGATGGAGGCCAACACCAAGGGCCGGAACGCCGCCGCGATGCGCTCAAACAGCGGCCCGCGCGCCGCCATGCTCATATCCCCGCTGGCCCGCGTCAGCACCAGCCGCCAAAAGATCATGCCGCCCAGCAATGTTGTCATGGAAGCGATATGAAGCCATCGCAGCGAGATCGCAAAACCTTCGGGCATACCAGTAAAGTATACAGTCTCCGGTAGCGCACGCTTCATTCGTGGCGCGGGCGATGGCCTGGATAGCGTCGGGATAAACCGGCGTGAAGCAGTGAATGAAAGAGTCATACAGGTGAAAGGAATAGCGAAACCATCCCGACCCCGAACCATGTGAGGGCGGCGGACAACCCCGCACTTGAAGCGTTGGACAGGGGCACATGCAGGCTGGGCATCCCGAAATTGTGAGATCCAAAATAGCCAAAATCAGATGCGCCGACGGTGTCGGGAACCGGAAGGCAACACTGTGGCGCGCGATACGGCGCAAGCGCGAGGCGCTTAAACGGCTTCGGGAAAGGCCGGCTAAAATGATCGCTCTGACGGTCGCCGCTCCGTAACTGTCTTGCGGACACACGCAGTCGACACAGAGCCGCGACCGTGAGGGAGCGGGATTTCGCGGCTGAGCGAGGAAATCCCGAAAACGCTTAAGCACCCGCAAGCGCGAAGCAGGCACTGCGGAGTCGTAGACCCCACGCATGCATGGAAACTGGGGGCACGTTGGGCACGCGAGAACCGAGAGAAATGTTGCAGATCGGTGGGAGGAGGCGATGAGCTATAAGACCCACATGGACGTCGATAGGGAGTCGCACAACGGCGTAGTACCAACGAAGCGGTCGAACGAAAGCAGGGGAGACCAGGGACATAAGGGAGAGGCTCCGATCGATGGTTCGCAGATATTTCCAAGATCATGCGGTACCGCGCAACGAGGAACGACTGAAGGCGTTTCGGCACGAAGTGCTGCGCATGTCCGTGTGCGTTAGGAGCGCTCGCACGGATCTGTGCGGGGGGCAGCCTGTAACGGCATCCCTACCGCGACTCTGTCACGAGCCGCTCCGGGCGCTCGGACTTCGGCTGTCAATTATTGTTTGGCTGCGGCTTTGCCGCGCTGCGATTGAAGCCACGCTAGCCCTTATCCCGCCAGCCCCGGAACCCCGCCCATCGTCTTCGCCATCCGCACCGCGCGCAAAATCCCCTGCGCCACGGCCTCCGCCGCAGCCGACCCCAGCGCATTGATCTCAGCCGGCGCGCTACCCAGAGATAACGCGAAAACCGTATCCCCATCCACGGTCGTGTTCAGCGGATAAATCGCGCGCGCCATGCCCAGGCTCGCAAACTGCGCCAGCTTCTGCGCTTGCACCTTGGTCAGTTTCGCGTTAGTCGCCACCACCGCCAGCGTCGTATTTTGCGAGCCAGCGATCGCCGTCTCTCTCAGCGCCCGGTCGCTATCCAGAAACTCCCTGCTATCCGCGGTCTTACGCGCCCCGGCCACAATCTTTCCCGTCGCCGGGTCGCGCACATCGCCAAATGCGTTCACGGCTACCAGACTCGCTACCAGCAAGCCGCCCGGAAGCGTCACCGTGTAACTCCCGATGCCCGACTTCATCGCCTGCCGCATTTCTCGAATCTTGCCGACGGTCGCGCCAGTTCCCGCGCCCACGCATCCCTCAGCCACAGCCTCCGTCGACGCCGCCGCGGCCGCCGCTTCGCCCATCGCCATGGTCGGACGCACGTCGCCTTTTCCAATGTTCAAGTCAAACAGAATCGCGCCCACCACGATCGGTATCGTGTGCCCGCCGAACTTCACCCCCGCGCCGCGATGCTCCAGGTAACGCCTCACTCCCGACGCCGCTTCCAGCCCGAACGCGCTGCCGCCCGCCAGCAGAATGCCATGCACGGTTTCATCCTGATGCACCGGATCGAGCGACGGCGTATCTTCGGTGCCGCTCGCGGAACCGCGTATATCCACTCCGCCCACGGCGCCGCGTTCGCACAAAATGGCGGTGCATCCGGTGATCGCGTCGAAGTCCGAAACGTGGCCGACGCGGATGCCCGGAATGTCCGTAAGTCCCTTCATTGCCTGTATGGTAGCATCGGAATGCGGGGACCCACCTTTCTGCTCAATTTCCTCAAAGAGCCTGTTCTGGCGGTGCAAGAGTTCTTCGTGCTCACCGGAAACGCCCTGAGGAATATCTTCCGCAAACCGCACTATAGCGACGACGTGGTATTGCAAATGGACTCCATCGGCGTCGGCAGCCTGCAAATTGTTTTCATGACCGGGTTCTTCAGCGGCGCGGTGATGGCGCTGCAAATGTCCCGCGCGCTGGCGCAGTACGGCCAAGTCGGGAAAACCGGCTCGTTGGTGTCGCTGACGCTGGTGCGCGAGCTGGGACCGGTTCTCACGGCCATCATGGTGGCCGGGCGCAACGCTTCCGGAATGGCCAGCGAGCTGGGTTCGATGAAGGTCACCGAACAGATCGACGCCATGCGCGCGTTGGGCACCGACCCGGTTCAGAAGCTGGTCACACCGCGCCTTATCGCTACCTGTGTGATGCTGCCGCTGCTCACAGTGATCGCGGATTTCGTAGGACTTTTCGGAGGCTGGGTGATCTCGTCCCTGTTTCTCGACCTCACGTCGCGGCAATATTGGAGCTCGGCGTGGCAGACTCTCGAATGGAACGATGTCTTGCAGGGATTGCTCAAGCCGCTGATGTTCGCGTTGGTGATCTCGATGATCGGCTGCTTTTACGGCCTCCGCACCACCGGTGGAACGCAGGGAGTGGGCCGCGCCACAACTCAGGCCGTGGTAACGTCAACCGTTCTCATTTTCATTTTGGACCTGCTGATCACCAAGATTTTCGTTTTCCAGAGCTCCTGATGGCCGAACCGCAAACTTCCATTCTGCGATTTGAAAACGTGACCGTCCGGTACGACGAGGTGGCGGCGCTGGCAGACGTTTCCTTCGAGTCGTTCGAGGGCGAATCGCGGGTGATTCTGGGCGCCGCGGGCAGCGGAAAAACCGTGCTGCTGAAGACTGCCATGGGCCTTATCAAGCCCGATTCCGGCAAGGTCTTCGCCTTTGGCAAGAACCTGGCCGCGATGCGCGAGCGCGACCTGTTTGAGATTCGCAGCAAGATCGGGATGCTGTTCCAGGAAGGCGCGCTATTCGACTCGATGAATATCGAAGAGAACGTGGCGTATCCGCTGCTGAATCAGAAATCCATCCAATGCCCGCCGGACCAGGTGCTTCCGCGGGTGGAAGAGGCGCTGAAATTCGTCGAATTGGGGGAGACGCTGGAGAAGTTTCCCAGCGAGCTCTCAGGCGGGATGCGACGGCGCGCTGCCATCGCCCGCGCGGTGGTGACGGCCCCGCCGCTGATTCTCTACGATTCGCCCACCGCCGGGCTAGACCCCATCACCGCGCATACCATCATCGCCCTGCTGATTAAGGAGCGCGACACCAGCCACACCACGACGCTGGTAGTGACGCAGCGGTATCAGGACGGGAACCTGATTGCGAATTTTAGCTACAATTCGGAACGAGGGGAGTTGGAGCCGGCCCGCCACGGGGCGAGGCGGGAATTCCGAACCGTCTTCATGGTGCTTCGTGAAGGGCGGCTGGTCTTTGAAGGCGATCAGGACACGCTGGAATCCTCGAAGGACGAGTATATTTCGAAGTTTGTGAAGCCGCGAGTATAGACGATGCCGGATGCGAGTAAAGTACGCTGGTCGAAGCTGAAGGTGGGGATCGTCGGCTTAGCGGCATTCCTGATTCTCTTCGTATTGGTCTTCCTGCTGACCAGCTCCAAGGGATTGTTCGAGCACTACGCCACGCTGCGCACTTACATGGACGATGCTTCGGGATTGCCCGGCGGCGCCGCCGTGCGGCTCAATGGCATCACCGCCGGATATCTGGACAGGCTCGAGCTGACGAATTCCCGCGACCCGAAGAGGCGGGTGGCGTTCTTCATGAAAGTGAAGAGCAGTTACCTGGCGCAGATACCGCTCGATTCGCCCGTGGGCGTGGCGGCGGCGAATCTGCTGGGCGATAAGTTCCTCAATATCACCAAGGGAATGCAGGCGCAGCACGTGCAAGACGGAGGCGAATTGCCAGCCCTGCCGACGCAGGATATTCCGGAAATGCTCGCGCAGATGGGCAACGTATTGACATCGCTCCAAACCATCGTCACCCGCGCCGATGGTCTGCTGGCCGGGGTGGAAGCCGGCCACGGCAACCTCGGGCTGTTCTTGAAAGACGACGAGTTGTACAAGCGCTTCAACGCCATCGCGGGGGAGGGCCAGCAGCTATTGATCGACGTGCGCACGGGGCACGGAACCCTGAGCCGGCTGCTCAACGAAGATGGCTTGTATAACGATATCGACGCGCCGCTCAAACGCATCGACGCCATGATAGCGGACCTGCAATCGGGGCAGGGAACAGCGGGCAAGATTCTGAAAGACCCGGCCCTATTCGACGACGCGCACCAGACGCTGCAGGAGATCCGCAAGCTGGTGGCCGACCTCAACGCCGGCAAGGGCACGGCCGGGCATTTGCTGAAGGACGACGAACTGGGCAAGCAGCTCGAGACGCTGCTGTCGAAGTTTAATGCGACCGTCGATAAGATCAACTCCGGACAAGGGTCACTCGGGCAGTTCGTGGTCAATCCGCAGCTCTACGACGCGCTCACTGGCGCCACGCGCGAGTTCCAATCGCTGGCCAAGGATATGCGCGCCAATCCCAAGAAATTCCTGACCATCCGGCTGACCTTGTTTTGAGTGGGGCAGCCAATCCTGGCTGCAGCCGCCTTTCAGGCGGCTTCTTGCCCTTGTGACGCATCTCGTGGACACGATACTAATGCCCCGAAAACAACTAATAGTCAACGCCGACGATTTCGGTTTCACTCCCGACGTGAACCAAGGCATCGTCGAAGCGCATCGGCGCGGCATTCTCACCGCGACCACGTTGATGGCCAATGGCGCCGCGTTCGACGATGCAGTACGCCTGGCGCGCGAGACGCCGTCTCTCGATATAGGTTGCCACCTGGTGCTGATCGGTGGACAGTCGCTGCTCACTGGCCGCGCCTACCCGCTCACTGTGCCGCGGCTGGTGGCTGCGCTGGCGCGCCGCGAGGTTCGCGCGTATGAGGAATTGAAGGCGCAGGTTTGGCACATCTTGAGCGCCGGCATGAAGCCCACGCATCTCGACACTCACAAGCACACGCACCTGGCGCCGCCGGTGCTCGATGCGGTGGCGCGCATCGCGGAGGAGTTCGGCATCCACTGGGTCCGGCGGCCCTTCGATTTCCCTATGAATGCGCTGCGCGGAACCGTTCCGGCGACTGTTCCTATGATCGTTCCAGCGGTCAAGCGGCTGACCAGCGCTGCCTTGGGCCTGCTGCGGCGCAGGTTCCATCGCGTGCTGAAGAGTCACGGATGCCGCACCACGGACCACTTCGCCGGGTTCCAGATCACCGGACGGCTTCACACGGCCCAGTTAGTGGATTTGCTGGGCATGCTGCCGGAGGGAAGCACGGAGCTGATGTGCCATCCAGGCCGATGCGGCGAAGCATTGCGCGGCGAGCGAACGCGCTTGAAGGAAAGCCGCGAGCGGGAGTTGGAGGCGCTGATTGCGCCCGAAGTACGCGCCGCGGCGGAGCGGAATGGCGTTGAGTTGGTAGGGTATGCAGGGCTGCGCTAACTTATGTATGAATTGACACAATTTCCTTCATCCACTTATAATTCTAATATGTCATCACCAGATGAGCCGATCTCTCTTGGATTGAACGCCCCGGCGCCCGATAGCGCCGCGCCGCCAGTGGAGCGGCTCCAGTTCCGCCGTGCGGAGCCCATCGCCACGTCTGGCGCGTCCGCCGCGCAGCGATGCGTAGCCTGCCAGGGGCCCATTGCAGAGAGTTATTATCACGCGTCCGGCCGCGTTGTCTGTCCGGCGTGTGCGGCGCGCATTCAACAGGGGCAGCAGCAACCGCCCGCCTATTCTTTTCCCCGTGCGCTGCTGTTTGGCGGCGCGGCGGCGTTAGCGGGCTGCGCGATTTACGCCATTGTTGCCATTGCCACCGGTATGGAGATCGGACTCATCGCCATTCTTGTAGGAGTCATGGTGGGCAAGGCTATCCGGCGAGCCTCGGGCGGGTTTGGCGGAAGACAGCAACAAATCCTTGCCGTGGTACTGACTTACTTTTCCATCGCCACCAGTTACATCCCGGTTATCATTTGGGACGTGGCGCACAAGTCGAAGATAGAGGCGGCGCAGACGGCGAAGAGCGGCGCCGCGGCGCAGACGGCGCAGAGTGGCGCCGCATCGAACCAGGAGCCGGACAGCGGCAAGAGTATGCCGCCGGGAAAGGCGATTCTTTATTTGCTGGCGATCGGTGCGGTAGCGCCATTCCTATCGCTGACAAGCGGCGTCTCAGGCATCATATCGCTGTTTATCATCTTCATCGGGTTGAAGCAGGCATGGAGACTCACCGGACGCTCGGAGGTTCTGGTGATGGGTCCCTACCAGACCGCGGGCGGATCGGCTTAGATGCCGGCGGCCTTTTCCCAAACTGCGGCGGCATGCCCTGAATGCCAGGGCGCACTGGACTCTTCGGCGCTAAGTTGCGCGCGTTGCGGATGGTTGCGGCACTCGGCCGAATTGGAGCAGTTGGCGCAACAGGCCCAGACTGCGGCGCAGGCTGGCGACCTGACCGGAGCGCGCGACTTCTGGCGCAGGGCCGCACGGTTGCTGCCTGAGAATACCGTCCAATACCGGAGCGTGCAGGCGCGCATCGACGACCTGAGCCGCCAGATCGATGCGGCTGGAGGGGCGAAGACCGGCTGGAAGAGAGGCGCAACCGGCGCCGGATCGGCCGCGCTGCTTCTGCTCTCAAAGGGCAAGCTGCTGCTGCTGGGGCTGACCAAGCTCAGCACGCTGCTTTCGATGTTTGCCTTCTTCGGCGTGTATTGGACTCTCTATGGCTGGGCGTTCGCGCTCGGGCTGGTTCTTTCCATCTATGTCCACGAGATGGGGCATGTCTCGGTCTTGCGGCGTTATGGCATTCCGGCGAGCGCGCCGATGTTTATCCCCGGACTGGGGGCCTTTATCGGGATGCGCGCGGCGTCTCTCGATCCGGTTCAGGAATCGCGCGTGGGTCTGGCCGGTCCGCTCTACGGTTTGGCCGCCGCGGCGCTGTGTCTCGCGGCGGAGCCGCTGACGGGTTCGAGGACCATGGGCGCCATAGCCCATACGGCTGCCGTAATCAACTTATTCAACCTGATTCCGGTTTGGCAATTGGATGGGTCGCGCGGATTGCGCTCGCTAACTCGGGGCCAGCGCGCCATGTTACTGGTGGTAGCTCTCGGGCTATGGGCAATTACTTCGCAAGGGATGCTGTTTCTGATCGCGCTTGGCCTTACTTACCGGCTATTTACGAAGGATCAGGTCCAGCAGGGAGACGATACCGGAGTGATGCAGTACGCCGGATTGCTGGCCGCATTGACGGCGGTGGCGGTGTTGGCCTCACGCCTGCACTGACCTTGTGGGGCAGCCAATCCTGGCTGCAGCCGGCTTTCAGCCGGCTCTCCTCGCCTCGCGTTACGTTGGTTTCTGCCGGCAGAGAAATTCCCGCCGGTTGGCCGCCTCCGGCTCGTGTGAACGCGCAACGGCGCCCGAGCTACCGTACCGTCAGCCACTTCGATTCGAAGCCGCTGGACTGCACGAAATTCCCTTTGGTATTCCAAAACTGGATAACCGCGGCTTGGGGGTCCTGGTTGTCGAGCGTTACCGGATTGTACCTGCGCTGCAGCGTCGCTTTGGCGTTGTTGAACACCGGCGCGCGGGAATCCGGCGCGGCCGCTAGCGGCCGGGGCGTGCCGGCGATGTCCACCGTCTCCAGTTTGAGAACCAGTCTGAGCGAAGGCTCAGGCACGTAGAAGCGGCGAATCTGAACAATCCGGGCAGTTACGGCCGCTCCCTTGGGAACCAGAATCTCGTGTTTCGGGCCGCTGATCGCAGCGGTCAATTTCGCGCTGACTTTGTCCCCCGCGGCAGCGGCAGACACGTCGATGTTACTGCTCAGCGCGATCATAAACGGAAGGCCTCCCGGCAATTCGCCCGCCGCGGCAGTTTTGCCCGCGGCTGGCGCGTCCGCCTCCGGCGCCGCGTCGAACCGCAACGTCGATTCGCCCAGGAATTCGTGGCACCCCGAATAGGCCGTGCTGTTCTCCAACTCCATGCCGTCGGCGTCGAGAATGTGGAGCTGGGCGCGATTGGGTAGCAGGAAGTCGGCGCCGTTCAGGCGTACCCTGCTGTAATCCAGCGTTGTACTCGCCTCGCATGAGCCGGTCTCCGGAGGCAGACCTTCCGTATGGACCGCCAGACGTACCAGCTCGGCCGTCTTAGGGTCGACAAAGATGCTGCCGAAATATCCGGTGGTAACGCGGGTTCCCGCTCCGCCATAGGTGTAATGGCTGCTTTGCACGGGAACGCGGAATTCGAATTCGGCCAGTTGCCGTCCGGCCTCGGCGATCTCGCCCTTATAGGAAAACGACGCCTCATCGTCGCGGAAGACCACCATCAGGAACGACACGAAGCTGCCCGTGGAGAGTGCGCCGGTGCGCACCAACTGAAACAAGGAGCGGTCTTCGAAGCGGCTTTCCCCCACCCACGAATACATCTCGTGCGCGGCCGAAACGGCCACGTCCAGCCGTAACCGATCCGAAGTGGTGAGACGCAACTGCTTACGCGCATAAGGCTCGCACGGACTTCTTAGGAGAGCCGATATGGGCTCATACTGCGACCGGTCGATGGTTTGGGTACACATGTATTTCGGAAGCCGGCCGACTGTTTCCAAGACCTTCCTGGTGACGCGCTGGAGCAAGTCGCCGGGGTCCGGGAATTGGAAGCCCGGCTGGGCGTGGAGGCATGCGATGGCGCCGCAGAAGACGAGGGACTTGGCGCGCATACCTTTTCAGGATACCGTGCGAGCGGCGCTGTTTGAGCTTACTTTGCGGCGGGCAGGAGCGCCGTGACCAATGGTGTTGCCCAGGCCGATTCCGCTTGTGGCAAGAATATTCGATGCCGGCGGCCTGTTCCGGTTGTTGAGTGGATATTTCATTCTCCGGAGCGGCCGACTGGTGAGAAGGCCGAGGCGAAGGGTTACCGGGATACCGGCGCTTGCCGGAGAATGCGAACCGCCGGCATTGAGCGATCCCTGATAAGCTGGGTCCGAATGGCCCCTCAAACCAGCGCCGACCTGATTACGAATCTCAAGAACAGCCGCGAAAGCGTTCGCGAAGCGCTTGCGGAAATCACCGAGCAAGACGCCTGCCGGAGCCCTGGCCCGGATCGCTGGTCGGCCCTCGAATGCGTGGAGCATCTGACTATCGCCGAGGAAGCTATGCTCGGGCGGCTCAAGGCCGGCGAGTCGCTGGCGGAGCCTATCCATTTGCCGGAACGCGAGGCCCGCATGGCGGCGGGCGTTTCGGGCCGCGCCACTCGTGTGCAGGCGCCGGCCACCGCGCTGCCCACGGGGCGCTTCGGGTCGATGGCAGAGGCGCTGGAGCGGTTTTGCGCCGCGCGCGGGCGCACCCTCGAGTTCATCGAAACCGCTCCCAATCTGCGCGCGTTGCAGGTCACGCATCCTTTCTTCGGACCGGTCTCCGGTTACGAGCTTGCGATGATAATGGCTTCACACTCGGTTCGGCACGCGACGCAGATTCGCGAAATCCGCGAGCAGTTTAAGTAACATGGATAACGTGACATGAATAACCCCAGCCGCCGCGACTTACTGAAGAGCGCGCCGATTCTGGCTAGCGCGGTTTCCGCGCAGGCTTCCGCGGCCAAGAGCGCGGCCTCCCCGCAGAGTTCCGCGGCTAAGAGCGCGCCCAACATCGTCATCCTTATTTCCGACCAGTTCCGCGCCGATAATCTTGGCTGCATGGGCATGAACCCGATGGAACTGACGCCGAATTTCGACGCCATGGCGCGCCGCGGCGTGTTGTTCCGGTCGGCGGTAGTGAATCACCCGGTATGCGCGCCCGCGCGCGCCAGCCTCTTCACCGGTGTGTACGAAGAGAAGCACGGCGTATGGCACAACGGGCCGGGACTTCAGCCCGGCAGCGTGACGTTGGCGACTCTGCTTCGCAGCCGAGGCTATTCGGCCAACTATATCGGCAAGTGGCACCTCGCGCTGGAGACGAATACGCCGGCATCGCATGGCCCCGTGGCGCCCGAAATGCGCGGTGGATTTCTCGACCTGTGGGAAGCCGCGAACGTCCTCGAACTCACGTCGCATGCATATGAAGGCAACATCTTCGACGCCGCCGGCAAGCCGATTCCGTTCTCCGGCATCTATCGCGACGATTTCCTGACGCAGCGCGGCGTGGAGTTTCTGCGCCGCGCCAAGCCGCCGTTCCTGCTGGTGGTTTCCTATCTCAACACGCATCATCAGAACGATACGGACGACTACGTTCCGCCCAAGGAATTCGCCAATAAGTTTCGCAATCCGTTCGTTCCGCAGGATCTGCGCCCGCTGCCCGGCAGTTGGCCGAGCCAGCTTGGCGATTACTACGGTTGCGTGGCCAACATCGATGCCGCCGCCGGAACCATTCTCGCCACGCTCAAGCAGCAGGGGTTCGACAGCAACACCATCGTGCTCTTCACCAGCGATCACGGCTGCCATTTCAAGACTCGCAACACCGAATATAAGCGCAGCCCGCATGAAAGCTCGATACACGTGCCTCTGATCGTGCAGGGTCCGGGGTTCGACCGCGGCCTTGAGCTGCGCCAGTTAGTCAGTCACGTGGATGTGACGCCCATGTTACTCGAAGCGGCCGGCGTGCCCGTTCCCGCGGAGATGCAGGGCCGCAGCCCGATGCCGCTGGTGGAAGGGCGCGCGCAAGACTGGCGCGACGAAGTATACATCCACCTCAGCGAATTCATGACGGGGCGCGTGCTGCGGACGCCGCGTTGGACCTACGCCGTGGCCGCGCCGAAAGTGCGCGGCTGGCGTCCGGTTCCCGACGCGCCGCAATATATCGAATACATGATGTACGATCTGGCGGCCGATCCATTCCAGCACGTCAATCTGGCGGGCCGCGCGGAGACGCAGCAAATCTCGGCGCAGCTCCGCGAGCGCCTGCTGGCGCGCATCGCCGAGGCCGGCGGCGGAATGCCGGCGATCGAACCGGCGCAGTTTCCTTACCCGTAGATGGTTACAAACGCCGCACGTACCTTCAAGCCGCGCTGGCATTGTCGCGGTGCGCCGGTGTGCCCGCATGGCTCCCGCGCGTTCAAACGCAAACCTCCCTTACGGACGGATTTGGAGGCGTAGGGCGGATCATGAACGAATTCTTCCGTGCGTTTGGGCCGTATTTGGCGGTACAATAGAATCTAAGGAGGCCGTATGGAACCCACTGGCATTCAGTTTGCCGGCGTATTGGGCTTGGGCGGTCCCGAGGTTATCGTCATTCTTGTGCTCGCGCTGGTGCTGTTCGGAGGCAAGAAGGTCGGAGAGCTCGGGAAGGGCTTGGGCGAAGGGATCCGCAACTTCAAGACTGCCTTGAAGGGCGACGACGACGAGAAGATCGAAGAAAAGAAGCAGGCGTAGGCTTCGAGGCGCAGCCCGCAAGTTGGGCCTAGTCGTTCGGCTTCAAAGATCCAATAAATAACAAAACCCCGCGAACCCGTTTAAGGGGCACGCGGGGTTCTTCTTTTTAGAACGCGTCTTCTTGGAACGCTTCGTGTTAGAACGCGGCTCGTTAGATCGCGTCCTGCAGAAACTCCCTGGGGTCTGGTTACTTCTTCTTCGGCGGAACGATCGCGTCCTTTGCGGCCTTCGCCACGCGGAACTTTACGACCTTCTTGGCCGGAATTTTGATGGTTTCGCCGGTCGCCGGGTTGCGTCCCGTACGAGCTTTGCGATCCTGGCGTACCAGCCGTCCGATTCCGGGCAGTACGAACACGCCGTTCTTTTTGACTTCTGCGATCGCTATGCTGGCGAGGCCTTCGAGAATAGTCTTGGCCTGCTTGTTGCTGATCTCGTTGCCCTCCGCGAGCGTTCTCACCAGTTGCGTCTGGGTCATTCTTGTATTCGCCATATTTCTCCTTTTTAACTGATTCTCCCCGGCGCGCAGTTCGTTCGAACTCGCGTCCAATCGCTATCAATCATAAGGGAAGCATCAGGTGAAGTAAAGAAAAAAGCCCGGTTTTCCTAGGTTTTTTTGCATCGAATGCGCTGGAACGCCCGTTTTACTGGGTCTTGGAGCGTCCTGGGCCGCCATCGAGGCGCAGGTCGCCCTCGCGGAACGCCGCCGCCACCTTGCTTTTCAGAATGCGGAAATGCACGTTTCCGGCCCCGCCGGCGGACTCCAAAGCGATGCGCACGGCCGCGTGAAGCTTCAACCCCGGCCCCCCCGCGCTGGTCTCGTCTTCGGACGCGCCGGAGCGGCTACGTACTTGATTCAAAACAAGAATGGCCGTTTCTGTTCTAGCCGCCGCGAAGGCCAGGCGGCGGAATCCGGACGCCAAAACGCGGCTTTGCAGCCCTGCCGAGCCGTCGCCCAAACCGACTTCCAGCTCCAGCGCCGGCGTCAGCGCGGCCGCCGAATCGAGCGCCAAAAGGTCGATTCCGCCCGATCCAGCCAGTTGCCGCGCGATTTCGAGCGATTCCTCGGCGGTATCCGGGCGGGCCATCGGAAGCCGCTCCAGACTCACGCCCCGATCGCTGGCATAAGCCGGGTCGAAACCGTGTTCCGCGTCGATCCAAGCAGCGGTAAGGCCGTTTTCCTGAGCGTGCGCGACGATTTCAAGCGCCAGCGTGGTCTTGCCACCCGACGGCCCGCCGAATAATTCCGTGATGCGTCCACGAGGCAATCCGCCCGCGAGCGCGCGGTCGAGGGCTTCGAAGCCGGTGGGAACGAAGGCCGGAAACCGGCTCTCCGACTTCGCCAGCTTCACCCGTATGGCGCGCTCGCGTTCCCGCTCGGTCATTGCTTCCGCCGTCTTTTACCTGCGCGCGACAACCGGACGCGGCGCCGCGGCCTGGTCCGGCATGGGAATCGGCTCGGCCGCGGCATCCGGCTTGGTCAACCCCAGCGCCTTGCGCAACTCGGTATCGATGGTCTGGCGGATATCGGCATTGTCCTTGAGGAATTGCCGCGCGTTCTCCCTGCCTTGCCCGATCCGGTCGCCTTTGTAGCTGTACCACGACCCGCTCTTCTCGATGATGTTTTGCGCCGCGCCGAGATCCAGCAGATCGCCTTCCTTGGAAATTCCCTCGCCGTAGATGATGTCGAACTCGGCCTCGCGGAATGGCGACGCCACCTTGTTTTTCACCACCTTCACCTTGGTGCGGTTGCCGACCACGGCTTCGCCATCCTTAATCGCCGCGATGCGCCGGATATCGAGGCGAATCGACGAATAGAATTTCAGCGCGCGTCCGCCGGTGGTGGTCTCCGGATTGCCGAACATCACGCCGATTTTTTCGCGAATCTGGTTGATGAAGATCAGGCATGTGCGGGATTTGCTGGTGGTGCCCGTGAGCTTGCGCAGCGCCTGCGACATCAGCCGCGCATGCACGCCCATGTGGCTATCGCCCATTTCGCCTTCGAGCTCGGCCTTGGGCACCAGCGCCGCCACCGAATCGAGCACCAGCACATCGATCTGCCCGGAGCCGACCAGATGCGCGGTGATCTCAAGCGCCTGTTCGCCGTAATCCGGCTGCGAAACCAGCAGGTTGTCCGTATCCACGCCCAGCTTTTTGGCATACGACGGGTCGAGCGCGTGCTCCACGTCGATGAACGCCGCGATGCCGCCGCGCTTCTGCGCCTCCGCCACCACCTGCAGCGCGATGGTGGTTTTGCCCGACGACTCGGGTCCGAAAATCTCGATGATGCGGCCGCGCGGCAAGCCGCCGACGCCCAGAGCGGCATCCAGCGAAATCGACCCTGTCGAAATCACCGACACGGGCACGAGGGCATCTTTCGATCCCAGACGAAGGATCGAGCCTTTGCCGAATTGTTTCTCAATCTGGCTGAGGGCCAGTTCCAAAGCGCGCGTGCGCTCCTTGTCTTCCATGCGGGGTATTACTCCTGAGTTGGGGTGAAGCTCCATTGTAGCAACCATGCGTATAGTCTCCTCAATAGGGAGAAGTATAATCGGGGCAGAGGAATTCTCATGTTTTTCCGCATTCCGGCTCTACTTTTTTTGGCGGCGCTGTTTTCCCAGGCCGCTCCGAAGAAAACCGTCGTCACGGCGCGCGGCGAGAATCAGGACCTGATCGTGACGTTCACGGTCTACACGACGCCGGAAGACGTGAAGGAGCTGCTCGGCTCCGATCTGGAGGGCCATTACATGGTGGCCGACGTGAAGGTGGAGCCGAAATACGGCAAAGACATCGTGATTGCCCACGACGATTTTGTGCTGCGCGATATGGAGAACGTGGAGAAATCGACGCCCTTCGAGCCCAGCCAGATCGCCGGACGCGCGGCCCTGATTATCGTGCGCAATGAGAACGGAACCGGCAACCAGCCGGCGCGGCCCACTTTCGGCATAGGGGGCATGGGCGGCGGATCGGGATCGGGAAGCGGCAGCAACGGCCCCACCAACGTGAAGGCCAAAATGCAGAACGCCGACGAGCCGAAGGACACGGCGCTCGAAAAGCTGCTGACGGACAAGATGCTTCCGGAGAAGAAGACGGACCAACCAACGACCGGCCTGCTGTATTTCGCGCTGGAAAAGGTGAAAGTGAAGAATCTGCAGCTCGATTACGGCGGCAAGGAGAATCGGATTATGCTGCGGTTCAAGGACAAAGAAAAGTAGCGGTAACCCACGCCGCCGTTGGATCGCGGACACCCAACCGCATCTGCTCGCGGCGCAGCGGGGCGGACTGTTCGCGGCGTTTCAAGACGCGAGCGCTTCCAGCACTGCCTCCCGATTCCTGGCGATCACCGCGAGGTAGGCGCGAGTGGTTGCATCCGGTTTCCTGCGGCCTTGTTCCCACTCCTGCAAGGTCCTCGGATCGATGCTAACGCGCGGGCAAACTCCGCTTGCGACATCCGGGCCCTTTTGCGGATGCTCATGACATCCACTTCGTCGGGCAACACGACGCGCCGCGTGGGCAGCGTCTTGCCGCCCTTCACGTTAGCCAGGATTTCCCTGGCGCTCTGTTCCAGCGCCAAGCCGAGTTTGGTCCGTTTTTCGATCCCGGATTTCCGCTTGAGCATGCTCATTTTTGTCGGTCTCCTTTCGCCGCACTCTTGATCTGGGCCGCAATTCTTCCGGGCAAATTCCGATCGGCCGCCGAGAGGTTTTGTGTTTGTGACTTAGCGTATATCGAGGCCATATAAATCCGTCCTGGTTCCGCGATGAAGAAGTAGATCACTCGAAAGCCACCACTCTTTCCGTGGCAAGCGCCGGGCCCAGCGGGCCTTGCGGAAGCCGCCCGCGCCCGGGATGATCGGATGGTCAAGCGGCGCACAGGCGGAAGCGGCCGCCCGCCGCCTTCGGGTTTCGACACCGGCTGCGGATCCTATGGCGTGCCACCGCCGTTCGCCTGTCACGACCCGGTCGTTGCGGAAAACTGCGTGGGGATCGTCGAAAACAAGCGCGGCGGTCTCGAACGCGAGGCCGTCGTGCTTCTGTTGGTTGATCCGGTTCTTTTCACCGTCCCATTCGAACCGCACCGCTATACAAAATGTATAACATGAGGTATGGAACAGTCGACCCAACCGGACAGTATCCCGGCAACCCACCGCTCACTTCTTCAGCGCCGCCTGCCAGTTGACCACAACCGTCTTCGGCACAGAACTTCACCAAAATAGCCGCCGAGCTGCGCACGCCTGCAACTCTAGCGGCGCGATTCTGTTATAGAGGTAATCAACGTCATCGTCCGACATAAGGCGACAATTCGTCCCGATGAACGACACGAGGTCGGCGGGTGACTACTTTCCGATAAGCCTGACAGCCATTATCGGAAGGAACAGAGGATCGGAGACGTTCAGGCGCAGCGTATCGAGGCCTCTTCGTATTGGATGTCAGGAAACCGGTATGCTGGATTGAGGGCTCAGATCGTGCGCGAACAGGTCTTGGCAGACTTCTTCGCGGGTGCGGCGACGGCTGCCGCACTCGCAGCGCACTTGGCAGGAACCGAAGAGCGAATCGCGGAGCGCACCTCACTCGTGCGGATCGAAGACATGGCAGGGGAGTTTTCGGTGACGCGGGAGATGCTAATCGCGCTCTGCGACGCGGTGTTGACCAGGGATTTGCAACCGGATGCACTCTCAACGGTCGGATTAGCTCTCATGGCATCCGACAGATTCATCTGGGACGGGGAGCAAATTCTCGGAGATGTCATTGCCGACTGGTCTTGTCCCGAAATCAACTATCCGTTGAACCCGGAAAGCGTTCGGCTCTTTCGCGCGTGGCTCACGGAAGAGAAACCGTACCCAGGCAAGCCGGTGCTGCCCGTCGGCAATAAACAAGTCGTATCGGTGCGCCGTAAAGAGCGGGTCTGACTTCTGTGGGTCCGTTGAACGGCCCGACCGAACAGGGCTCTTCACCCAATCTACGATAGCGCCGTATTTTGTCCGGAACTTCTCGGGCGCACGGTTTCAGTGGAACCGGGCGCTTCAGTGCGGTAGGGTGATAGACGTGCAGACGCTGGAGCGCCTGGACTTGGAGATGCGACCAGCTCGAGAATTTCATTTCTACATCCTGGATAGGGCGTGGATAGGGCTCGATTTCAGCACACTGTGAGAATTTCTGTGCTATGCTGCGCCCATGTTGCGCGCGATACTTCTCCTTTGCTTGACTGGCGCGGCAATTGGACAAACGCCCACTCGCCTGCTTTTTTCGCGTCTCGGGCCGGAAAAGATTGGTCTATTCATTGCGGACGTCGATGGTGGTCACGAGCGAGCGTTGCTGCGCCCGGACTCGCTCGACTACAACGCTTCATTCTCAGCCGATGGCAAATGGATTGTTTTTACTTCGGAACGAAGCGGCTCTGCCGATATCTATCGGATCCATCCCGACGGCGACGGGCTCGAACGCCTGACGGACTATCAGGGTTTTGACGACCAAGCCGCTCTATCGCCGGACGGTTCCACGCTGGCTTTCGTGTCCACGCGGGAGGGCGGTTTTGCGAACATATGGCTGCTCGATCTGGCGGCGCGCCAGTATCGGCCTCTCGCCAAGACCAACGCCGGGAGTTTTCGACCGAGCTGGTCGCCTGACGGTAAATGGATTGTTTTCACCTCCGATCGCGAAACGCAACGAGCGCATTGGGATGGCGGTTGGGAATGGATTCAATCCCTCGCGATTTACGTTGTGCGATCCGACGGAACGTCGCTCCGCCGCCTAACCCCAATCGACGGCTACGCCGGCTCGCCCAAATGGTCTTCCGACGGCCGCCGCCTTATCTTCTATCAATCAACGCCGAAAGACGTATATCCGGGCCGCACCGGCACGGCCAGGGGCCCCTTCGCGGTCTCCCAGGTGGCATCGGTTGATGTCGAATCGGGCGCCGTTAAGGTACTAACCACCGGAAGTAGCTTGAAGGTTGCGCCTCAATTGGTAGATGACCAGGTGTTTTACTGGAATCCCATCGGACCCGGCAAAGGGCTGGTGCTGGGCCAAGTTAAGACGGTACGCGGGAACATGAAAAGCCCTTCGTGGTCGGCGGATGGAAGGATGGTCGTTTATCACAAGAGCATCGAGTCAAGACCCGCGCGCATGCTGCCGGTTCAAAGCCTCGATCCTTCTTTCAGTCTGTTTCGTACCGGCTTTTTTCCAGCATGGTCGCCTCGAGGCGATCGAGTGATTCTTGCCGAGACTCCCGGACTCTTACTTATGGATGTAAGTAAGGAAAGCATCACTGACATTTACCCTTCCAAAGGCATCTACGATAGCAAAGGCTTGCAATTGGCGCGCGCTGAGTGGTCACCCGATGGCTCGATGATCGCATTTGGCGTGGGCGCCGCTTTCGCCAACCACGCCGTCGAGGCGCAAATCGCGATCATGAAACCCGATGGAAACGGCTTCAGAACGATCACCAATGAGCATGCGAACGCCGCATTCCCGAGCTGGTCGCCCGATGGGAAGCGTATCGTGTACCGCGTCGCGGGAGCGGAACAAGGGCTACGGATTGTGAACCTCGAGGATGGCAAGATCACGAAGCTCACCAGCGGTTATGACGATTTTCCAGGCTGGTGGCCAAAAGGGGACTTGATTGCGTTTACGAGTTTTCGTGACGGCGACTTCGAAATCTACACGATCCGGCCCGACGGCACGGGGATAAAGCGTCTCACTCAGGATCACGGCAACAATGCACATGGAGCGTGGTCGGCTGACGGAGAATGGTACATCTTTTCCAGCGGCCGGATGGGATGGAAGGACGAAGCGATGTTGTTAAGCGGTGATCAGCCATACGCGGATCTGTTCGCCATGCGGTCTGATGGAACGGACCTGCACCAGTTGACAGACAACCAATGGGAAGAAGGTTTGCCTGCGGCTCAGCCAAAACCGAAATAGACGCTTTGCACCTCCGAACGTCCCTCAAAAAGCAGTCGGCCGTATACGGACTCTGGGAAGTTAGCTCGGAAGGTACTCCTCTTAAGGCAGCTTATGTGCGGCGGTTCCGGTCGGATCCCGAACTACTCGTACAGAATGGTTTGCAAAGCGCATTTTCCGATAACTCCCATGAAGTGGCTTATCGGAAACCTGCCCGACGAGCTCCCGCACCGGCACTTGGACGTATCACGCACTATCCGCGGAAGTGAAATCTCCCCCGCCGCTCTGGAAGTCCCCCTTCGAAGAAGGTGCTGCCGGGCAGCCAAGCCTAGGCCCATGGCAGTCCAGGGGGTCCGCCCACGCCCCACGTCTACGCCGTTCTCCGGTTGCTCGATTCCCGCAGCACCAGCCGCGGCGGAATAAAGACGCGCTCCACCGGCAGCGGCTTCTTCGATTCCATGCGCTCCGACAACAGCTCCGCCGCTTTCTCCCCGATTATCGAGCTGCTCTGGTCCACCGTCGAAAGCGGCACGCGCAGCAGATCGGAATAATGCACGTTGCCCGCGCCGATGATGGCGATGTCCTCCGGCACGCGCATCCCCAGCTCCAGCGCCGCCTTAATGGCGCCGGCCGCCACCGGGTCGTTGTAGCAGAAAACGCCATCGGGCCGCGGATTGGCTTTCAGCAGTTGCAGCATGGCGTCGTATCCGGTGCTGTCGCCGTGCTGCCCGCTCACGATGTACTCGTTGCGCACCGGCATCTTCCGCTTCGTGAGAGCCTTCCGGTAGCCGCGCAGGCGGCCCACGCCGGTGGATACATTGGGTCCGCGGATGTGCGCGATCCGCTTGCACCCCAGGCCGATCAAATGCCCCGTAGCGAGCTCGCCCAGGTCTTCGTCCTTCACGCCCACGTAGGTCGCTTCCACGCCCGGAATCAGGCGGTCGATGAGCACATAAGGAATCTCGCTCTTGTCGAGCAGCCGGAACGGCTCCTCCTGCCCGCTGCGCTGCGCCGAGGCGATGATGAATCCATCCACCTTGCGGTTGATCAGGTTCGCCACGTGGGTGCGCTCGGTTTCGGCGTTCTCTTCCGTGTTCGAGATCACCACCTGATAACCCAGCGGCTGCAGCTTGCGGGTGACGCCGCCGGCCACTTCGGCGAAGAACGAGTGCATCAGGTCCGGCAGCACCAGGCCCACCAGGTAGGTGCGCTTGGTGACCATGCTGCGCGCGATCCAATCCGGCTGATAGTTGAGCTCGCGCATCCGCTTCAGCACGCGCTCGCGCGTCTTCTCGCTGATGTCGCTGTGATTGCGCAGAGCCTTGGAGACGGTCATCTGCGAAACGCCCAGGTCGCGGGCGATGTCTTTCATTCGAACAGGCAAGGTTCTTCTATTATTGACCGGTGGGACGGCAAATCAAGCGGCATCGCGAGGTTTTTCGCCAGGTCGGGCGCCGCGGCTCTTTATTTCTTACCGGCGATTCGAAATAGGGGAACGCCTGGTCCTTGGCCGCCGGAAGTCTCTTCCGCAGGTGCGGGGACGCCTGCCCGTCCGCCAGATAACACCACGCCGGATTATGGGCCCGATGCGAAATATCCGGACACGCGAATCGCCAGAGCCGTAGAGGGCCTCCCCCGTCGCATCGGTGCTATAGTCTTGGCATCCGGGCCTCATTGAGCACGACATTTAATACGATGAGAACAGTGACCGATATGAAAAGAAATATGATCTGGCGAGCTTTCACTTTGACGGCGCTGGCGGCGGCTATCGCTAGCGCACAAAGCACCCAACAACCGGCAACGGTCGCTCCGCACGCGACGCTGGCGCCTCTTCCCGCGCCTCTTGCAGTGCCGAGGCCGGGGCCGTCAACCGACGCTCCGTACGTCCCGCTGCCCATCCTGCAAGGCGGCGTGGTGATCGCTCTTTATCCGCCGGGCTCGCCTTTCCTCAAAATGGACCGCATCCGCGAGGCCGAGCAATACAACATGAGCCAGACCGTGCCGGGGCGAATCAACAGCATCGTCAACATTCACAACCCCTCGATTGAAGTACACACGGTGGATCGCGGCTTCAATACCGGCGCGGCCGTGATTCTGGCGGCGGGCGGCGGGCACAACACTCTGAACGTCGGAAGCGAGGCCGCCGATTTCGTTCCTTTCTTCTATAACTACGGGGTCACTACCGTCATTCTGCGGAATCGCCTGCGCCGCGACGGTTATAACCCGCAGACCGACGAGGTATACGACGCCCTACAGGCCATCCGCCTGGTGCGCGCTTACGCCAAGGAATGGGCCATCGATCCGAACAAGATCGGCATTATGGGCTTCTCGGCGGGCGCGGAATTAGCCGCTCCGGCGGCTGTACTATATCCGGACTTCGACAAAAAGAACAGCGACCCCAGCGATCCTCTGGCGGGAGTTACTTCGCGGCCCGACTTTGCGGGCATCATCTATCCCGGTCCATCGCCTTTCGCCCGCAATCGCACGCCCCCGCCGATTCCGCGCAATGTTCCGCCCGCATTCGTCGCCTGTGGCGGCTCGGGCGATCGCGTTCATGCGGTCTGGGCGATGGAATATTTTTCCGCGATGCTGGCTATCAGCGTGCCGAATATCGAGATGCACATTTACGGCGTTGGCCGCCACCCCGGCGACGCCTTGCCCGACGGCAGTCACCAGACCGGCGGCTTGACGGACCGCAACGACACGCCGTATGGCACATGGCAATACCGCTTCATCGACTGGTTCCGCGATCTGGGCTTTCTGCAAAAGCCTGGCGTGGAAACCAAAGCCGCCAAGGACGTGGCTGCTTTCGTGAGTCAGCCGGCGCGTTGAGGCGGCTAAGATAGATGGGACGGGCCGGGGAACAATGCGCCCTGTTCCGGCAAATCGGGTCTGGGAAACCTGGGGATGCAGGGTCGTGGCGAGCGCGGTTCAAGCAGGTGTAGAAGAATGGCTGAGATCGCGGGGTTGACAGACGAAAGCGTCTGTCCCACGGCGGTGCGCAAGGGCTAACGGCGCGCCGGTTTTGCGGCCGTTACGGGTCGCGGCGTGCTCACACTGCCGCCAGATCTAATCTAACTCGCCTTCGCGGTAAGCTTCGAGGTAATTCACGCAACCGGGGTCGCGGCCCAACAACATGTCCAGCGCAAGCTGGTATGGGCGGGATTGTTTGTCGGCCAGGAAGATGCGGTCCAGACTGCTTGCGACCGGATCCACAATACCGCTGTCGGCTCCTGCCTCAACGGCAAGGTTGATGAAGACTTCATTGATCAGCTTCCGGCATGGCATGCCGAAAGAGACGTTGCTGAGGCCGCCCGTCAGATGGATACGCTCTCCATATTTCGCGCGCAGATGCCGATACGCGTCCAGGCATTGATTGACAAACTGACTGTCCACGGAGATGGGAAACACCAGCGCATCGACGTACATGCGTTCCAGGGGAATGCCTTTGGCCAGCGCCGCCTCCACCATCTGGGAAGCGTGATCGATGCGGTCTTCGGCATCCTTGGGCATGCCGCTTGAGCCGGAGGCGGTCACGACCACGGGGAGCTCATAATGCATGGCGATATCGAGCGCATCGATGCGCTCGAGAGAGGCGGAGTTGAGCATGGGCTTTCCGGCTCTCCCTTCACAGGCTTCGATGCCAGTCAGGAGGATCTCCTGGTTGGAGGAGTCGATAGAGAGTGGAACTGGCGACAGAGGCTCCAGAGCGCGCACCAGCCAGTGCATGGCCGCCTTCTGCTCGTCGCGGTTCCAGGAGAGCTCGTCGACGTTGAGATCGAGGAAATCGGCGCCTGCCCGGACCTGCCTATCGACGAGGGTCTGCAGATAGGTCAGCCCTTCGCTCGCAACCGGCTCCACGCCGGACATGGCGGCGCGCACGGCGACCATGACGTGCTTGACCTTGCCTTCCCGATAGGCCTGGCGGCTCTTGAATTCCTCAAGGATGGGGAGATAGCGCGTCTCTCCGGCGGTGGTGGCATAGCGGACGGATTCCTCGCCGCTGGGGGATATCGCCACCAGTTTGCCTTCGCGGAGCACCACGCGCGTGGTATGGATGTTTTCGCCGATGACGTAGAACGGCCGATTCAGACCTTGTGGATTCATGATGAGCTCGGGCGCTTGCCGCGGTAGTGGGGGCCTTGTGGATTCATGATCAACCCGGGCGCTTGCCGCGATGGTCGCGGCCGAGAAAGGCGTTCGCCCAGGCGCTGGTTCCCTTGAGCGCGCCATCTCTATAAACGACCGGCCCTTCGAGCATGCGCTCCTCTTCTCCGTAAGCTTTAAGGCGGTCGTAGGCGCGCGCCCAGATGCATTCCTTGTCGCCGACTTCGCAGAGGCCCTGGCGCGTGCCGCCGCACGGCCCATTGCGCTGGTTCTTCGCGCACTGGGATTCGGGGCACAGGTAAGCGATTTCCGGCAGCGAACAATCGCCGCAATCGCGACAGTCGAACGAGAGGGCTTTCAGAGTGCGCTCGGCGCCATGGAGCGCACGCGCCAGCTTGAGGGAGGGCTCGACGATTTGATAGAGCGCCTGACCCGCCCGGAAACCGGCGCTGCCTTCTTCGAATGCCAGACGATGTATCTGCCGGTTAGCCCTGTACGCCAGGGAAGCGGCCGGGGGCTGTTGCTTCGATCGCAGGTACTCGCGGTTGATTTGGGTGGAACACAGGCCGGTGTCCGGCTCCGGCTCGAAATAGTAAAACTCGCCGGGTTGGGAAAACCCGATCTCGCGGGCGAACTCCCGCCAATCGCCGGGCGCGAAGGCGTCGAGCATGCGGAAGATCTGGTCGTAGTCTTCCAAACGGAGATGGCCGCCCAGGTAGACGCCGCGATAACCGAGTCCCCGAGCGATGGCGCATTGCCGGGCGGCAAACTCGAGGAAGAAGGCGCGGCCGCGGTCGGGAGAGGCGGCGCGCTTTTCCACCAGGGCCAGCAGAGAGTCGGTGACCGTGACGCCTGGAATCTTGCCCGCGTGGAAATAGCGGGCGGCGGTTGCGCCGAGCACGAAAACATTGGCCATCACGGGAACGTTCAAGCCGTGCAACACCATATATTTGAGCAACTCGTCCATTTTGCGCGCGTCGTAGCCGATCTGATTGATGATGAAGCGGGCGCCGGCCTGGATCTTCCTGGCGAGTTTGAAGTACTGCGGCATGACCTCGCGCTCGAACCGCTTATAGTTCGACACCACGGCGCCGGAGAAAAAGTGGCCGCCCTGAACTTCGGAGAGGAGCTTCAAGAGTCCCACCGAATCGATATCGAAAACGGGAGAGGCCTGGCCATGATAGCCGGTGACGGGGTAGTCTCCGGAGAGGGCCAGGACGTTGCGAAAGCCTTCGCTGGCCAGCATCCAGCAGCGACTCTCGAGCGCGTTGCGGTTCCAGTCTTTACAGGACAGGTGAATGATCACGTCCTGGCCGCGGAACATGAGATCGGTCCCCATGGTATCGGCGCTCAGCATGGCATGGCCGCCTGGATTATCGGTGATGCTGAGGGCATGGACGCGGGGATGTTCGGCGAGCGAGCGCGCCAGTTGCAAGATCTTACTGCCGTTCGGATCGGTAATCAGACCGCGAGAGGTAGCCAACTCGGCAATGGTCACGAAGGTTGGCGTTTCCTCGAGGAGATAGCGGAGAGGGCGCTTCGTCCATGCGGTGGCGGCATCGGATTGGGCCACGGGGCAACTCCTGCTTAGCTGAGCTAAGACATCTAGTATAGTATGAGGTTCGAACTATATGCTAGTGCTGCTTGGATTCTTGTGGATTCTTGAGGGTCCCGGCAAGGAAAAGCGTTCACACGAGCGACAGACGATCCCTTCGGGAGCGTCTCTTGCGGCAGAAACCTCGGTTTTTTGCCACCGCGCAGAAGTGTATTTCCGTGCAAGGCAAAGATTCCGCGCTGTTTCGGTATACACTTGGCCTGTCCGCGAGGTTTCTGGAGAGTGTGAACGCTGCACGCAGGAGTGCGTGCGCCACGGACACTATGGTAAGACCTACGGGAGAGCGAATACGTAAAGACGGCCCGTGCCGGTCGGCGCCCCGGTAACTAACGGGCCGCCGCCGCCGGCAGCCATCACCGCCACGTATTGCTTGCCATTTTTTCCCTGATAGGTGATGGGCACGGAGCGCGCCACATCGTTTAGCTTTGTCGTCCAAAGTTCCTTACCAGTACGCGAGTCGAAGGCGTGAAAACGCTCGTCCGACGATGCGCCGATGAACACAATTCCACCGGCGGTCGCGATGGAGCCGCCCACGTTGGGCGTGCCGGTCTTGGGAACGCCCTTGGCGTCGAGCTCATCGAAAGAGCCCAGAGGGACGCTCCAGGCAATATTTCCGGTATTGACGTTGACGGCGACGAGCTCGCCCCAGGGAGGCTGCTGACAGGGCCAACTATTCTTGGTGTCGATGAAGAGGCTGGAATCGGCGTCGAGGCTTTTGTCGTCGGGTGAGACGCGCACGTAGAACTGGCCGCTCGCGTTCTTGATCATCTTATTGAGGTTGCCGAGGTCCTGCATGTTGACGAACACATATCCGAGGCGAGGGTCGAACGACGTGCCACCCCAATTGCCGCCGCCGATCCAGCTCGGGAAGATGACGCGCAGCTTGGGGCCATATTGCGCATAAGGTCCGCCACCCGCTGCGCCGCCTTCGGTCTCAAGCAACGCGCGGCAAAACTTCTCGTGCTCGGGCGTGACGGTGGACACCTCGCGCGGATCGAAGGTATTGCGCGTCAGAGGCGGAGGTTTTACGGGAAATGGCTGGGTGGGCCATGGCTCGTCGCCCGGCACGGTGTTGTCGGAAAGAACGGGACGTTCTTCCACGCCGTAGATGGGCTTGCCCGTGGTCCGGTCAAGCAGGAAGAGCAGTCCCTGCTTGGTGCTCTGCGCCAGAGCGGGGATCTTCTTGCCTTTATGGACAACGTCGATCAACGCGGGCGGGGCGGTGGGATCGTAATCCCAATTGTCGTGGTGCGTCGTCTGGAAATACCATTTGAGCTTGCCTGTCGCGGCGTCCAAAGCTACGATGCAGTTGCCATAGAGATCGAGGCCCTTGCGATCGCCGCCGTCGAAATCGCGCGTGACCGAACCGACGCCCGCGAAAAGTACGCCGCGCTCCAGGTCGACCGTTACGGAGCCCCAGGCGTTGGCGCCGGAGCGGTCCTGCCACTGGTCCTCCTGCCAGGTTTCGTGATTCGGCTCACCGGGCTGGGGAATGGTGTGGAATGTCCAGACGAGCTTTCCGGTGTTGGCATCCCAGGCGCGAATATCGCCCGGCGGCCCGAGCGAAGGGCTTTCCTGAACATGCGAGCCGGTGATCACCAGGTTTTTATAAATCGTGGGGGCCGAAGACATGCCGTACTGATTGCGCTGATACTTTTCGGGGAGGCCCTGGCGCAGGTTTACCAGGCCTTCATTGCCGAAGCCGGGCGAGAGTCTGCCGGTCTTGGCGTTGAGTGCGATCAGCCATCCGTCGCCGGTGCCGAAAACGAGGCGCGGCGGCGTCTGGGAGTCGCCCGGCCAATATGCGAGACCGCGCAGCGCGGGGGTGTGCTGGCTTTCGTACTCCCAGATCTTCTTACCAGTCTCGGGCTCAAGAGCGAGCACGCGATTATACGCGGTCGAGAGGTACATCACGCCGTTGATGACAAGCGGCGTGCTTTCGGAACGGCGTGAGCGGCCGCCACGGCCGGCCGCTCCGCGTCCGCCTGGACCGCGACCGTCCGGACCACGGCCGTCCGGACCGCGGCCGAGCGCAGGACTGGCGGGCGGCTGGGTTATTGGCGGAAGGGTTATCGGCGCCTGGGTATCGTAGCTCCACGCGAGCTCCAGTTTCGCGACGTTCTTCGGCGTGATCTGTTTTAGCGAAGAGAAGCGGGTCCCTCCGGCGTCGTGGCCATACACGGGCCAGTCGGTCTGCGCGGGCAGTGCGAGCGCAGCCACGAGCAGTGTCACGAGGGGGCTAATCACAATCCTGGTTCCGTGACCGGGTGGTTTTGTGGTTTTGCGGAAAATCACTCCCTTACGGTCGTGGCTCCGATCGGAGTCGGGCGCCGCGTCGGCAAGCGGTTTCACGATAGCACCGAATCTCGCGGACGACATCTGAACCGGCCGCCACGCGGTCGCGGTACCGGTTACTTCATCGCTTCGTCGGTGAGCTCGCATTGTACGCCTCCTTCCGGCACTTCGACATGGGCCGCCCACAGGATTCCGTTGACCAGCAGGCGGCGGTTGCTCTCGATCAGCAGGTTCTTGTGAAAGTCGACGCCCGCCATTACGAATCCGCGGCCGCCGCCCTGCCGCTGCACGGCCCAGGAAAGGACCGAAGTCACGCCATCCTTCGACTTGCCGTTGAGCAGAATCGTGCGGCGCGGATCGTCGGGAAGCATTTCGTTGGTGAAGATTTCTTCGTCGTACGTGATGAGCTGAACGCCGCGGAGAATCGGGTGATCGGGGGCGGCGAGTGACGTCGTCCACGTCCCCAGGACGACTTTCGAGTAGCCGGTTTTGTAATATCCGCCCAGCCAGTCGAGGAAGTAGTTCTTCGCGGATTCGTTCACAACGTGGGTCGTGTAGTGGAAGATGACGAGGCCCGTGCCATTTTTCATGAGCTGGTCGAACTGTTTGAGGCGCTCGGTGGTGTACGGATCGAAAGTCTTCTGGTCCGTCATATCGTTCTGCGGAAAGAGCGCGTGAGACTCTTCCGGGGTTCTGTCGCCGCTGCTATCGAGCACGATAGCGGCGGGGTTTCGCAGCAGGTTGATCGCCGGCACTTTGCCATTGTAGATGCGGGTACTGACGCCGCTGATATTAGACGCGTGGTCGATGCAGCACTTAAGGGCGGTGAGGTCCTTCATATATTCGTGCCGTCCGGGAGCGCCATGATCCTTGGGTCCGGCGACGAATACGATCGTCTTGGCGGCGGCCTGCGGATTTGGCGGTTGCTGGGCGTGCGCCGATAGCAGGCAGGCTGTGACAACCGCCATACTTAGTCTTGCGCAGTTCCCAGCATTCATCGGGTTCTTTCTTGTTGGAGTCGGAGTCATGTTCGGGCTTACGAAATGGATACGGCTTACGCTCTTACGGCGCCGATGAAGCGCTTTCGGTTGCGCCCGGCACGCATGTTATAAGACTTATCGCACACTAACTAAGACCGCGGCCGCTCACCCCGCGCGCACTCGTCACTTACTTTGCATCCTGGGGACCATTCTGGCACAAATTGTGGGGCAGCCAATCCTGGCGGCCGTCGGCTTTCCGGAGAGACGGCGCAGCCGGGCGCGGAGACTCGCGCATAGCCCGAAATAGCCGCCTGAAAGGCGGCTGCAGGCAGGATTGCCTGCCCCACAAATTACCGCGAGGAGGAGCTATTGAATTCGCGGTCGGCGAAGGCTATGAACACGGGCCAGTTCGGGTTGGGCGTGTGTCCGCTGCTGTGCTGGCGGAAGATGATGTCGCCGTCCAGGAGTCCCGTTTCGATAGGCGGAAATACGGCGGTTCCGAGATCCTTCTTGCCCAACAGGCGGTATACGGGTCCGGCGCCGACGCCAGCCAGGAACGTGCCCTTGGCGTCCACCCACGCATCCGAATTCCCGAGATCGACGGCCGGGTCGATGGAATTGCCGGCGCTGAGAAACACCGGGCGCGGCGCGCACATCGCCACCAGCTCATGCGAATCCACCGGCAGATCGCTCCACTTGAGCGGTCCGGCGTACTTCAGGAAGTTGCCGGCCATCCAGTGGTATTCGTTGACTGCTGCGACGTTCTCGATCAACTCGCCCCAATTGCGACGATGGAGTTTGGCGCCGCCCTCGCCGGAGGAACTGACGAAAGCGATGGCGATGCGCGGATCGTAAGCCATGCTGACGACGGTGGCTTTGCCGTAGCGCGAGTGGCCTTGTATTCCGACGCGCTTGGCGTCCACGGCCTTGTCGGTCTCAAAATAATCCATGGCGCGGTCGGCGCCCCAGGCCCAGGCGCGCAGCACGCCCCAGTCGTCCAGCTTGCGCGGCTGTCCCTTGTTCATCAACCCGATCATGCCCTCGGTCAGCCCCGCCCCGTCGTCCGCCTGGTAGCTTACGGGATTCAGGATCGCGAAGCCCCACCCCCTGGCCAGCACCTGCTGCTGCCATGGAATACCCAGGTCATCGCCTCGCCACATACTCATCTCTTGCGTCAGATTCGCATTAGCCGCCGAAAACTCCCTGCTGAAGGCCAGATACAGAATCACCGGCACCGGGCCGGAAGCCTTGGCCGGCGTAGTCAGGATCAGGTCGATCTTCACCTCAATCTCCGGGTAGGCCGAGTTGTCCACATGCCCAGTCAGTCTTTTGGTCACCACCGGCACATCGCCGATGGTTTCAGCCGTGGTGCTCACCACCTCCCAGCTCACCTTGGGCAGTCCGGCTGGGGCTCGGCCCAGGATTTCGCGGTCAAGGTCCTCCACGATCTCAGGGCGGCGCTTGCTCCACCAAGTCCTGGCCGAGGTCACCCGTTTCCCGTTTTTGAGCACCAGCGGGTCGGGCCGATTCGGGTGAACGTTGGCCTTCGCTTCGTCGTAGTTAGCCGCATGAGGCGATTGAGCATTTGTGTCCACTCCTCGCCGGAGTTCCTTGATCCCCAGCAGGTCCAAAAGCCGCTGGTGATCCTCCTCGGCAGTCAGATGGACCGGAGCAGTTGCGGCCAGGCGCGGAGGCACAGCCGCAGCGGCAGGCGCCGATTGCGCCTCAAGCCGGCACCAGGCCGGGCAAGCGAGAAGTACCAGTCCAATCCACAGATACCTGCAATGCGCAATCGGCCGCAACTCTGACATGGAGACCATCAATTCCGGATCATCTCCCTCTAGGGAGGCAAAACGGCCCCAAGAATATCAATCCACTCCAAATTGAGCAAGGGCAAGCGCTCTATCGATTGGACAGACCAGGCAGCTTCCAATTCACCGCCATAACCGAAAAGTACTCAAGCTCAGCGGAATTCTGCCGATGAAGTCACCGAATAGCTCAAGAAAGGGCTCCTCTGTATGCAATCGATCCGCAACCTCCCCATCTCCCGCAAGTTCATCTACAGCCCGAAATCAATCCCCTGCGCCGTCCCGCCCACTGCATCCCATCTCTTTCCTCTCCCGAAATTTACACATCGGCCATCTCCCGCCCATCCGTCGTATGGTAGCCTCCGGTTGAGGATCTTCTCCGCATTCCATCGTTCACCTGTCGTAGCCAGATCCCTAAGCATTCCTCGGGAGAAACACTCGCATGAGCGCCGTCAAGTATGACCTGATCGCGATCGGTTCCGGGCCTTCCGGACAGCGCGCCGCCGTGGCCGCCGCCAAAATGAAGAAGCGCGTAGTCGTAGTCGAGGCCCGCTCCTTCGTCGGAGGCGCCTGCGTCAACACCGGCACCATTCCCTCCAAAACCATGCGCGAAGCCGTCCTTCACCTCTCCGGCTACAACTACCGCGCACTCTACGGCATCAACTACCGGGTCAAGGAAAAGATCACCATGGCCGACCTGGCCTTCCGCGTTCAGGCCGTCATCAAGACTGAAGTGGACGTGACCGATTCCCAGCTTTCCCGCAATGGCATCGCCGTGGTCCCATGCGTCGCCCGCTTCCTCGATTCCCGCCAGGTGCGTGTCGAAGGCTCGCAAGCCGATACCACGCTCGAAGCCGAGCGCATCATCATCGCCGTCGGCACCCGGCCCGCAACTTCGCCCCAAGTTCCCATCAACGGCCGCACCATTGTGAACAGCGACCAGATCCTCGCGCTGCCGGAGCTGCCCCGCTCGCTCATCGTGGTCGGCGGCGGCGTAGTCGGCGTCGAATACACCTGCATGTTCGCCGTCCTCGGCGTCCGCGTCACGCTCATCGAAAAGCGCGACCGCCTGCTCGAATTCGCCGACCGCGAAATTATCGAGGCCCTCAGCTACCACCTGCGCGACAGCCGCGTCACCCTCCGCCTGGGTGAAGAGGTGGAAAGCGTCGAGGAACTCCCCGACAGCACCGTGGTCGCCAACCTGCAGAGCAAGAAAAAAGTCTCCGGCGATGCCCTGCTCTACGCCGTGGGCCGTCAAGGCGCCACCGACGACCTCAACCTCGCCGCTGCCGGCATTGAAGCCGACAATCGCGGCCGCATCCCCACCGACGAACACTTTCAAACCAAGGTCGAGCACATCTACGCCGTCGGCGATGTAGTCGGCTTTCCCTCCCTGGCATCGGTCTCCATGGAACAGGGGCGCATCGCCGCCGCCCACGCCTTTGGCTGCCCCGCCACATCCAATCCCAGCTTTTATCCCTACGGCATCTACACCAT
>PLDF01000032.1 GCA_003135055.1 Bryobacterales bacterium | reverse complement strand
TGCACGCTCATTTGCTCGATGTCTTCCAGACGGGGCATGACGGCCGGTTCCGTGTTGCCGCCGAACTTCATGCGCTCGGTGGAACCTACCATGCCGTCCAGGTTGTTGCCCTGGTCCGAGAGCGGCAGGCCATTGAACGTGCCGTAGCCGCCCTGCCCCTGGAATCCGGGCACAGTCTGAATGAGAGAGCTGACATCGCGGCCATAGATGGGCAGATCCTGGATTTGCTTTGAATCGATGGCCGTGCCGATTTCATTGGAGGTGGTCTGAAGCACGGGGGACGTCTGACCCGTAACCTGTACCGTTGTGGTGGTGCTGCCGACGGTAAGCTGCGCCTTGAGATCGGTGACCTGACCCGCCTGGACAATCACCGCGGAATAGACCCTGGTGGAGTATCCGGAACGGCCGATGGTGAGTGTATAGACGCCGATGGGCNNGTGAGGGTGGCGCCGGGCACGACGGCTCCGGATGCGTCTTCCACCGTGATCACGACTTTTCCCGCAGTGCCTTCCTGGGCGAGGGCCCGGAACGAGGGGAGCGCAAGAGTGGCTGCGAGTAGGGTGAGGATCGACAGAACTCGCCGTGTGGCGCTGGTGCTCATAAACTGACCTCCTGTAGTCGCGTTAAACGTTTTCTCGCGAGGGGAGTTCTAATCGTTTCGAATCTCGGAACACGACTCCCCTGGCACTTGTTAAGAGACCTGATTGGATAGCAGAAGGACTCAGACTCAGCTCATGGGGAGCGTCCCTTGCTATTTGAGTCTCATTTTGTATTGGAAATTGTATGCATTTGTCAAGAAGCAGTTGAGTTGGGGCATCCGGCGGCGGGAAACGAAGGTGCTGGATCGGGCAGATTCGGCACCTGGAAGCTCCGGGAACCGCGGCCTGCTACGGCTGCTGTGCAACGGGGGCGCGGCCGCCTGCAGATTTTTCAGCCAGCAGGCGACCAATCTGCAGCCGCATGAGCCGGGCCTGGGCATGTTCGCCGAGACGATCGTAGGCGCTGGCCAGGCTCGCGTAGACGGCTGGGTTATCGGGTTCCAGGCGGCGCCCGATCTCCAGGTGTTCGACGGCTTTCTGCGGCTCATTCTGCATGAGGCAGACTTTGCCCAGAGCGATTTGCGTGGCTGACCAGGCGGGGTTCTCCTGGGCGGACTGCTCGAGAGCTTTCTCCGCTTCGGCAAAGCGTGGCTCGCCCGGCGCCGCCCCTTCATGCAGCAGGACGGTACCAAGCAGCGAGAGCATCCGGTAATCGTCGTGGCCGGACTGAATGGCCTGGTGAAGGACTTTATCCGCAGCGGGGAGATTGTCTTCATACAGATCCTTCTGCACAAGGGCAAGGAATCCGATGTAGCTGTTGGGCTCCAGCTGCGCGGCGCGCTCGANNGGCGAGGTAAGCGTAGAGCTTCTCGTCCTGGGGTGTGGCGGCCGCGGCGCGACGAAAACTGCGGAGCGCATCCTGAGGCTGCGCATTTCCGATGTACGCCTGGGCGAGGAGATTCTCAACGGCTTCGCTGCCGAGCCCGGATGCGTCCAGCGTATCGAGAACCTTGATGGCCTGGGTGTAGTTTCCTGTCCCGAGGTAGCAGATTCCGAGGTTAATCCCGGTCGCATAGGGATCGATGCCGGTCGCCTGCGCCGCGAGTAAATGCGGGATGGCCTGCTGGAGATAGCCGTGGGCGGTGAGTTGCGTTCCTGTCTCCAGCTCCGTGCGCGCCACTGCGTCGTCCGCGTGAAGCTGCGGTTCAGCAGCGGAGGCAGCAGGAGCGTGGAGCGGGCTTGCAGATTGCGCGTGGGTCCGGGGGGCCGCAGCCACGCTCAGCAGGGTGGCAAGACCAAGGCCGATCCGGATACCGCGCGGATTCATGGGGCTATTGTAGGCACAGCGTGTGCCACACAGAAAATGGAATCCACAGTTGTATATAGTGTCGGGTTTGGCCTCTGCCGGGAACAAAGCTGGCGTGCTGGGAAAGATTGAGCAGGAACATCCGAGCATGCCTCGCACCGCCACTGAGTGGCAGCATCGGGTAATCTGTGACCACAAGGTTCCGGGGCGTGGGCGTTGGCTTTCGTTGAGCCAGATGCGTGGGATTTGGCTTGAGCCACTCAATCGATTTCGATGCCGCCGGACCTCAGCCGAGGATCGGCGCGATAAACACTCGCGACAGTTGCGCGGAGATGGGTCTCTCATCTTCGAAAAGCGCCCGGCTGGAGTCCTAAGCATGACGAGGAACCGTTAGTGAAAATTCCGGCAGTGCTGACGGCCGCAGCCGGCTTTCTGGTCGCGGTGCTGGTGAGCAGCTTCGGGCAGACCACGTCCACAGCGGATCGGGTTCCGGCCGATTTTGAAGATGTGACATCGTCGGTGGGAGTCCGCTTCCTGCATCAGGCGCCGCACAGCTCACGGAAATATCTTCTCGAAACCATGGGGTCGGGGGTCGCGTTGTTCGATTACGACAACGACGGGCGACTCGATTTGTATCTGGTCAACGGAGCGCCATTCGGGGACTATGTGCCGAAGGGTACGATTCCGGAGAAGACCGATCCGAAATACTGGAATCGGCTCTATCACCAGCGAGCCGATGGCACCTTTGAAGATGTGACCGAGAAAGCGGGCGTGGCCGGCGTGGGCTACGGTATGGGCGTCGCGGTGGGCGACTACGACAACGATGGCTACGAAGATTTGTTTGTCACCTCGTTGGGCGGAAATCACCTGTATCGCAACAACCGCAACGGGACCTTCAGCGATGTGACGAAGCAGGCCGGTGTCGGCGGCAGCGGCTGGTCCACGTCCGCGGCCTGGGTGGACCTGGATGGCGACGGATACCTCGATCTNNGTCGTGTTGCGCTACATCCAGTGGGACTGGGACGATGTGTGGTGCGGGGCGAAGGACAATCGCGGCTACTGCCATCCCGACGTCTTCCCGCCGATATCGATGCTGGTGTACCACAACAACGGCAACGGCA